>NZVW01000049.1 GCA_002697475.1 Aquimarina sp. | reverse complement strand
AGCAAGAGCCTGATGCCTCTTCATTTCCTAACGGAGGGATAAGAAATACTTTTGAAGCACGAGGATATACGGCTTGGGACCCTACATCACCTGCATTTATATACGGAACTACACTTTGTATCCCTACAGTATTTGTAGCGTATACAGGTGAAGCATTAGATTTTAAAACACCTTTATTAAGAGCATTACAAGCAGTTGATAATGCGGCTACATCTGTAGCTAAGTATTTTGATAAAAATGTAAAAAAAGTTAATGCTTCATTAGGGTGGGAGCAAGAATATTTTTTAATAGATAATGCTTTAGCTAGCAGCAGACCTGATATAGTGATGACCGGTAGAACGTTATTAGGACATTCTCCGGCTAAGGGTCAGCAATTAGACGACCATTATTTTGGTAGTATTCCTACAAGGGCACTTAATTTTATGATGGATCTGGAAGTTGAGTGTATGAAACTGGGGATTCCTGTTAAAACAAGACATAATGAAGTGGCACCAAATCAGTTCGAGTTGGCACCAATTTATGAAGAAACTAACCTGGCAGTAGATCATAACTCATTATTGATGGATGTGATGGGTAAAGTTGCAGCAAGACATAATCTTAAAGTTTTACTGCACGAAAAACCATTTGCAGGAGTTAATGGTTCGGGTAAGCATAATAACTGGTCTCTGGGAACGGATACAGGTGTTAATTTGCTAGGACCAGGGAAGACTCCAATGAGTAATTTGCAGTTCCTTACGTTTTTTATCAATACGATAAAAGCGATTAATGATAATGAAGAATTGATGAGAGCGGGTATTGCTTCTGCAAGTAATGATCATAGATTAGGTGCTAATGAGGCACCACCGGCTATTATGTCTGTGTTTATCGGAGATCAGCTTACTGCGGTATTAAAAGAACTGGAAGGTGTGACAGATGGTAAACTTTCACCAAAGGAAAAAACAGATTTAAAACTTAATGTAGTTGGTAAAATTCCTAACATACTTTTAGATAACACAGATCGTAACAGAACCTCACCTTTTGCTTTTACAGGAAATAAGTTTGAGTTCAGAGCAGTAGGTTCTAAAGCGAATTGTGCTAACCCTATGACTATTTTAAATACAATTGTAGCAAAACAATTAGTAGAATTTAAAAAAGAAGTAGATCAACTAATCGAAAAGAAAGATCTTAAGAAGGATGAGGCTATCTTTAATGTGTTGAGAGAATATATTAAGGAATCGAAGAAAATCCTTTTTGAAGGTAATGGATATGGTGAAGAGTGGGAAAAGGAAGCTAAGAAAAGAGGTCTAAGTAATAATAAAACAACTCCTGAAGCACTAAAAGTTAAAGTTGCTGATAAAAGTTTAAAACTTTTTGAGGAAATGGGAGTGATGAATAAAATTGAAGCTGAAGCTCGCTATGAAATTGAAGTAGAAGAGTATGTAATGAGGATTCAGATTGAAGGTAGAGTACTTGGTGATATCGCTAGAAATCATGTCATTCCTACTGCAATCAAGTATCAGAATACCTTGATTAATAATGTTTCTGGGCTTAAGGAACTTTATGGTAATGATTTTAAGAAATTTGCTAAGGAGCAGATGGAGATTATAGAAGAGATCTCTGAGCATATTGGTAAAATAAATACCAAGGTTAACGAGATGACTGAGGAGAGGAAAAAGGCAAATAAACTTGAGGACTTGGAAGAAAAAGCTAATGATTATTGCTTTAAGGTAAAGCCTTTGTTTGATGAAATCAGATACAGTTGTGATAAATTAGAACTATTGGTTGATGATGAACTATGGCCTTTAACTAAATATAGAGAGTTATTATTCACCAGATAATCAAATAAGTAGGAAGTTACTTACTTCTTTATTTGTCGGAAAATATATTTTAAAATCTATAACATTTGTTTAACCCCTATGAACTCGCGAAAACCTAAGTTTTTGCGAGTTTTTTTATTTGTATTTCATCGAAATCTTAAATATTTAAGGAATATCGCATTAAATATTTTATAAATTTGGGAATGCTTTAAAAGATTAGGATTAAAAAAGCTACCCCTTTAAATCTCCCGAATTGTGCAGAATCAAAGTTTTTTTGACTATGATATATGATATTCTGTGCACTAAACTTATGTGTTTTTGAAATTAAAACTCATTAATCATTTTAATTATATTTTACGTATGAAAAAAGTCGTTTTTAGCTTAGCAGCCTTGCTAAGTGCAACTATGATGGTTGCTCAGTCTAATAACAGCAATGTTACACAAACAGGGGATAACAACAGTGCTGATATTACACAAACAGGTCTTGAAAATGGATCAGTTACAACACAGGAAGGGATGTCTAATACAGCAGTGGCTGTTCAAGGAAGTGATTCTTTTGCTTCCAGGAATGGTTTAGTTGTACAGACACAAACCGGTAACAAAAACTCAGCATTCGCACAACACGAAGAAGATAGAAACCAGGTTTACCAGGAGCAAATTGGTGATGGTAACTCTGCCAGTGCTTCTCAAAATCTTGCTTTTTTTGGAGGAGATAACTTATCTGACCAATTACAGGAAGGTAATGCTAACACTGCAACTACCACACAGGAAGGGGAATTCAATACTGCTGTACAGTTGCAGTTTGGGGACTCTAATTCTGCAACTTCTTCTCAGGAAGGGGCATCAAATTTTAGTGGAAGCTTACAAGAAGGAGGTTTTAATTCAGCCACTATAGCTCAGGTAGGAGAAGCTAATGCTTCAGAACAGTACCAGTTAGGAGAGTCTAACTCTGCTGTGGGCGAGCAGTGGGGAACTGACAACAGTCTTTATCAGGATCAAGATGGTGGAGGTAACTCGGCTACATCAATTCAGGGAAGTAGTTTGTTTGATTCAAGAGGAGGTACAGTAGAACAAATCCAGATTGGTGAAGAAAACACTGCTTTTGCTAACCATGAAGAAGATAACAACTACATAGGTCAGGGACAGTTAGGAGATGGAAACAGTGCTTCTGCAGACCAAAATTTAGGTTCTTTTGGAGGTAATAACTCTGTATTACAAATCCAAATAGGTAACGGAAACATTGCAGATGCTTCACAAAACGGAAGTGACAACGTATCTGATCAGGATCAGGGAGGTGACGAAAACCTAGCGCTTGTAACTCAATCAGGTACTGAAAACACTGCTATTCAATCTCAGAGTGGAGTAGGGAACAGTGCAGAAGCAGTTCAGGGAGGATTTTTCTTCACTTCTAGAGGAGGTACTGTTGACCAGTTCCAGTCAGGAGATGAAAACGTTGCTTTCGGTAGACACGAGGAGGATGACAACATCATTACTCAGACTCAATTAGGTAATGGAAACAGTGCTGCTGTGACTCAAAATATTTTAACTTTTGGTGGAGAGAACTTTTCTCAACAATTCCAGATAGGTGATGGTAACATTGCTGAAGCTTCTCAAGAAGGAGGATCTGGATTATCTGGAGAAGGAAATATCGTTAGCCAAATTCAATTAGGTAATGAAAATATAGCTTTATCTTCTCAGAGCGGAGCAGGAAATATCAGTGATATTTTTCAGGCTGGTGATATGAACTTAGCTGAAGATACTCAGCTTGGAGCAGATAACTTTACGTTTGTTACGCAATCAGGTAATATGAATAGTAGCATCATTCTACAGAATGGAACTGCTAACTCAGCTATTGTAACTCAGACAGGTTCTAACTAATAAATAAGTAAACCAAACCAGTAAATAGACAAGAAGAGTTGTATTCTTTATGAATACGGCTCTTCTTTCACTCATTTTAAATAACATAGAAAATAACTCTTTATGAAAAGATACTTTTGCTTGCTAAGCGTTTTCTTTTTCTCAGTTATCAGCGTTATTGCTCAAAATGACAACTCAAATCCTGATACGGTTCTATCGGTAGATAATCAGATGATTCTGTTATCACAGATCAATATTGAAAATCCAAATAGGGATACTAGTATGAATTCTTCAACCTCAAATTCCATTTTTATTCAACAGGTTGGTCAGAGAAACGATATTAATGCAAATGTCAATGCCAGTAGGTCTAATATCGTTTTAGTGCAAAATGGCAATAATAATGTGATTGAGATAGATGAAACATCTTTTGAAATTCAAAAGACAATTTCTCAGAATGGACAAAATAATGTAGTGCTGGATTATTCGTTCGATCCAAAATCATCAACCGGTCTGGAGCTTATGCAGGAGGGAGATAACCTATATTTTGAAAGATTTGGGACTAACGAACTGTCAAATAGTTTAAAGTTTAAGATGACTGGTAATGCCAGAAGTATTATTATCAGAAGTTTTTAAAAAATGTTAATCAGGATTTTCTTATTGCTCATTTGTATCTCCGGTTATACGCAGTCATCTGATGATAATCAAGTCACTGCAAAACTAGAGACTTCTGTGGTAGATGAGATGGTCGTATTTAGAGCAACTGTTACAAATTCATCAGAGGTTTTTAAAAGTCTCAGATATGTTTTTACGGCTTTTAAAACAGAGTCTAACGGAGCTTTGACTAAAAATGAGCAAGATGGAAGATTTACGCTTGAAGCTAATGAAAGAAAGATACTGTCCAATTTTGCAATTCATAGACAAATAAAAGAGAAATTGGTTATGCTTTTGTTGATTTATGAAGACGATAAAATTTTAGCTAAGGATAGGGTAGCGCTTAATGAAATAAAGAAAGAGGCAATTGTCTATGATCCTGATGATGGAATAGAAATTAAAGGTATTGTGGTCGAAGAAACGAAAACAAAACCGGGAAAGGATTTCTATGAATTTTTCTATAACACATATAATCAAAATCAGATTAATGGTTCAAAGGTGGTAGGTGTTTACGAACAATTAAGCTTCGGTAGGAGTACCATCATTCAGGTTAAAATTGATGATCAAGTGATACATGAGTTTTTAGCAAAACCTGATATAGAATACTTAGAAGAAATGTCTGATATAGCTATCAGAAAAGTTTTTATATACTTTAAAGATTTAAAAAACCAAAAAAACAATATCATTCAATATTGAAATTATCATATATGATAAAAAAAATCAGTCTAATAATTATTTTAATCATCTCATTTAATTCTTTGTCAGCACAGGATTTGGTGTATAGGCCTAAAAACCCTGCGTTTGGTGGAGATACATTTAATTACCAATGGCTTCTGACTTCAGCAGAATCGCAAAATGATTTTGCAGATCAGGAAGATGCTAATGATGGGAGATCTGATTTGGATAGGTTTACAGATGGATTGAATAATCAATTGTTAAACCAAATCTCCAGAACACTTTTTAATGAACAGTTCGGAGAAGAAGGGTTAACCGAAGGAACATTTAGTTTCGGGACATTGTTTATTGAAATTTTTCCATCCTCAGAAGGGCTTGTTATTAACATATTAGATACAAGTACCGGAGATCAATCCCAAGTTATAATACCTAACTAAATTAATTAATGTCAGTGAAATATAGTAAAGTATTTCTCCTGGGAATAGGTTTTGCACTTTTTACTTCTTGCGGCACCTATTTTAATCAGCCATTGCAAGTTGAAGATGCGAGATTGGGAGAAAGAACGTCAGTTACAAAAGAAATAAAAAAATTACCACCACCTGTAGAACCAGTGGTTGTGGGAGTGTATAAGTTTAGAGATCAGACAGGTCAGTATAAGCCCACTGAAGGGGGAAGCACATTTAGTACGGCTGTAACTCAGGGAGCTACTACTATACTTATCAAAGCTCTGGAAGATTCTAATTGGTTTGTTCCTATTGAAAGGGAAAATTTAAGCAACCTGTTAAATGAAAGGAATATTATCAGATCAACCAGAAAGGAATATAGTAAAAACCAGGACGGCACAGATCCACAATTACCACCATTATTATATGCAGGAATAATATTAGAAGGAGGAATTATATCTTATGATTCTAATATTATTACCGGAGGTCTGGGTGCTAGATATTTTGGTGTAGGAGCATCTACACAATATCGGCAGGATCGAATCACAGTATATCTTAGAGCGGTATCAACCTCTAGCGGTAAAATATTGAAAACCGTGTATGTGTCGAAAACAATTTTATCTCAGGCTTTGGATGCTAACTTTTTTAGATACGTGAAATTTAGAAGACTTCTGGAGGCTGAAACTGGATTTACAAAAAACGAACCCGGTCAGCTAGCAGTGTCTGAAGCGATAGAAAAAGCTGTGGAAGCCCTGATTCTGGAGGGTATAGAAGATAATCTTTGGGGAACCAAGGCTAATAAGGATGAAATTGATAACCTAATCACAGAGTATAGGGCAGAAAGAACAGAGTCCGAAAATACAGGTTTATATGAAAGATATTTTAAGGAAAGAAGAGGCAGGTTAGGGCTATTCTTAAATGGTGGGGGAGCTTTAATCAATGGAGATTATAGTGATAAGGATTTGTCCTATTCTTTAGGAATTGGAGGCAAATGGTATTTTAATCCTTATCTAAATATTGGTATTGGAATAGATAAATTTGAGCTGAGTAATGGAGAAGCTTTTACAGAAGGTTTTAATGCAATTAATCTTAATAGTGAACTTATCCTTTTACCTTATGAAAAGATTTCACCATTTGTTTTTGCAGGTATAGGTACTGTTAACTCAGACGATTTCAATAAGACTTTTTTCAAAGCTCAATATGGAGGGGGGATAGAGTATCTGGTTTCTGACGAGATAGGAATTTCAGTTCAAGCTGGTCATCATTTAGTTTTTGGAGATGATGTAGATAATATAGTTCAGGGAAAACGCGATGATCAGTATCTTAATTTTACGATTGGACTTCAATATTACCTTAAAAAGCCCTTAAAAATGGAATCAGAGTTGCGTAAGCAAGAACGCAGAGAGCAAAAGGCGTTATCTAAGCTCAGGAAAAGAAATCGAAAAATAGTAGTAGAAGAATCTAATTAGAATTTTTCTAAAAGAAAAATGTTATTAAAGTCATGCAGTTTTTTAAAAATATAATTATCCCCTTCTTAGCAGTCTTTTTGGTGACTTCTTGCAGCGAGGATACCATTGATCTGGAAGGTTTAGGTTCTGTGACGGGACGAGTGGTAGAAAATGGATCCAATGAACCTATTGAAAACGTAAAGATTTCTACTAACCCTTCTTCGAGTACCGTTTTTACTGATGAAGATGGTTTTTATAAAATAGAGAATATACCATCGGGTGAATACTCTTTGTCAGCTCAGAAGGAGGGTCTTCTGGCAGAATTTGAGGCGATCTCCATTATACCGGATAGAGAAATTGAAGTTGTCTTTGAGATGGATGTTGAAACAGCTTCGAATCGTCCGCCAAATGCTGCTCAGCTAATCTTACCTGCGGATAACACAACAGGTTTACCTATTGAGGTAGAATTGAAGTGGAGTGGAAGCGATCCAGATACCGATGATGAACTCACGTACATTGTTAGTTTAAGAAATGATCTGAATTCAGAAATAGAACTATTTGAAAACCTTATGGACACTACTTTGGTAATTTCAGATTTATCCTTTGGAGTCAAGTATTTTTGGCAGGTAATTACCAATGATGGAATTAATGATCCGGTGAATAGTACTTCCTTTTCATTTGAAACTCAAAATCCACCAAATAATAGAGTAGTATTTACACGATTGATCAACGGTAATAGTGTGATTTTTTCATCAGATGAAGACGGAGGGACTATTTTACAATTGTCATCGTCTTCAAAAAATAGTTTTAGACCTCGTAGAAACGAAAGCACAGAAAGAATTGCTTTTCTTCAATCGGTAGGTTCTCAAACACATCTGTTTACTATGGATGAAGATGGATCAAATGTCCGGCAGGTAACTAATCAAATTCCGGTTTCCGGATTTAATCTGGAAGAGATTGATTTTTCCTGGGATAGTAATGGTTCAAAACTACTATTTCCTAATCAAGATAAATTGTATAGAATAAACACCGATGGTAGTGGTATAGAGCTAGTCTATCAAACGATGGACGGTAGTTTAGTTTCTGAAGTTGTTAAAAACTCTCAGTCAGGTATCATAGCACTAAAAACTAATAATCTAGAGGGTTATGATGTTAGAATATTTACCATTAATGAATCAGGAGTTGAGCAAACCGTAATTTTAGAAGGTGTTAATGGTGCTGCAGGTGGTCTGGATTTATCAGTTGACAATACTAAACTCTTATACACAAGAGATGTATCTGGTTTTGAAAGTGCAGATTACAGGAGACTTAACTCTAGGATGTTTATGTATGATTTTGTCAATAGTACTTCTGTAGATTTGTCAGAGGACAAACCTTCGGGTACTAATGATCTGGATCCCAGATTTTCACCTAATGATGTTTCGGTAATCTATGTAAATACATCGAATGACGGTGTTTCTCAGAAAAATATACAAACCTTGGCCATCGATGATTTATCGTCCAGAGAGCGATTAGTTGCTGATGCAGCTATGCCCGACTGGGAATAGGATTAAAATATAATTACCCAAAACCTTAATCCCAACTTTCATAATTCATGAGGTTGGGATTTTTTCTTTATTGACTGGGGTTTGTTTTAAATTGAATTATCTTTGCGCTTTAATTCCATAAACTATGAGTCAAGAAATTAGTAAGCGATACGCTCAGCGAGGAGTTTCTGCTTCTAAAGAAGATGTGCATAATGCGATTAAGAATGTTGATAAAGGTTTATTTCCTAAAGCATTCTGTAAAGTAGTTCCGGATTACTTAACCGGTGATGATGACTATTGTATAGTTATGCACGCGGACGGAGCAGGTACGAAATCTTCACTGGCTTATATGTATTGGAAAGAAACCGGTGATTTATCCGTATGGAAAGGTATAGCTCAGGATGCATTGATAATGAATATTGATGATCTTTTGTGTGTTGGAGCTACAGATAATATTATGTTATCTTCTACAATAGGAAGAAATAAAAACCTTATTCCCGGAGAAGTTATTAGTTCGATTATTAATGGAACTGAAGAATTGATAGCAGAATTAGACTCTTTTGGTGTTAAGATTCACTCAACCGGAGGTGAAACTGCAGATGTGGGAGATTTAGTAAGAACAATTATTGTGGATTCAACCGTAACTGCTAGGGTTAAACGTAGTAATATTATTGATAATGCTAATATAAAGCCTGGGGATGTAATAGTAGGTCTGGCATCCTATGGACAGGCAAGTTATGAAACAGAGTATAATGGTGGCATGGGAAGTAATGGTCTTACCTCCGCCAGACACGATGTCTTTAGCAAAGAACTGGCTACAAAATACCCGGAAAGCTATGATGCAGCAGTTCCATTTGATTTAGTGTATAGTGGTAATACTAAACTAACAGATGCAGTTGAAGGTTCTCCTATTGATGCCGGAAAATTGGTTTTATCTCCTACTAGAACTTATGCGCCAATAATAAAGAAGATTTTGTCAAAATATTCTAGTGAAAACATCCATGGAATGATCCATTGTAGTGGAGGAGCACAAACAAAAATCCTTCATTTTATAGAAGATCTTCATATCATCAAAGATGATATGTTTGATATACCGCCGTTATTTAGGTTGATTAAGGAAAACTCAGGCACAGATTGGAAAGAGATGTATCAGGTTTTTAATATGGGACATCGTATGGAGTTGTATGTTTCTGAGGATGTGGCAGCGGATATTATTGCAATATCTAAAAGTTTCAATGTAGATGCTAAGATCATAGGTAGAGTTGAAGATGCAGATACAAAAAAACTCACTATTACTAGTGAGTTTGGAACATTTGGGTATAAATAGGAATTAGTCTTATAGTCTGTAATCTATATCTGATTTTTCATTTTCCGTTTTATCCTCTTTGTCAAGAGATAATTCAATTTGATGATCATCGTTAAATTGTCCTTCCTTTCTTTTGTTCAGAACAAGAGGAACAGGAATTAAGCAGGCTAGTATTATAAAAAAGATTAGAGCTAATCTTCTTAGCCATTTTTTGTATTTCATAATTGTTCACTTTAATAGTTGTCAAAAATTGATCAGATCTACTAAAGTGATTATGAATATAATTTCAGGTGATCGACAAATAATGTAGAATAATTGATATAGCGTTTATGCTTAATGTCATTCCTTTTCTTCACCAGGCTCTTTTGACACGCAGATATTAAATGACACCAATATTGTGAAGCAATAATTTCTTTTTGTGAAAGTTTAAGAAAACGAGATTTTTCAGGTAATAGAGCTTTCCTATAGAGGAATATTATTCCAAACGAAGAACTTGGCTTTATTTGTAACTCGACAGTCTCTTTTTGAACCGTAGTCAAATGATTATAATCGGAATTAACACTCAGGAGCAGTGTCAGAATGGCAAACAGATGATGCCATTTAAAACGCTTACAGGTTAATACAGAGTTATTTGTCATATATTATGATATATCATAATTTATACCATAAATCTTGAACCTGACTATATTTCATTTTGGTTAAAAAGCTTATTTTTGTACATTCTACGAACAGGAGTATATTATGATTGATAAATTAAATATTGTTAAGCAACGATTTGATGAGGTGAGTGATCTGATTATTCAGCCTGATATTATTGCAGACCAACAGCGATATATAAAGCTTAATAAGGAGTATAAGGATCTTAGAGCTATTATGGACGAACGAGAGCGTTATATAGAGCTTACAGATAACCTTAAAGAAGCAGAGGAGATTATCGCTGACGGTAGTGATGCTGAAATGGTGGAGATGGCTAAGATGCAATTGGATGAAGCCAAGGAGGCATTGCCGGAGCTTGAGGATAAAATCAGATTCATGCTGGTGCCTAAAGACCCTGAAGATGCTAAGAATTGTGTTGTGGAGATCAGAGCAGGTACGGGAGGAGATGAAGCAAGTATATTTGCCGGAGATCTTTATCGTATGTATACCAAGTATTGCGAAGGAAAAGGTTGGAGTGTAAGTGTTGTGGATCTAAATGAAGGAACAAGTGGCGGTTACAAAGAAATCATCTTTGAAGTGAACGGAGAGGATGCTTACGGGACTTTGAAATTTGAAGCAGGAGTACACCGCGTTCAGCGTGTGCCACAAACAGAAACTCAAGGTAGAGTGCACACCAGTGCGGCAACAGTAATTGTACTGCCTGAAGCTGAAGAGTTTGATGTAGAGTTGGATATGGCTGAGGTAAGGATTGAAAGAACAACTTCTACAGGACCAGGAGGACAATCTGTAAATACGACCTATTCTGCCATTAAGCTACACCATGAGCCTACAGGTATGATTGTAAGTTGTCAGGATCAGAAATCATCCCATAAAAACTTAGAAAAGGCACTTAAAGTATTGAGGTCTCGTCTTTATGAAATAGAACTGGCTAAAAAACAAGCGGCGGACTCTGAAAAGAGAAAGAGTATGGTTTCTACCGGTGATAGATCAGCAAAGATTAGAACATACAATTATCCACAAGGAAGGGTGACAGATCATAGAATTAATTTAACCCTTTATGATTTAGGAAATATCATTAATGGAGATATTCAAAAGATAATTGACGAACTTCAATTAGTTGAAAATACTGAAAAGCTCAAAGAATCAAATGAAGTTTTCTAACTTAAATGAAGTTGATATGACATATAAAAGCCCGATTTATTTAATCGGGCTTTTTCTATTCTAGCATTTTTTTATTCTACCAGTCACTAACTCTAGTATCATTCATATCCTTTTCATAGTCAAATCGTTGTGCTCCAATGGAAGCGTCAACCATTAATCCTTTTCTTGGCATAATCATTACTAAAACATTATCTTTAAACTTGGCTTTCTTAGCTACGCCTTCATCAATAATGGTAGCGGATACTTCAGCAGAAAGTTCAAACTTATCATCTTTAAACTTATTAAGAGCTTCCTCCGTTTCAAAAAAGATGATCTCACTATATGATTTTCCTCCTGCTTGTAACCCAACGTCTAATTGTTTTAAACTAGCGTTACCTACGTGCATACCATCTTCAAAAACGACGCCTCTACCATAAGCTCCACCTACGATGAATCCTCCTTTTCCGACAGAAGGAAAAATTACATAACCTTCAGAATTGTCAAAAAACTCAGCCAGAGCCTCGTCTTTTTCAATCATCATTTGTTTAACTTCCATGGCCTTAGCCATAATTTCTTTGTTGTCCTTTCTTTCTGACTTACTGTCTTTTTTTTGTGCAGTTATTCCCTGAAATACGAACAGAGATAATAACAATACTGTTAGCGTCTTTAACTTCATGGTTGTATGATTTATGTTTAGATCTAAGTTAGACATTATGAATCTTATAAATCGTTAACAGCTAGTTAGATAATACTTATAGGAATGACAATTATTTGACTTTTGTCTTAAAATGTCATAAAAAAATACCACTATAATAGTGGTATTGGATATTTATATTTTTTTATAATTTTATTGAACTTCAGTACGTCTGTTTAATGAAGCAAATGCAAAGTAGATTCCTGCGGCTATAAATGGTAAACTTAACCATTGTCCTGTAGAAAATAGCCCTAAACTTTCCTCAAAGCCTCCCTGGCTTTTCTTTACAAACTCTACTATAAAGCGTACAGTCCATAGTAAGATCAGGAATACACCAAAGATAAAACCTAAATTCTTTCTTTTATCAGTTTTCCAATAAATCAGCCACAGTATTATAGCAACGAAAATATAACCAAATGCTTCATACAATTGAGCAGGATGTCGATAGGGTACCGCTTCTAATAATGAAGCAAATTCTGGATTGTTGACAATAGCATCATAGGCATCATTGGCCTTTCGCATTCCGGTAATCTTGATAGCTTCAGCTTTGCTGTAATAATCTCGAACAAATTTGACTCCAGTCACTACATCACCTGATTCTTCACCTATAATTTCAGAATTAAAAAAATTACCTAATCGTACAAAAATTCCACCAAAAGCTACAGGAATAACGATTCGATCTAAAATCCAAAGTATAGGTTTCTTTAGGATTTTTTTAGAATAATAATACATCGCTATAATGATACCAATAGCAGCTCCGTGACTGGCAAGTCCTTGAAAACCTATAAATTCAAATTCCGGGCTAAATCTAAAAGGAAGTATGATTTCTAATAGATGATTTTTATAGTAATCCCAGTCATAAAAAAACACATGTCCCAACCTGGCGCCTACCAATGTAGCGATAACTGCATAAATAAATAAGGAATCCAGTTTTTCCATGGATTCATTTTCGCGTAGGTATATCTTTTTCATTAGATACCATCCTAATAAAAAAGCAACTACAAACATTAAACTATAAAAACGTACCAGGAAAAATCCAAGATCAATTCCTTCATTGGGATTCCAGACAATTTTTAATGGAATTAGCATTGATTAATTTTTTTGAGTTGAGTAAATATATAAATACTAATACAATTAGAGTTAATGTTCTCAGTTTAAAAAAATAATAATAATGAAATTTGGTTAGTTATTAATTTTGTTATTTCTTTAAGTACTAATTCTTTAAATCACTTTTAAAATGAAAAAACTCTTTTTATTTTTCTGCATTCTTATGCTTTCAGTTACATCTTCAGCAAACATTTTTTACAGCTATGATGAATGTTTTGATGAGGCAATTACTTTTCTAGAAGACTTAGAATCGGATTTGGGTTTTATGGTTTCAGTAGATGATGCTACTGTTATACTTAATGATGCGTATGCCGCTTGTTATTGCCTTAATACAAGTGATGTATGTGGAAATATGCAGAATGAGTAGAATTTTAGACCCATGTTTGCTCTAATACGAATGTGGGTTTTTTTTAAAAAAAAAGCAATGAAAAAGTTACTAATCATATTATTTACAGTTTTTATATTTATATCTTGGTTTACTTTGGATGAAAGTAAAGGTTATGAGGTAGAATATAGGGTTGAATTGAAAAATTCTCCAAGTGAAAATTCTAAACCTAGATCAAGTGCTATTTTAAAAGTTAGAGAGCAAATTGACAATTTGAGATTAATTCTTAAATCTTCAGGTCAAAGAGGAGTTTTTAAGGTTTTGGAAGAAATGAGTATTAGTCATAATGATAGATTGATGAAACGAATTGCACTTTCCGCCTTGAATCTAAATAGTGATTTTTATAGTAGTGTTGCAAGTAATGAATCTATTAGAGTTAAAGAATTTGATGGAGTTAAATACGGGATTAAATCCCAAATGAGTGATATTCAATGGAACCTTACAAGCGAAAAAAAAGTTGTATCAGGATATACTTGTTATAAAGCATTAACTACTACTAAATTTACTGACAGAAAAGGGCAAACTTCTAATATAGAGATTATTGCCTGGTATGCGCCCACTTTGTCTTTGCCTTTTGGCCCAAAGAATTATGGTGGACTTCCTGGTTTAATTTTAGAATTACATGAGGGTGAAGATAGAATAAGTTACTATGTAGAGAAAATTCTTCTCGATAAAAAGATTACGGATAAAGAATTAAGTATGCCCAAAGTAGATAGAGTTGTTTCTGAACAAGAATATTTAAATATTGTAAATAATATTTCAACGAAGTTTGATAATTATCTAAAAAAGAATTAGCTTTTAAGTTTAAATACTAGATCGTTTGTCTAAAGATACTAACTTCCCTGCTTTACAGTATCCCTTTAAAGTTTTTATTGTAATAACCTGTCTTTTTTTTTCTTTTCTTGAGTTTGTTAATGCTCAAGAGATAGAGATAGGCGGAAAAATTTTAGATACTTCCAACAATACCTTGGTAAATGCTAATATAATAGGTTTTCCTGAAGATAAAAGGTTGAAAACTGTTTTTGCAATTTCTGATAATGACGGTAATTACCGATTAAAAATTCTTAAACAGGAATATTATGATATTGAAATAAGTCATTTAGGATTTGAGATTTTAAAAAAGCGTCTTAAACTTGAAAAAGATTCAGTTATAAATTTCTCCTTAAAAGAAGAGAGCGAAATTCTTCAGGAAGTTTTAATTAAACGAAGATTACCTGTTAAGATTAGTGAAGATACTACTACCTATAGAGTTGAAAATTTCCTCACTGGAGAAGAGAGAAAATTAAGAGATGTTTTAAGTAAATTACCTGGTATTGATGTGGATAATGAGGGCAATGTTAAAGTTAATGGAAAGGATGTTACTAAATTAATGGTAGAAGGAAGGAAATTTTTTACCGGTGATGAAAAGTTAGGGGTTAATAATATTCCTGCAGATGCAGTTGATGAAATAGAAGCAATTGATAATTACAACGAAATAAATTTTTTGAAAAATTTAGAGGATAGTGAAAAATTAGCTCTAAATATTAAGCTTAAAGACGGAAAGAAAAAGTTTATTTTCGGAGACATTAATTTGGGCACGGGTCTAAAATCAAAGTATATTTTTAATCCGGCTCTATTTTATTATAGTCCGAATACTGCAATTAATAACATAAGTGATTTTAATAACTTTGGCAAAAAGTCCTTTAGTTTAAAGGATTATCTCAATTTCGAAGGAGGAATTTCGTCATTTAGCGAATCACCCAGCTCTTACTTTCAACTCATTTCTGATGATTTTTCTCAATTCCTAATTGATGACGACTTTTTAAATCAAAAAAATGATTTCGAAGCTTTCAGTTTTTCACAAAGACTAGATAAAAAATCTGAGATAGAAGCGTACACAATATTTTCAAAGAGCAAATCCGATTTTCTGAATATTTCGAATAATAGATATCTAATTAATGAAGAGCTTAATGAAATTAGAACTAATAAAAAAATAAGTAATCTTTTTTTTACCTTAAGTAAATTTAAATATAGCTTTAGTTCCAAATCAAATAAGGATTTATCATTAGAATTATATCTAAAAACAAATTCTTCAGACAATATTAGTAGCACTACATCGGTTAGTGATGATTTTGAAAATAAGATAAGTTTGGTTTCAGGTATAAAAGAATTTGATTTAACATCAAAATTGAATTATTCGTTTAAAATATCGGATTCGCACACTTCAAGTGTTAATTTGTTTTACAAGAACACATCTTTTTATAGCGACAAAAATTGGGGTTTGACTGAACCAATATTTACGAGCGTATTTCCACTTGTCCAAGAAGATTCAATCAATTTAAATCAAAAAAATGATTCCTATTTGGAAAATGCTGGTATAAGAATTAAGCACTATTGGGTTTTAAATCGGACCAATCATATTTACCCTGAAATTGGTATTACCATAGAAAATCAATCTTTCAATAGTGATGATATTCAAATCCTAAATAATGGTGAGGTTAATAATTTTAAAGATTTTGGTTTTTCAAATAAAGTTAACTTAGGATTAATAAGTAATTATGTTGGTTTGAATTATAAGATGATGGTTGGGAATTTTTTAATTAAGCCAGCTCTATTTTATCAATATTATTTATGGGATGTGGAACAATTCGATGAAAGAATAGTTGGAAGAGATAAGTCGTTTTTATTGCCTGAATTTTTATTTGAATGGAAAATCAATAGTAGAGAAAATTTAAAAGCGAAATATTTAAAAAAATCTCGATTTCCTAATGTTTCTCAATTTTCTAATCGCTTAAGGCTTTCAAACTTTAATACACTGTTGAGAGGAAATGAATTTTTAGAAAATGAACTCTACCACCAATCTTCTATTTTTTATTCCAATTTTAATCTTTACAAAGGTCTGTTCATTTCTGGAGGTCTTAGTTACACAAAAAGAGACTTTTCAATTAGAAGCAGTACTAGAAATGAAGGGATTAATTTAATTAATGAATATGTATATACTAACTTACCAGAAAATAATTTTGGTTTGAATGGCTCAATTTCAAAGAAAACAAGAGCTTATAGGTTTACTTTAGGCGGAGGACTTAATCTATTTGAATACTCTAGAATTATAAATGACGAAATATTAGAATTTGAAACAATAATTCCTTCCTATAACTTAAAAGTAGAAAGTTTTTATGATTATTGGCCTAATTTTCAGGTTGGTCTAAAACAGAATTTTAGCTTTTTCAGGAATAATAATTCGCAGAATAATTTTTCCAACTTTAAGCCATTTGTTTTTGTAGAGTATGATTTTTTGAATGACTTCTTTTTTAATTTGGATTATACTTATACTTCTTACATGAACAAAACTTTGAATCAAAATAATGTCTTTCAAGAGTTGAATTTAGAATTATTATACGATAAAAAGTCTAGTCCTTGGACTTTAGGTATAGAGGTGATGAATTTGTTTGACGTTGACTTTCGAAATAATAACTTTTTTAACCAATTTATCGTTTCAGACAATACCACCTTTATTCAGCCTAGAGTGATATTATTTAAATTATCTTACAAATTATAAATAAAATTATTTCTTCTCAGGCACAGGATCATAACCACTACCTCCCCACGGGTTACAGCTAAATATACGTTTAACGGATAGCCATCCCCCCATAAATAAACCGTGAGTCCGCAAGGCCTCTAGAGTATAGTGCGAACAAGTAGGATGATATCTACAAGTAGCAGGTGTTAAAGGCGATATAAACTTTTGATATACCCGTATTAGAAATATAAACGGTGCAATAAAAATTTGCTTTATGGAAATCTTAGTCGCCAAAAAAATTAATTTACCGTAAAAGTGGTTCCTTCTCTGCCGTCTTTTAATTGAATGCCCAGTGCTAAAAGCTCATCTCTTATCTTATCACCGGTGGCAAAATCTTTATTAGCTCTTGCTTCCGCTCGTAATTTAATCAGCAGCTCTACGGTTCCGGATAATTTATCACTGGTATCAGAAGATGCTTCGTTCAGATTAACTAGGCCTAATACATCAAATACAAAGGTATTTAAATGTTCTGTCAGGGTAGTCAAGTCTTCTTTCGATATAGATGCTTTTTCCTCTTTCAGTGTATTAATAAATTTTACGGCCTCAAATAAATTAGCTATTAAA
Organism: Aquimarina sp.; assembly: GCA_002697475.1. Taxonomy (GTDB): domain Bacteria; phylum Bacteroidota; class Bacteroidia; order Flavobacteriales; family Flavobacteriaceae; genus Aquimarina. The sequence continues at coordinate 2,047 of NZVW01000049.1, read as the reverse complement.
ATAGGACTGTTAAAGTCATCATTCATAGCATCATAACAGTTATCAACCCATTTTGTAATATCAAAACCATTAGTAACCTCTGAAGCTTTAATGCTTTTCAGTGTTTCCAATGCTTCCATCAACCTGATAAACCCTTTTTCAGAAGCCTCTAAAGCATCACTGGAAAAATCTAGAACACTACGATAATGTGCCTGAAGCATGAAGAATCTAGCAACGGTAGGGGCAAATGCTTTGCTCAAAATTGAATTATCACCACTGAAAATTTCTGCAGGAGAAATAATATTTCCTGTGGACTTAGACATTTTTTTACCGTTAAGAGTTAGCATATTGGCGTGCATCCAGTAATTTACAGGACTTTGACCTGTAGCAGCTTCACCCTGAGCTATTTCACATTCGTGGTGGGGAAACTTAAGGTCCATACCTCCTCCGTGGATATCGAACTGTTCTCCTAAATATTTTGTACTCATTACGGTACACTCCAGATGCCAACCAGGAAAACCATCACTCCAGGGAGATGGCCATCTCATAATATGTTGAGGTTCCGCTTTTTTCCATAAAGCAAAATCCTGAGGATTCTTTTTGTCACTCTGAGCAGTTAATTCTCTGGTATTAGCTATAAGTTCTTCTATGTTACGCCCACTTAGTTTGCCATAGTGATTAGTTTCATTGAATTTTTTTACGTCAAAATATACAGAGCCATTAGCCTCATAGGCAAAACCTTTATCTAAAATAGTTTTAATAATTTCAATTTGCTCTACAATGTGACCTGTTGCTGTTGGTTCTATGCTTGGAGGAATATTATTGAATTTAGCAAGTATATTATGGAAGTCCAAAGTGTATCTTTGAACAATTTCCATAGGTTCTAACTGCTCTATTCTTGCTTTTTTGGATACTTTGTCCTCTCCTTCATCAGCATCACTTTCCAGATGTCCGGCGTCCGTAATATTCCGCACATATCGCACCTTATATCCTAAATGTTTTAGGTATCTAAAAACAAGATCAAAAGATATAAAAGTTCTACAATTCCCTAGATGTACGTTACTATAAACAGTAGGTCCACAAACATACATTCCTACGTTTCCTTCAGTTAGCGGTGTAAAAGTTTCTTTTTGACCAGTGATGGAGTTATAAATCTTTAACTCCTGAGTTTTGTACAATGGAATTGAAGCCATGAATTTATGTGCTGTTTTTTGGTTTTAGGTTAAAAGTTTGTTTCTAATTTTATGTAGTCAAGAAATTCTCTTCTTACAGATTCTTCCTTAAAACGCCCCCCGAACTCACTTGTTACTGTGCTGCTTTCGATATCTCGAATACCTCGGGAATTAACGCATAAGTGCTTGGCATCAATAACACAGGCAACATCTTTTGTGTTTAACACAACCTGTAAGTGTTCTACAATTTGCATCGTCATTCTTTCCTGTACTTGTGGTCTTTTAGCATAATAATCGACTATTCTATTCATTTTAGAAAGACCAACTACTGTTCCATTAGAAATATATGCTACGTGCGCACGTCCTACTATAGGCAATAAGTGATGCTCACAGGTAGAATATACGGTGATATTTTTTTCTACTAACATTTCACCATATTTGTAATGATTTTGAAATGTTGAGGCATCAGGTTTTCTCTCAGGGTGTAATCCGGAAAATATTTCGTTCACAAACATTTTTGCCACTCTTTTAGGAGTGCCTTTAAGACTATCGTCAGTTAAATCTAATCCAAGAGTCTCCATAATATGTTTTATATCATCCTGAATCAGTTCAATTTTCTCTTTGTCGCTAAGCTTAAAAGCATCTTCTCTTAATGGTGTTGTTGCATTAGTGGAAACATGGTTGTCTCCTAGTGCATCAAATTCCTCTACCGCTTTATCTACCTTCACTTTTTTTATCTACTTTAATTTTTACTATTATTATTTAGTTTTAAAAACTTAACTAGTTTTATTAAAACATAAGATTTGTCGATCAATTGTTATAAGCTAACAAAATAGTTGGCAAAGATACGATTTTGTCTTTTGACAAAGTTAATCAATAGACCACAATTGTAAATT
>NZVW01000048.1 GCA_002697475.1 Aquimarina sp. | reverse complement strand
CCAATTATGAAACTTTACTACTTTATTTTTTCTGCTTTAATTGTATGTATTACACCAGAAAAGGATGATTATAAAATTCTTGAAGAAACGATTCAGAAATTAAATGAAATAAAAACTATTGAATATACATCCATTGTTGATTTTTATCCAAAAGAAAAGGAAGAGGATGGACATTATGAAGCTAAATGTTTTTTTGATTTCAGTAGTGATGATAAACTGGTAGCATCAAAGTATATGATTTATAATGATCTTGGGTCTCAGGTATTCAATGGTCAAGCTGTTTTTAATATTTCAGAAGAGAATAAGACTGTCATCTATGAAAAAAAACCAAGAATACATCAGCTAGGAGGAACAATAAATATGCATGGTTCTATATTGCAAACTAAAATATTACTTCCTCAAATACTCAGTGATACTTCAATAGTTAGAAAGCCTGTCAAAGATACTATAATAGATAAAGAGGCTACATATAAGTTTCACTTTATGATTCCTGAAAAGTATGTAGAGTTTTTCAAACTTGAATCCGCGGGAGGTAATGAAGATTATGTCTACAATTACGAAATTTTTGTGTCAAAAAATTCTAAGCTTCCGATTCTTGTTAAAACAAGCAACTCTGTAAGCGATCAGGTTATCACTTCAAGAATAAAAGATATTGAGTTTAACACAAAGAAACCTGAGGATCTTTGGTCAATAGATAGTTTTCAGGAAGAATACTTAATGATGTCCCAGCGAGAGTTTCACGAACAGCAAGGAGGTAAAATGAATAGTTTGTTAGGTAACGAGGCTCCGGATTTTAGCTTATCAGATTTGAATGATCAAATGATTAACTTATCTGATATAAAAGGTGAATTAATTTTATTGGATTTTTGGTATAGAAACTGTGGTCCTTGTATGGAGGCAAATCCGGGAATAACCGATATTATGAATACCTATGCTGATCGAGGACTAAAGGTCTATGGAATTGAGTTTATTACATCTTCAAAAGAAAAGCTGGAAAAGTATATAGCTACGAAAAATATTACTATCCCTACACTATATGGAGGCGAAGAAGTTGCTAAAAATTATGGTGTAATAGGTGCTCCCACTTTTTTTCTTTTAAATAAAGAAAAAAAGGTAGTGTATGCCAAATCGGGATTTGGCAAGAAAGAGCTTATAAGCATCATTGAGGCACAATTAAACTAGTAAATTTTTATAATATAGGTGTAACAAATTGCTAATAGAAACGTCTTATAAGTATAATGCTAATATTTTTAGCAAAACTAAAATCAATCAAAAATTATAGACATGAGACAAGACAGATCACTTTTAGTTGTTACGCACTTATCACAATTGTTAGACCTGATCACAGGATTTGGGGGTTTTATAGTACCATTAATATTATGGTTAACCCAAAGAGATAAAGTGTTGGCTATGGATGGGCACGGTAAATCCATAATGAATTTTAGAATAAGTATGTTCATTTATGCGATCATTTGCGTACCTCTGATTCTTTTATTTGGATTAGGAATATTAGGTTTCATCGTAATAGGAATTTTAGGATTTGTTTTTCCAATTGTAAATGCGGTTAAAGCAAATAATGGAGAGCAACCTTATTATCCACTTTCACTTTCTATCATAAAGTAATTACTATATATTTTAAAAACAAAAAGAAGGGCTATATTCACGGATATAGCCCTTCTACCTATTTATAAAGGATTACTTATGTAAACCTAATCGTTTTGTTCACCAAAAGCACTGATACCATGCTCATGAATATCAAGTCCATCTATTTCCTCTTTTTCAGAGACTCTTAAGCCAATAGTCTTTTTAAGTATAAATAAAACAACGAAACTAGCTAATACAGCCCATCCTATCATAGATAAAGATCCTAAAGCCTGAATTCCTAGCTGTTTAAAACCTCCACCATATAATAATCCACCTGCAAAATTCTCACCCGGAATAGCAAAAACACCTACTAATACAGTTCCTAAAAATCCACAAACACCGTGAACAGATATAGCCCCAACAGGATCATCGATCTTCAATTTTCTATCAATAAAATCGATTGATAAAACAACTACAACACCTGAGATTATACCAATCGCTGCAGCTCCAACAGCGCTTACATTACCGCAGCCTGCAGTAATACCAACTAAACCTGCAAGACATCCATTAAGGGTCATAGAAATATCTGGTTTTTTATACTTAGCCCAAGTAACCAGCAGAGCTGTAATTGCTCCTAATGCTGCAGCAAGATTAGTGTTGATGATTACACTTCCTACAGCAACTGAGTTAGTTCCACCAAAGGCTAACTGAGAACCTCCATTAAAACCAAACCATCCTAGCCATAACACAAAAACACCTACAGAGCCTAAAAGTAAATTGTGCCCTGGAATAACATTTACTTTTCCATTTTCGTATTTCCCAATTCTTGGTCCAATTAGTGCAGCTGCTACCAGTCCGGCAAATCCTCCTACTGCGTGTACAATAGTAGATCCTGCGAAGTCAATAAATCCAAGATTGTTCAACCAGGCTTTATCGTCAAACGGCCATAACCAACTTCCGGATATGGGATAGATGATTGTAGTTAATACTGCAGAAAATATTAGATAGGTTGAAAATTTAGTTCTCTCTGCTACAGCCCCAGAAACTATCGTTGCTGCTGTAGCACAAAAAACAGTCTGGAAAAATAGATTATGCCAGTCATCATTGCTGAAAAAAGCTAAATCCAGTGGATTTCTCATAAACCCACCTAAAATAGTGTCTCCACCATACATAATAGAATATCCTATTACCCAAAACATTAGGGAACCTATGCTTAAGTCCATAAAGTTTTTCATAACAATGTTTCCCGCATTTTTAGATCTGGTGAAGCCCGTTTCTACAAGAGTGAAACCTGCTTGCATAAAAAATACAAGTATAGCAGCAACCAGAATCCACAAAATCCCTAAATCTGCATTTATACCTTCAACAGCGGCATTGACTGCTTTCTGAATTTCTTCTTGTTGTTGTATGTTGCTCATAAAAAAGTTTTTTAATTTGGTATGTAGTTGATTAATACTTGTGTGACTATTTTAGGGTGTCTCCACCTTTTTCCCCTGTTCTTATTCTGTAAGCTTCCTGAACATCAGACACGAAGATTTTACCATCACCTACCTCTCCTGTTTTAGCTGCGTCAAGGATGGCTGAGATAGTAGCTTCTTCAAAATCATCATTGACAATAATGGATAAAAATCTTCTTTGTATATCACTTGTGCTGTAAGAAATCCCTCTGTAAACGGAGCCTTTTTGTTCGTGTCCTACACCAGTAACATCCCAGTAAGAAAAGAACATTACACCTTTTTCGTGCAAAGCTTCTTTTACAGCTCTATATTTAGATCTTCTAATGATTGCTTCTATTTTCTTCATAAAGCCTAAAAAATTAAAATTAGTGTTAAATCCTTTTCAAAAATATGTTAATTTGAATTTGATATCCAAATTTTGAGGGTTAAACGTATAATTTTTATTATAATATGATAATTACCCCTAAAAAAATGAGGGTATTTCATTTTGAAAGTATGAAAATTAAGATTCATGCTCTTTAGTACCTCTTATGTACACGAAAACGTTTTAGTTATGTAAATAACTGAAATACAGCAAATTAAAGTTGTTTTGTTTGTGAAAAAAGTACGTTATGATATTCTTAAATAGAACCTCTTATTTTAAGATTCTTGCATTTAGAAGAGGCTTTTTTTAGAAGGCCCAGAAAAATGGGAGTCAAAAGACGAGTTTTCTTTTAGGACTATTTTCCATTTGTTAAATTCAGGATTCTGTATTAGTAATAAGATCCCTATAAATATGAAGAAACAAGGAATGTATTTACCGGAGTTTGAGCACGATGCTTGTGGTGCCGGATTTATCTGTAGCCTGGAAGGTAAAAAATCAAATGATATTATACACAAAGCTCTGGAAATTTTAGAAAAATTAGAGCATAGAGGTGCAGTAAGTGCAGATGGTAAAACGGGAGACGGTGCGGGTATATTAATTGATATTCCCCATGATTTTTTTATTGAAGAATGTAACTTTGATTTGCCGGAACAGGGAGATTATGCTGTTAGTAATGTTTTTTTGCCAAAGAAAGAGAATCAGAGAAAGTTTTGTATTGATACATTTGAAGATAATATTGATAAGCAAGGGCTTATACTTCTTGGTTGGAGGGATGTGCCTGTAGATCCGATTCATCTAGGAGAAATTGCAGCTTCTACTGAGCCTTTTATTAAGCAGGTTTTTATTGGAAAATCAGATAAAGAACAGTCCTATTTTGATTTTAATCTTAAACTTTTTACAGCGCGTAAGCTTACAGAGCATACGATTTACAAGTCAAAGCTTTCTGAAAGTAAATTCTTCTACATTCCTAGTTTATCTACAAAAACATTAATATTTAAGGGGTTACTAATGCCTGAGGATATAAAGCTTTTTTATAAAGACCTCTTAGACTCACGTGTGGTCACAAGATTAGCCTTAGTACATCAGCGATTTTCAACAAATACCTTTCCTACCTGGGATTTAGCACAACCTTTCAGGTATATGTGCCATAATGGTGAGATCAATACACTAAGAGGTAATGTATCCAGAATGCGCTCAAGAGAGGAGTTGATGGAGAGTGATCTTTTTGGTGAAGAAATAAAACAGATCTTGCCTACAGTTTTACCAGGAAAATCAGACTCCGCTTCTATGGATATGGTAGTTGAGTTGTTGTTAATGACCGGAAGATCACTACCGGAAGTAATGATGATGATGGTACCTGAGGCCTGGGAAAAAAATCCTGAAATGTCTGAAAATAAAAAGGCGTTCTATGAGTACAATTCGTGTGCTATGGAACCTTGGGATGGGCCTGCATCAATTCCGTTTACCGATGGTAATTATATAGGAGCTGTACTGGATAGAAACGGACTTAGACCTTCACGCTATACCGTGACTAAAAATGGATATGTTATTATGTCCTCAGAAACAGGAGTTGTAGACATAGCACCAAATAATATTGAATATCATGGTCGATTAGAGCCGGGAAAAATGTTTCTGGTAAATATGAATGAGGGAAGAATTGTCAATGATGAAGAGATAAAGGAAAAAATAGCTTCTCAGCATCCTTATAGAGAATGGCTGGATAACAATTTGGTGCATTTAAGAAATATACCTTACAATGACTGTCCTTTATTCTTAGGGGAAGAAACTGTCAATAGAAGAAAGGAAATTTTTGGATATACAAAAGAAGATATTGATACCATAATTGCTCCCATGGCACAATTAGGTAAAGAACCGATAGGATCTATGGGTTCTGATACACCTATTGCTGTTTTATCACAAAGATCACAATTGATCTATAACTATTTCAAGCAATTATTTGCACAGGTTACTAATCCTCCTTTAGATGGTATCCGTGAAGAATTAATATGTGATATCAGTTTGACTCTTGGAGCTGATCACAATATTTTTAATATTGTTCCTGAACATTGTAACAAACTTAAAATTCAAAATCCCGTAATTTCAAAAGAAGATTTAGATAAAATTAAAACCTATGGGGATAAAGGATTTAAAGTGACCTCAATTCCTATGTTGTATAATGTTAATCGCGGGCTTAATGGTTTAGAAGATGCATTAGATAAGTTATTGAAAGATGTTTCTAAAGCTATCGATAATGGAACAAATATCTTAATACTTTCTGATAGAAATGTAAGTAAACATAGGGCACCAATCCCTGCTTTATTGGCTTGTTCTTATGTCAATAGTGGTTTGCAGAGATTGAGAAAAAGATCCAGAATAAGTATCATCATAGAATCAGCTGAACCAAGAGAAGTACACCATTTTGCTTTACTTTTTGGATATGGAGCAAGTGCCATAAATCCATATATGGTTAATGAAATTATAGCTGAACAAATTGAAGAAAATAATATAACAGAGCTTTCGGCTGAACAAGCTATCAACAATTATAATAAAGCAGTTGGTAAAGGAGTATTAAAAGTGATGAACAAGATTGGAATTTCAACACTTAATTCTTATCGCGGTTCTCAGTTGTTTGAGTGTATTGGTATCAACTCTAAAACAGTTGAAAAGTATTTCCCGAATACAGTTTCCAGAATTCAGGGAATCGGATTGCAGGAAATTGAAAAAGAAATTGAAAAGAGACACGAACGAGCCTATAGGGAAAGAGAGATTGATGCAAATCTTGATCTTGATATAGGAGGGCAATATCGCTGGAGAAGAAATGGTGAAAAGCATCAGTTTAATCCATTAACAGTAGCTAAACTACAGCAATCTGTGAGATCAAATGACCCAAAAACCTACAAGGAATATGCTGAGCTTATCAATCAGCAGTCAAAAGATTTGATGACGATAAGGGGATTGCTGGAGTTTTCTAACTATGATCCTATTCCTATCGATGAAGTAGAGCCTTGGACTGAGATCGTTAAACGATTTAAAACAGGAGCTATGTCATATGGATCCATAAGTCAGGAAGCTCATGAAAATCTTGCTATAGCTATGAACAGGATAGGAGGTAAGAGCAACTCCGGAGAAGGTGGAGAAAATCCTGAACGCTTTTATAAAAATGTAAATGGCGACTGGCGAAACAGTGCTATAAAACAAGTAGCCTCAGGTAGATTTGGGGTTTCTTCTAATTACCTTACCAATGCCTCTGAAATACAAATCAAGATGGCTCAGGGTGCTAAGCCTGGAGAGGGAGGTCAGTTACCGGGTCCTAAAGTGAATCCTGAAATCGCAAAGACAAGAAATTCCACTCCTTATGTCGGTTTAATTTCGCCACCTCCGCACCACGATATTTATTCTATTGAAGATTTATCTCAGCTTATTTATGATCTAAAATCTGCTAACAGAGAAGCAAGAATTAACGTAAAACTAGTTTCTGAAGTTGGCGTAGGAACTGTGGCAGCTGGTGTAGCTAAGGCTAAAGCCGATGTGATTCTGATCTCTGGTTTTGATGGAGGTACAGGAGCTTCTCCTTTGACGTCCTTAAAACACGCAGGACTTCCCTGGGAGCTTGGAATTGCTGAGGCTCAGCAAACGCTTGTGGGTAATGATTTAAGAAGCAGAGTGGTACTGGAATGCGATGGTCAGTTAAAAACAGGAAGGGATGTTGCCATAGCTTGTCTGTTGGGAGCTGAAGAATTTGGTTTTGCCACAGCTCCTTTAGTAGCTTCAGGCTGTATTATGATGCGTGTATGTCATTTGAATACATGCCCTGTAGGTATTGCAACACAAAACCCCGAACTGCGTAAAAAGTTTAATGGTAAACCAGAACATGTAGTAAACTACATGTATTTCGTAGCTCAGGAGCTAAGGGAGATTATGGCTCAGCTTGGTTTCAGAACAGTAAATGAAATGGTTGGCCAGGTGGCGAAGTTGGATCACAATAAGGCAATTGAGCACTACAAAGCACAAGGATTAGATCTTACTCCTATATTGCATCAAATGCAAACACCTGTCGGAGTTGATATTTATCATACAGAAGCTCAGGACCATGGTCTGGGGAAATCTATTGATTTTGATATTATTGAGCAAGCGCATCCTGCGTTATTTAGAAAGGAGAAAACTACTCTGGACTTTGATATTCATAATACGGATAGGGCCGTTGGCGCTATATTGAGTAATGAAATCTCAAAAATCTATGGAGCACAAGGATTACCGGAAAACACGCTTAAGCTGAATTTTACAGGGGCTGCAGGTCAGAGTTTCGGGGCATTTGCAACTAAAGGACTGACTATGGTGGTTAATGGGAATACCAACGACTATTTAGGTAAAGGATTGTCAGGAGCCAAATTAATTATTAAAGTGCCTGAAGAATCTACAATTATACCTGAAGAAAATATCATAACAGGAAATGTTACACTTTACGGCGCTACTGATGGTGAAGTATATATAAATGGAAAGGCCGGAGAACGTTTTTGTGTTAGAAATTCAGGAGCCAAAGCAGTAGTTGAAGGAATTGGGGACCACGGATGCGAGTACATGACGGGAGGAGTGGCAGTGATTTTAGGTCAGGTGGGTAGAAATTTTGGAGCAGGAATGTCCGGGGGTATTGCATACATCTATGATGATAAAAAGACGTTTGAAGCACATTGTAACAAAGAGTCTTTGAACCTGGAACCTGTGGTGGAACAAAAGGATATTAGTGAACTAAAGGAACTCATAGAAAATCACTATAATGCTACGTTAAGTCCTTTAGCACAGCGTATTCTGGAAAACTGGGAAAATGAATTACCTAAGTTTATTAAAATATTCCCTGAGGAGTATAAGCAGGCTCTAAAGCGATTAGAAGAAGAAAATTTAGCACAAGCATAAAAACGATATTAACATGGGAAAGACCACTGGATTTTTAGAATTTGAAAGAGAAATAGAACAGTATCAACCTGTTGAAAATCGTATCAAAGGTTATAAAGAGTTTACCATACCATTATCAGAGGATAAACTTAAGAATCAGGGAGCAAGGTGTATGGACTGCGGAATTCCGTTTTGCCATAGCGGATGTCCTTTAGGTAATTTAATACCTGATTTTAATGATGCTGTGTATAAAGGAAAATGGCAGAAAGCTGCAGAGATATTACACTCCACAAATAATTTTCCTGAATTTACAGGGAGACTATGTCCTGCCCCTTGTGAAGAAGCTTGTGTATTAGGAATTAATGAAGATCCCGTAACTATTGAAAATATAGAAAAGAATATTGTAGAGCAGGCATTTGATAAAGGTTGGATAAAACCTCATCCTCCTAAAGAAAGAACAGGTAAAAGTGTTGCCGTTGTAGGCTCTGGCCCTGCAGGTCTTGCTGCTGCTCAACAATTGAATAGAGCAGGACACGCCGTTACGGTTTATGAAAGGGATGAAAAGCCCGGAGGTCTTTTGCGCTACGGTATACCTGACTTTAAGATGGAAAAAAATGTCATAGACAGACGTCTTAAGGTTTTAGAGGAAGAAGGGATAACGTTTAAAACGAATACCTGGATAGGTAAGGACATTACTGCTGAAGAATTAAAAACTAAGCATGATGCTATACTTTTATGCACGGGTGCAACTGTAAGAAGAAGTCTTCCGATTAAGGGGTCAGAATTGAAGGGTGTTGTTCAGGCTATGGATTTTTTACCTCAAAATAATAGAAGAGTAGACGGATGTACAGAGTTTGATGATGAAATTTTAGCGACAGACAAAAATGTAGTGGTTATTGGAGGAGGAGATACAGGATCTGATTGCATAGGTACTTCGGTTAGGCATGGAGCTAAGTCGGTAACTAACTTTGAGATTATGGGAAAAGGTTCAAAAGAACGCCCTGCCGATCAACCATGGCCATTTTGGCCTATGAGATTGCGTACTAGTTCCTCTCATCAGGAAGGTGTAGATCGTCATTGGAGTATTTCTACTAAAGAGTTCGTGGGAGACAAGCATGGAAACTTAAAAGGATTAATCACAACTGAAGTTGAGTGGGTAAAAGAAAATGGAAGATTTATACTCAAAGAAGTTTTAGGTACAGAGAAAGAATGGAAGTGTGAGCTTGCATTACTGGCACTTGGCTTCACTGGTTCTGAGCCTTTGGTGGCAGAACAGCTAGGGGTAAAATTAGATGGGAGAACCAATGTACAGGCTTCAGAAACAAACTACGCTACAAATGTCAAAGGAGTTTTTGCAGCAGGAGATTCACGTAGAGGTCAATCTCTTATTGTTTGGGCAATATCTGAAGGCAGACAAGCTGCTTATCATGTCGATAACTATCTTATGGGAAGTTCAAATCTGCCTCTTAAAGGCGATGGCGACTTACCAAGAATTTGATATTCTTTTATACATACTACCCTAAATTGGAAACCTGTTTTACAAACAGGTTTTTTGCTTTTCAGAGCATTCAAATTAACAATAAAATGATTTGAGCTAATCTGCGAAACGTCAAATCTATTACTTGCGTAGTTATAACAAGATCCTGTTTTAGGATTTAGTTTTAACCTAATCTAATTATATGTTCAAGAAATATTCAATACTTCAAGTTTCAAGAAGTGTTTACGCTTTTATTTTTATACTTCTCATTAGCGCCTGTGCTACTTATAAACCTCAATTGTCAGATGAGGGTCAACAACAACTTAACAACAAAGAAATTGTACAGACGGTATATCTGGTGGGAGGATATGGTAATACTGACAGAAAAAGTAATACGGATGGTATTGTTTCAAAACTTAAAAGTGAATTAGCCAAGGCTAACGAACAAAGCTTATTGCTGTTTTTAGGGGATAATATCAGTTCTGAGGTAGGTCAGAAAGATAAAGATTATAAACTCTTAGATGAACAAATCGCACTGGCAAAAGGCTTTAAAGGAGATACGTATTTTATGTCTGGTGTCAATGAATGGAAGGATGCTAATATTTCAGATCTTGAAAAGTATGAAGATTATGTAGATGATAAGGATATTAAAAGGCTTGAATTTGAGCAAAAGAATGGTTGTCCTTTAGAATATGTGGTCATCAATGATGAATTGGATTTGATCATCGTTAATAGCTATTGGTTCATCACCAATTGGGATAGAGTTGAGGAGATCAACAAAAAATGTACGGACATCACTACAAAACGTAGGTTTGCGGAGGAGTTGGAAGGTTATGTTAATGACGCTCAGGGAAAGAATGTTATCATTGCTATGCACCATCCTGTTTTTAGCAATGGAGAATATGCCGGTGCTAACACTTTAGCAGATCATCTGTTACCACTGCCTGTGCTGGGTACGCTATGGACAGAGGTTAATGATCTGTCCAATTTATCCAAAGATCAATTAGATTTTCCAAGATATAGATATTTACGAATTTTAGTAAGTGCGATAGCTCAAAAGTCCAAGAGAGTTACAGTAGTTTCAGCGCATGAATCTAATTTACAATACTTGACCAGCAAAGGTTTAAATCAGGTTATTAGTGGTTCTATTTCCAGCAAATCTCCGGTTGATTTAGCTAATGGCTTCTTAAATGCACCAGGTGGCTCTCTTAACTATCAGGGTAAATTCGCCTATGGAAAGGAAGGATTCGCTGTTTTAAGATATTATAATGATGGATCTTCTTCCGTAGAATTTATTACAGAAGAAGAAAAGAACTATAGTTTTAATGATCAGGAACCTTTTCAGGAGAAAAAACAATATGATATACCTTCTAAAGCCTATCCTGAGACTATGAAAGCTGCTATAATCCAGGATGAAGAGGAATTAGATAAGTCAGGTTTTTTTAAGTTACTTTGGGGAGATAGATATAGAAATTATTTTGGTAAAGAAGTCACTGCAAAAGTAGCATTGCTCGATACATTATATGGAGGACTTACTATTACTAAAGAAGGAGGAGGACATCAATCTAACTCACTTCGTTTAGTCGATAAGGACAACAGAGAGTTTGCCATGAGATCTCTTAAAAAGGAAGCACTAAAGTTTTTAACTCACAAAATAAAGGGAGTATCCTATGCCACATCTGACTATGAAGGTACACTGACAGAAGATATAGTTTCTGATTTTTTTACTACTGCACATCCATATATGCAGATGGTGATTAATGATTTAACCGCTCAGATTGAGGTCAATCATTCCAAAACAGAATTATTCTACATTCCTAAACAACAAGCTTTAGGTAGTTATAACGAAAAGTATGGGGATGAACTTTATTTTATCGAGCAACGTCCCTCTGATGAGCAAAAGGATTATCCTGGTTATCGTAGAGCAGATCCTGATAAAGAAGGTAAAATACCAGATTTTGAAAGTACCACAGATATGTTGGAGAAAATCAAAGAAGATGAGTCTTACAGGGTAGATCAGAAAGCCTATATACGTGCCCGGATTTTTGACATGCTTATCGGAGATTGGGATAGACATCAGGACCAATGGCGATGGGCAGAATTTGAAGTGGATGATGATGAGACAATTTTTATCCCTAT
>NZVW01000047.1 GCA_002697475.1 Aquimarina sp. | reverse complement strand
TATCTTTATCAAAGTTTAAACTTAATGTATGATCCCATACAGTGCTTTCAATATTGGTAGTAGTCATTTGACCACCTACAACTTGCTGACCTCCTTTATTTGCTCTACGCTCGTTCAACTGGTTGTAACCGTCAATAGTAACCCTGTAAGAAAGGTTTAACCAGTCGTTCACTTCGTAATTAGTAGTGATATTACCAAAGAAACGTCTAATTTTTTCTTCGTCAATGATGTTATTTAAAGTCCATAAAGGGTTTTGAATATCATTACCTCCTCTATAATATATTGAAGAGTTATCTAGAGGATTTTCATAAGGTAATCCGAATAAATCAATGCTTCTAGGAGTATAAAGTACGTTAGCAAATAATGATGCGCCTGCAGGATTACTACCAAAACCAACCGCTGTTGGAGGAATAAATCTGTCAGTTCTAACGTAGTTCATAGAAGTGTTAATACTTAACTTATTAGAAAGCTTCATAGACCCACCTAAACTGAAGTTGACTCTTCGATATTCGTTGGTTGGAACAAATCCTTCATCATCTGTGTGACCGAAAGAAACGTTGATATTTCCTTTTTCACTTGAAGAAGATGCATTAACAGAAGTAGTTACAACTGATCCTGTTTTAAAGAATTGCTCAACACTGTCATAAGGTCTGTATTCATATCTAGCGCCTTGGAATTGCGGTAGTGCAGTTGCTAAAGCTTCTCTGTCGTAAGGGTGCGGAACTGTTCCGTCAGCAGCAATTCCTTGCTGACCTCTTACGTTAAAGTTTGGTCCCCAGTTACTAAATGCTGCGGAATAGTTTTGATAAAAACCATTACCATAAGTATTTTGATAATCTGGTAAGTTAGCAATTTCGTTTGCAAAATAAGAGTGATTCACTGAAACTTCAAATTTCTTGTTAGCATCAGCGTCGGATCCCGTCTTAGTAGTAATTAAAACTACCCCGTTACGACCTGCCTGACCATAAAGAGTTGTTGCACTTAAACCTTTAAGTACTGAAATTTCTTTGATGTTGTTTGGATCGATATCTAAGAAACGGCTGGATGCAGCAGCACCCCCTTGAACGAAGTTCCTGTCATTATTCGTGTCAGAGTTAAATGGTATTCCATCAACTACGAATAATGGCTGGTTACTACCGTTGATCGAAGAATATCCACGAATAATAATGTTTGTACCTGAACCTGATAAACCAGATGTCTGTTGTATGTTAACCCCAGGAGCTTTTCCTGTAAGAGCTCTAACAACATCTGTTTGAGGTTTTGCAGCAATATCATCAGAGGCAATAGTAGCAACGGCATAACCTAAAGCTTTCTTTTCTCTTCTAATACCTTGTGCGGTTACTACAACCTCTTCCAGTTGTGCAGCATCCTCAGATAATTGCACGTTAATAGTATTATTGTCTCCAACTGCAATCTCTTGAGTTTGAAAACCTAAATAACTATATGCTAGTACAGCTCCTTTGTTAGCTTTGACAGAATAATTTCCGTCAAAGTCTGTTTGAGTACCTGTACTAGTACCTTTGATAACGATATTTACCCCAGGCAAAGGTAGTCCCGATTGATCGGTAACTGTACCTGAGATCGTCTTCTCTTGTGCAAACGTAAGCTGCACAACAAACGCTAGTAATAGCGTTAGAATTCCACTAAACTTTGTTCTCATTTTATAATTTATTTGAATTAGCCAATGCCAAAAATCAAAATAATATCTGTATTAAGCAACTTTTTGTTATTAAAATTTTAAATATTCTGTTAATGTTGTTGTTGATTTCATAATTTCCACTATAACGTTGTAGTTGTAGGGATTCGGATGATGTATTAACATTTTCTTAAAAAAACCTAGCTTTGAATGAGGATTGTCTTCTTATTGTGTTTTGAAATGCATTTTTAGCAATTTTTTACTTAGAAGTTGGATGACATCGAAATATGTACTCTTGTGTTGGTGAGTTTGAAAGATTGGTTTTTAGTTCTTCCATTCGCAAATATAAGTTTGAAGATTCCGGCTTTACTTTTTAATCCTAGTCCAATACCTATGCTGCTTAGGTTGTCTGTAGAATTTGAAATTTCATTTTGAATGTATCCGTAATCTATTATACTATGTGCGTAGAGATTGTTGGATAGTATATAGCGATATTCTGTGCTTAAAATCGTATGAAATGATGTGAATATAGAGTTTTCATTAAACCCTCTTATAGAGTTTATACCGCCAGTCCTGAATAATTCATTAATAAAATAATTCTCGGATAGAAGTGCAGAGGTTTCGTTACTTAGATACACAAAGTTACTTGGGTTAAGCTTGAAAATATGGCTGGCAAAGAATGTTGAGTTTATTTGGTCCAAGTCATTGTCTTCTGTTTTGCGTTTCCCGTATAATAGATTAAGTGAGAGGTATGACTTAGGTTCCGTGAACGTCTCATGGGATAGGGTTGAATTGTAGCTAAAGCTGGAAATTATTGCATTGGTTTTATAATTTGTAATATCTGAGCTTGTTTGTTCTGTAAGTGTGGTTGAATTGACAAACTGATATCCAACTGAAATATCAAAATTTCTACCAGTATACATCTGCAATCCTATAATCTGTTTTGTGTTAATAAAAGTAGAGTCTTGTTTGAAGATTTCTAGTTTTCCTTCAAGCCCTACTGGGCTACCGAATAAATAAGGTAAGAGAAGAGATGCTTCAAAACGTTGTTGTTCTCTTCCGTCATTCTTATAAACAATGTTTAGTTTCTCACCATAATTAAGATTATTGTTTAAAATGAGGTTTATATATCCATTAAAGCTAATTTTACTTGAGCCTTCGTTGTTAGAAAAACCTAGAAAACCGTCGAAATTATTATTGTTCCCTTTTTGAAGATATAAAAATACTGATGTGGAATCTTTTTTAAATAAGACTTCAGGAGGTTTAAGACTTGAGGCAAAAGAAAGATTTTTGATCTTTGACTCCTTTTTAATCAAATCTTCTTTAGAGAAAACCTTACCTTCTTTAATTTTTAAAAAATATTTTAGGAATGATCTCGGGAATTTGTTGTACCCTATGATATTTATATGGTCAATTTTTCTTTTCTCCTTTTTGTTGCTAATTATTAAGTCTGCTAGAAGAATATTTTCTTCATTTTTTATGTTACTTAATCGTACCCAATTAAATGTGTCTCCGATTGCAGTGTAATGCTTGTTAATGTGGTCAAGAATTTCTCCAGTCTTACTATAAGGTATAATAAAATAATTTTCTTTGATCGTTATATCTTTTAAGATTAGTGAGGGTTGAATTGTGTTGGGGTTAAAAAATAACTGTATAGAATCAATTTTTTGATTAAGGCTGTAATTGACTGAGAACGTGGAGTCGTTAATCTTTATTGGTTTGTCATACTCTGTGAAGATGTATCCCTTGTTTATTAAAAGTTGTTGTGTCTTAAGAATACTTTTTTGTAATGATGAAAAATCCTTGAATTTAGAATTCAGAGTACTTTGTTCTATAAGTTTCGTTGAGATGCTGTCTTTGCCTTTAGGTTGTAGATATAGTGTTTGTTCCTGGCCGTAGGAATAATATGTTTGTACGGAGTAGAGAATGAGAAAGGTGAAAAAAAGCTTACGCAATGCACTAATTCTTTATAAGATTTATTTAGGTTGTAATAACGATCTTTTTCGTTGGTTATGATGCTTATTTTAAAACTATTTCAAAATTAATGATTTAGGATTTGATTTGCTGAAAAATATTTCTACCTTTGCAGCCCTCATAAAAGAGGTATTAGAAAAAATTAATATTTAGTGTAAAGCAAATTATGCCAACAATTTCACAATTAGTACGAAAAGGTAGAGCCAAAATAACTAAGAAGAGTAAATCGGCTGCTTTGGATTCGTGCCCGCAACGACGCGGTGTGTGTACACGTGTTTATACTACTACGCCTAAGAAACCTAACTCAGCAATGAGAAAGGTGGCGCGTGTTAGGTTAACTAACGGTAAAGAAGTGAACGCATACATCGGTGGTGAAGGACATAACCTCCAGGAGCACTCGATAGTATTAGTTAGAGGTGGAAGGGTAAAAGATTTACCGGGAGTTAGATATCACATCGTTCGTGGTGCTCTTGATACAGCAGGAGTTCAAGGAAGAACGCAGAGAAGATCTAAGTACGGTGCAAAACGCCCTAAAAAGTAATTAAAAACTTTTAAGAAGAAGACATGAGAAAAAGAAAGGCTAAAAAAAGACCTATTTTGCCAGATCCACGTTTTAACGATCAGTTAGTGACTCGTTTTGTAAACATGATGATGTGGGATGGTAAGAAATCTGTGGCTTTTAAAATTTTCTATGATGCAATGGATATCGTAGAAGAAAAGAAACAAAACGAAGAGAAAACTGCGTTAGAGGTATGGAAAGATGCATTATCTAATGTGATGCCTCACGTAGAAGTAAGAAGTAGAAGAGTAGGTGGAGCTACTTTTCAGATTCCTAACCCTATCCGACCAGACCGTAAGATATCTACAGCTATGAAGTGGTTGATTCTTTATGCTCGTAAGAGAAATGAGAAGTCAATGGCTCAAAAATTGGCTGGTGAAATCATTGCTGCAGAGAAGGAAGAAGGGGCGGCAGTGAAGAAAAGAGTTGATACTCATAAGATGGCCGAAGCAAATAAGGCATTCTCACACTTTAGATTTTAAAAAATGGCACAAAGAGATTTAAAATTTACAAGAAATATAGGTATCGCTGCGCATATTGATGCAGGGAAAACTACGACTACAGAGCGTATATTATATTATACAGGAGTTAGTCATAAAATAGGTGAGGTGCACGATGGTGCTGCTACTATGGACTGGATGGAGCAAGAGCAGGAAAGAGGTATTACTATTACTTCTGCTGCTACAACTTGTACTTGGAAGTTCCCAATGGAAAATGCACAGCCATTACCAGAAACTAAAGATTATCATTTTAATATTATTGATACTCCGGGACACGTTGACTTTACGGTTGAGGTGAACCGTTCATTACGTGTATTAGATGGTTTAGTATTCTTATTTAGTGCTGTTGATGGTGTAGAGCCTCAGTCGGAAACTAACTGGAGACTTGCTGATAATTACAAAGTTCCAAGAATGGGGTTTGTAAATAAGATGGATAGACAAGGATCTAACTTCTTAGCTGTATGCCAGCAGGTAAAAGATATGCTTGGTTCTAATGCTGTGCCTATTGTTTTACCAATAGGTGATGAAGCGGATTTTAGAGGTATAGTTGATTTAGTTAAGAACAGAGCGATTGTATGGCATGAAGATACTCAAGGAGCTACATTTGATGTTGTGGATATTCCTGAGGATCTTAAAGCTGAAGCTGCTCAGTATAGAGCTAAACTGATAGAAGAAGTAGCAGGGTATGATGAAAATCTTCTTGAAAAATTCATGGAAGATGAAGATTCTATTACTGAGGAAGAAGTGCATGCTGCGCTTCGTGCTGCTGTAATGGATATGGCAATTATCCCAATGGTTTGTGGATCTGCCTTTAAAAATAAAGGAGTTCAGTTCTTATTAGATGCTGTATGTCGTTATTTGCCTTCACCGGTAGATAAAGAAGGTATCGTAGGTGTGAATCCTGATACTGAAAAAGAAGAAGTTAGAAAGCCAGATGTAACAGCACCTTTCGCTGCCTTGGCTTTTAAAATTGCTACCGATCCTTTCGTAGGTCGTTTGGCATTCTTCCGTGCCTATTCTGGTCGTTTGGATGCGGGTTCTTATGTATTGAACAATCGTTCTGGTAAGAAAGAACGTATTTCTCGTATCTACCAAATGCACTCTAATAAGCAAAATGCGATCGAGTATATTGAAGCTGGGGACATTGGAGCAGCTGTTGGTTTTAAAGATATTAAGACCGGAGATACGCTAACCGATGAAAAGCATCCAATCGTTCTGGAATCTATGGATTTCCCAGATCCGGTTATTGGTATTGCTGTAGAGCCTAAAACAAAGGCTGATGTGGATAAATTAGGGATGGCACTTGCGAAGTTGGCGGAAGAAGATCCAACCTTTCAAGTACGTACCGATGAAGCTTCAGGTCAAACGATTATTTCTGGTATGGGTGAGCTTCACTTGGATATCATTGTAGACCGTTTGCGTCGTGAGTTCAAGGTAGAAGTGAATCAAGGACAGCCTCAGGTTGAGTACAAAGAAGCGATTACGCGTAGAGCAGAACATCGTGAAGTGTACAAGAAGCAGTCGGGTGGTCGTGGTAAATTTGCGGATATCGTATTTACGATCGAACCTGCTGAAGAAGGAAAAGACGGATTGGAATTCGTTTCTGAAATCAAGGGTGGTAACGTTCCTAAGGAATTTATTCCATCCATTGAAAAAGGATTCAAAATGGCGATGCAAAATGGTCCATTGGCAGGATATGAAGTAGAAGCGATGAAAGTAACGTTGACGGATGGTTCTTATCACGATGTGGATTCTGATCAGTTGTCGTTCGAATTGGCTGCGAAGCTTGGATTCAAAAACGCTGCGAAAGCTGCAAAGGCAGTTATCATGGAGCCTATCATGAAGTTGGAAGTAATCACTCCCGAAGAAAATATGGGTGACATTGTAGGTGACTTGAACCGTCGTCGCGGACAGGTAAATAACATGGGTGACCGTGCTGGAGCCAAAGTGGTGAAAGCAGATGTGCCACTATCTGAGATGTTTGGATACGTAACAACCTTGCGTACGCTTTCTTCAGGACGTGCCACATCTACCATGGAATTTTCACACTATGCCGAAACGCCTTCTAATATTTCAGAAGAAGTGATCGCTGCGGCAAAAGGAACTGCTAACGTTTAATATTTCAGCAATGAGTCAAAAAATCAGAATTAAATTAAAATCTTACGATCATAATTTAGTAGACAAATCTGCTGAAAAAATCGTTAAGACCGTAAAAAGTACAGGGGCGGTAGTAACAGGGCCTATCCCACTACCTACCCATAAGAAGATCTTTACCGTGTTGCGTTCGCCACACGTAAACAAGAAGAGTAGAGAACAATTCCAATTGAGCTCGTACAAGCGCTTGTTGGATATTTACAGCTCTTCCTCTAAAACCATTGACGCACTCATGAAATTGGAGTTGCCAAGTGGGGTTGAAGTAGAGATCAAAGTATAAGTATAATACGCTTGACGGAAGTCGAGTATACATGTCCGGAGCTGCGAGCGAAGGAAAAACGGAAACAAAATAAAATTCAGGGCTGAATTTATTTTGGCCCTGTTTTTTTCTGAAAGGATCACAGAAGAACTTTCGGAAGCAGAATAACAATAATTAATAACTAATAATTAATAACTATGTCTGGGTTAATAGGAAAAAAGATCGGGATGACCAGCATCTTTGACGAGAACGGAAAGAACATTCCGTGTACCGTGATCGAAGCAGGTCCCTGTGTCGTTACCCAAGTCAGAACCACAGAGGTTGACGGGTATGAAGCACTTCAACTTGGTTTCGATGACAAGAAGACAGCTAATAAAGCGGCTGAGGGCCACGCTAAGAAAGCGGGCACTACTGCAAAGCGTCGTGTTGTAGAATTCCAAGGATTTCAAGAAGAGTACAAATTAGGTGATAGCATCACTGTAGATCATTTCGCGGAAGGGGAATTTGTAGATATTACAGGTACTTCCAAAGGAAAAGGTTTCCAAGGGGTTGTAAAGCGCCATGGATTTGGCGGTGTTGGGCAGGCCACACACGGTCAGCACAATCGTTTGAGAGCACCGGGTTCTATTGGTGCGGCTTCCTATCCTGCACGAGTATTCAAAGGAATGCGCATGGCGGGACAAATGGGGAATGAAAAAGTAAAAGTTCAAAACCTACGAGTGTTGAAAGTAGTTCCTGAAAAGAACTTACTTGTTGTGAAAGGGTGTGTGCCCGGTCATAAGAACGCTTATGTAACAATTCAGAAGTAATGAAGGTAGCAGTAGTAGATAAAAACGGAAAAGACACCGGAAGAAAGGTAGAGCTTTCTAAAGAAGTGTTTGGTATTGAGCCTAACAACCACGCTGTATATCTCGATGTTAAGCAGTACTTGGCAAACCAACGTCAAGGAACGCATAAGTCGAAGGAGCGTGCTGAAATTACAGGTTCTACCCGTAAGATTAAAAAGCAAAAAGGAACCGGTACCGCACGTGCGGGTAGCATCAAGTCTCCAATCTTTAAAGGAGGTGGGCGTATTTTCGGACCTCGTCCGAAAGATTACCGATTCAAATTGAACAAAAATCTAAAGCGATTGGCGCGTAAATCTGCCTTGACAATGAAGGCAAATGACAAAGCCATCGTAGTGATTGAAGACCTCTCTTTTGATACACCGAAGACCAAAGAATTTACTTCGGTATTAAAATCACTAGGACTGGAAGATAAAAAATCCCTCGTAGTGTTGGGAGAGTCAAATAATAACGTATATTTGTCGTCTCGTAATTTAAAAGGCACTGAAGTTGTAACTAACTCAGAATTAAGCACTTATAAAATTATGAATGCAAATAGCGTCGTGTTATTTGAAGGTTCTTTGGAAGGAATTGAAGAAAACTTAAGTAAATAGAAACGAGATGAATATCTTAATTAAACCTATTATTACGGAAAAAGCTACAGCGGATGCGGAAGTTAACAACCGATACGGTTTTGTAGTGAACTCGAAGGCGAACAAGGTAGAAATCAAAAAAGCGGTGGAAGCTGCTTATGGTGTTTCTGTTGAAAAAGTTCGTACTATAAATGTCCGTCCAGAAAGAAGAACTCGTTATACAAAAACGGGTATTCAACATGGTAAAACAAATGCTGTTAAAAAAGCAATTGTACAACTGGCGGAAGGTGAGACAATAGATTTATACGCTAACATGTAATTAGACTTATGTCAGTAAGAAAATTAAAACCGATCACATCAGCTCAGCGATTTAGAGTAGTAAATGGATTTGACGC
>NZVW01000046.1 GCA_002697475.1 Aquimarina sp. | reverse complement strand
TTTTCTGAGGACTATCCGTTGATATTTACTCAGGCGGATTTTTGGATATTCTTTGCAGTCATCTATTTTATCTATGCACTGCTGTATCGCAAAAAAAGTTTGAGAAGTGCCTATCTTTTTGCGATTAGTTTGCTGTTTTATTATAAGACCAGTGGACTGTTTATCGGTATTTTGTTGTTTAGTACCATCAATGATTTCTTTTTAGGAAAAGCGATTTACAACAGCACTTCTATTACTAAAAAGAAACTACTGGTCGCTGTGAGTGTAATCATCAACCTGGGGACACTGTGTTATTTTAAATATGCCTATTTCTTTACGGATTCCTATAACTATCTCTTTCAGACCAATCACGAGGTTATCAACTATCTGGCACAATGGGCAAATACATGGTCGCAGGTCAATTATTTTACGGTAGATAAGATCATTTTACCTGTAGGAATTTCATTCTATACTTTCCAGACGATTAGTTACAGTGTGGACATTTATCGCAAAGAGATTAAACCACTGGATTCCATTATTGATTTTGGTTTCTTTGTGAGCTTCTTTCCCCAATTGGTGGCGGGACCTATTGTCCGTGCGTCAGAGTTTGTCCCTCAGATACGAAAGGAGATCAATATTACAAGAGAAGAGTTTGGTAAGGCAGGATTTATGATCCTGAAAGGGTTGATCAAAAAGATGCTCTTTGCCGATTATATCGCAGCTAATTTTATGGATCGCGTTTTTGATGTACCGGAAATGTTCTCCGGCTTTACCAATATTATGGCAATGTTTGGGTATTCGCTGCAGATTTATGGAGATTTCTCAGGGTATACAGATGTTGCAATTGGTATAGCGTTACTGATGGGGTATCAATTACCGGTTAACTTTAACTCACCTTATAAAGCGATTCATTGTGGTGATTTCTGGAAACGCTGGCATATATCCTTATCCAGTTGGTTAAGAGACTACTTATATATCCCGATAGGAGGTAATCGTAGCGGAAGTATATTCTCATATGTTTTTATAGTATCCTTTACTTTTTTAGGCGCTTTAGCGTTTGGAGATTACGGTATAGCGGTCTTGGCTACCGCGATAGTAGCGGTATTACTTATTTTTACACTGTTTTCAAAACGTCTGGCCTGGCATTTTAATCGTAATATCAATATTATGATTACGATGCTGGTTGGAGGATTATGGCACGGTGCATCCTGGAAATTTGTAATTTGGGGTGGATTGAATGGAGTCGGTATTGTTTTTTATAAATACTGGAGAAAGATCAGCCCATATGAGAACTCTAAGTTGTGGATAGCTACGTTTTGGAAAGTAGGATTGACTTTCATCTTTATCACCTTTACACGTATTTATTTTAGAGGAAACAGTATGGATCATATTGATCGTTTCTATCAGCAGATTGCTACCAATATGGATTGGCAAAATGCATTAGTGGTACTCTACGAGTATCGACTGGTATTCATCGTTATGGGAATTGGCTACCTAACGCATTGGTTACCGTATAGAACTAAGGACTGGATTGAAGCCATGTTTATTAAGAGTCATATTCTGGTTAAAGGAGCCATTGCTATGATTGTGGCCATTATCTGTTATCAAACGTACGCAGCAGACTTTCAGCCATTTATTTACTTCCAGTTTTAGGGAATAGTGGGTGAGTGTTTGAGTGGGGAAGTGGTGAGTTTGTGAGAGGGAGAGGGGTGAGTATGTGAGTAATTGAGTGTGATACTGAACTTGTTTAAGTGTATTTAAAATACAAAATTTAGTGTTTATCTTTAGCATCAATAGTTATAATTATATCCTTTGATAAATTGAAGAAAAAATCGGAAACAAATATTGAAAAGTTAAAAAATCATCGAAGGTTAAACACAAAAGAAAAGAATATTCTTGTAAGAGATGAGATATTTAGAAAAGCTAAATTTTGGAGGGAATTGGGAATTCCTGAATTGCTTAAGAAAGTGTTCCAAGAGAGAAATCTAAATATTGACGATTCTATTATTATAGAGTTAGAACTGGATGTATTGGGGGGAAGTTCTTATGAGGGCATTATTTTAGTATCTAATCGAAGATTTTATGAATTTGATATTGATCTCAGTACTACAGAAACGGATTTGTTTAAGGTCTATTCATTTAAAGATATTACAGATAGATTTGTAGTAAGTCATCATGTAAAAGGGATAGAAAAGACGTTTGGTTTTATAGCTATGGAAGTCTTGGAAGAGCTAAGAGGAAAATTGTAGGACAATCATGGTGTAAAAGCAAGTAGAATATAATATAAAATGATTATTATAAGTACTGAATATATTAATAAAATTACATTTAAATCAATAAAACTTATTGTTTTATTGGTATTCTTCTTTCTACCAACCTCAACTAAATTAATAGCACAATCACCAGAGACTATACAAACTAAAGAGGTGAAATTTATCAGTGAAGGTGTGCAGCTTGTAGGAACCTTATATCAGCCTCAAAAAGCTCAGTCAGCCGTTGTTTTGGTGCACGGTTCAGGGCAGACAACAAGAATGACACAATTCGCAGAACGATTGGTGAAAGATAGCATTGCGGTATTGACCTATGACAAAAGGGGAGTAGGAGCATCAGGAGGAGTCTATGCCGGTCCGGAAGTAGGGACAAATAATATCGATGCCGTAAATCTGGAGCTTTTATCAAAGGATGCGGCTTCAGCCGTTAATATCTTAAACGAAGAATATAAGAACCTACCCATTGGACTGTTAGGTTTTAGTCAGGCCGGATGGATCATACCCATTGCGGCTAATGAAAATCCGTTAGTTGATTTTATGGTGTTATTCAGTTGTCCAACTATTACTACCCTGGAGCAATTGCGATTTCAGTTCTACACCAATGGAGATACTGAATTTTGGGAGAAACATACACAAGAAGAAGCACTGGATCATATGTATAATGACCCTGATCGCTATCAATTTACAACGACTGATCCAAAAGTTACACTGAATAAAGTCTCCATTCCCGGACTTTGGATTTACGGAGAGCTAGACATACAAATCCCTGCCAAATTATGTATTGAGCATCTTAATTCACTTAAAGCTGAAGGCAAGCCTTTTGAATATATCTTATTTTCTGATTTAGGACATAGTACGGCGTCTACTAAAAACACTCAACCAGTGGACATTGCCATACAGTGGATAAAGCAGGAAGCCCAACATACTATGAATAAGAGTAATTCCAAAAACTAATAACATTGTTCAAACACACCCATCCATACCCACCTTATTTTCCAGAAGGCGCTACAAAACTAATTGTTGGCACATTACCGCCACCGAGATTCACAACAGGAGACTTAAAACCCGGTGATGTCAACTTTTGTTATGGCAGTATTGATGGTTTATTATGGCCTGTGCTGGATCGCATATTTAACCTGAATTTGGTTTTTGAAACTACAGATCAAGCGATTAAACAACGAAAAGAATTTTTAGCTTCATGTGGTATAGGTATCTGTGATATTGTACAGAGCTGCAAACGGGATAAAATTGATGCCTCAGATCTGGGTATGCAAAACATTGAGTTGCGTAATTTGGTTGGTTATCTACAGCAATACCCTAAAATTGATACCTTAATTTTTACCGGAGGTAATAGTAAGAATGGCCCCGAATATTTTTTTAGAAAACACCTTAAAGAGTATAGCCTTAAACTAAAAGTGATTTCTGATGAGGTACCCAGAATACATCAGTTTACATTGGATAACCGAATTGTCAAAACGGTTTCTCTAACCGCACCCTCCGGATCTGCTAACCGTGCTATAGGGAGTATGTCATTATATAAGCAGTTGAAACAACAAAACCCTGATTTTAGTACGATTGATTTTAGAGTGATGCAGTATCGTGAGGTTTTTTAACATAACACTACAAGCACTGTAATTACTTAAAGTTGTCTCTAAATTTACTGAAAAACAAAAGGGCTTCTTTGTTTAACTTTCACAGCTTTTCCTCTTTGATATCCTGGTTGCCATCTGGGCATCAAGCTCATTACACGCAGGGCTTCTTTATTAGCAGCTTCACTGGCACTTTTTGAAATTTTTGCTTCAATTATATAACCATTTTTGTCAATAATAAAATCTACAACTATTCTTTCGACTAAGCCTTTAATCTTAGGAGGCTTTGTGGTGTCACGTATAAATTTAAGTAGGGCATTTTGTCCACCGTAAAACATGGGCTTAACTTGAAAATACTTGGAGGCTTCTTCTGATATTTCTTTAGATAGTGGTAGACTATCTCTGCTGCTTCTTAAAATAACTTCCTCGTTTTTGTACGACTTGTATGCAGGGATTATTTGTCCTTTATAAAAAAGCACAAATTCACTTGGCTTTTTAACTGGTTCTGAAATCTTTAATAATAACGAATCCTTTTTTTTAAACAGTATAGGACCTATTAAGCTATCGTCTTTATAATTTATTTCCATATAATGGCCATAATCCTCATCGTATAACTTCCACGTACCCTGCTTTTGTTTCAAGACATCTAATCTGTTGATAATTTCATTTTTATAGTATATAGAATCCTGAGCTGATGATGGTATTATATTGAATAAAATAACTAGGGCAATAGCTAACTTAAAAAATAGACATTTATTCATTTAAAATAAATAATTAGTTTTTCCTTGAGATGCCAAAAATAGACAAGATTAAGATGCTTTTGTATTATTTGTAAAGAAAAGCTCTAAATTAAAAGCTTTATCTGTAATTAAATAGAGAAATTATTTAAGATTTTAACCTAGCACTGATACTTCATTTCAATCAACTGATGTCCCCCTACGGTTTCTACATCTTTTATATATTTAAATCCAAACTTTTCATAGTACGACCTTAGGTATTGATGCGCATGGATTTCTATAGTTTTGATGTTACGTTGTTTGGCATTGTCTAATAACGCTTTGACCATCTTTGTAGCTACACCTAATCCCCTATATGTCTGTAAAACTGCAATCCTGGCCATTATAGCATAACCTGATCTTTTATAGTATAAGCGAGCGGTAGCTATTAGTTCTTCACCTTTGGTAACTAAAACATGGTCTGCTGACCCGTCTAATCCATCAAGATCCAGTGCCTGCGGTATACCTTGCTCTATAACAAAGACCTGTTTTCTGATCGCATGTGCTTTTTTGATAAGATCAGGATGATTACCGATAGTGAATTCCATAGTTGACGTTTTGTGGCTAACGAATAACTTACAGAAAGTTACTATAAGGAGAATAAAAAACCAAACTTTTGAAGGGGTGCGGATAATTAACGCCGTAAACTATATATACTAGTATTATTAATGACTTTAGGTGATTTGATCTGGTTTTTTATTTGTTTGTCGAAAGGTTTTGCGTATTAACTTTTTAATGCTTTTTTTTGGGAACATAATCCAACTACCCCTGGATCTCACGGAACAACCAACCACTTGAGCGATGGCTTTTATTAAAGCTGTACGCCAACTAAATATGAGATTCATTTTTTTACCTTTTTTACTATTAGGTACTTATTATCCTATTATCGGACAACAAATTGACGGAGAGTTTGCCAGAGACGGACTTTTTCTGTTTAAGGAGTTAGGTATGGATTCTTCGCAGATTGTAGATTACAATTTGACGAAAAACGGAGAAGTTTATGCATTATATGAGTCTGACATTAACAGAAATCTGATTCGTTTACTTAAAAACGGTCACAGGGATGTTACCTTTAACTTTACCTCAGATATCCTTAATAATGAGGGCACAACACCAGTAGCCATGAGTGCTACTGCAAATGGTAATCTGGTAGTACTGTCTAATCTATGGAATGGGTTCAGCTGGATGATTCATATCAACGAATTTTATGAAACAGGAGAATTAAATCTAAACTTTGGAAATGGCGGTATCTATACCAAAAGTATTTTAGATAATACAGATGACAATTTTGGTCAGTACTTACATACCTCACCTAATGGTGAGATCGTAGTGGTAGCTAAAGTAAACGATTTTAGTGTATCCACTTCAGATGAAAAGATCGCAATTCTTAAGTTGTCCGAAGAAGGTAAGACACTATCTTCAGATCTGTATGCCAACCGTTGTTTTAAACTGGATTGTTCTGCTATGCAGGATGATTATCTGCTCCTGGCTTACTCTGGCACAACAGAAAATGAAATAGATCAGGCTACTTATCTTGCCGGGTTGACGAGTGAGAAGATGGAGTCACAAAATGTTCATTGTTTATCAACAGATGGCGATTATGAAACTATAGATCATATTGAAGTAAAAAAGTCAGCAGTATATATCTCTCAATTAAAAATAAATGCTGAAGCGCTATATCTGGTAAGGAAGTATGATTTAGACGGTAATCTGGATGAAAGTTTTACGGACGATGGCAGGATAGATAGCAATGCAGATTTATACAACTCTAATTTTGTGGTAGGAGAGAATGGAGAAGTGTTCGTGGTTTCCAAAAGCCTGGATAATGATTTTGAGATTCTGATCAAGAAGTTAAATAGTGATGGAAGTATGGATGATACCTTTGGTGTTGATGGAATAGCTTCGCTAGCATTAAGATATCCAATTACAGTATTGGATAAGCTACAAATAGATCCTAAAAACCTATTATATATTTCAGGGGATATGTCTATTGAAGGAAGTTCATACGGTTTCATTACCCGTGTAAAGACAGATGTTTTACAGCTGAAAAAGCAAAAACTGGATAATTTTATCAATAACCTGTTTGTAACACAAGAATAGCTACCCTAAACTAGGATAGCTATCATTTATTACCTTTTAGTTTTATTTTTTTGGAGTTGTACCGGCTTCGATTTGAGAGACCATTTTAGATTTTTTGCGTGGACGGCGTCTTCCATAACTCCCCGCATAGATTTTACCTCTTTTTGTTTTTTTATCTCCTTTACCCATAATTCATAATTTTGGCGATTAAACATTAAAACTTTTGTGTTTCCTTAAAATATGAATTTATAGGAGTATAATAAAATCATCGGATAGTCTTAACAAATTCATTAACAGTTTCCACACCATTATGAGTTAAGTGTTTAATAAAGGCAGAACCAATTATTGCACCCTTTGCTGTTTTTGTAGCCTGAGTAAATGTTTCCTTATTACTGATTCCAAAACCTACAATCTGCGGATTTATTAAATCTAACGCTGCTATTCTTTCAAAATAGTGTTGCTGTTCATCTCCAAATGTGTTTTTGGCTCCGGTAGTACTTGCAGAGCTCACCATATAGATAAAACCATCCGATACGCTATCAATGAACTTAATACGCTCATCTGAGGTTTGTGGAGTGATCAGAAAGATGTTGGATAATCCATATTTTTTAAATGTTTCCTGATAGTGTTCATGGTATTCTGCCACAGGTAGATCAGGAATAATCAATCCATCAATACCTATCTCCTGACATTTGGCACAAAAAGCTTCTACACCATACTGCATCATCGGATTAAAATAACCCATAATGATCAAAGGTATAGATACAGTCTTTCGGATATCCTTTAACTGTTCAAAGAGTAGCTTTGTGGTCATACCATTTTTTAGAGCGGCCGTAGAACTTTCCTGTATGGTTGGGCCATCTGCCAAAGGATCACTAAACGGTAATCCAATTTCGATCATATCCACTCCGCTTTTTTCAAGATCCTGTATGATTTTAACGGTGTCATTGAGATCAGGATATCCGGCTGTAAAGTATATAGAGAGTAACTTTTTGTTTTCTGCGAGTTTTTTGTTGATTCTGTTCATAGTTTATTAGTACAGAGTAATAAGTATGAAGTAGTAAGTAAAAATCAAAAATCTTAATACTTATGACTTTATACTTTTTACTAATTATTATAATTTAAAATAATCAATATATGTATTCAGGTCTTTGTCACCTCGACCAGATAAGCTGATGACTACAATATCCTCTGGTTTAAATTGTTTGTCATTAAAAATCGCCAAGGCGTGCGAGGTTTCTATAGCCGGGATTATACCTTCCAGTTGAGATAACTCTAATCCTGCAGCCATGGCATCATCATCCGTAACGGAAAAGAATTCCCCACGACCTGTTTTATATAAGTGCGAATGTAAAGGACCTACTCCCGGATAGTCTAAACCTGCAGAGATAGAATACGGTTCTGTGATTTGTCCGTCAGAGGTTTGCATCAACAAGGTTTTACAACCATGTATGATACCTTCTTTACCTAGCTGGGATGTTGCGGCACTTTCTCCAGAATTCACCCCTTTACCTGCTGCCTCTACGGCAATAATACCCACACTGGGTTCGTCTAAAAAATGATAGTATGTACCTGCAGCATTACTGCCTCCTCCTATACAGGCCACCACATAATCCGGCAATTCTCTTCCTTCTTTTTCTTTTAGCTGCCACTTGATTTCTTCAGAGATTATGGATTGAAAACGGGTAACCATATCCGGATACGGATGTGGTCCTATAGCAGAACCGATAATGTAATGTGTATCTACTGGATTATTAATCCAATCGCGAATAGCCTCATTTGTGGCATCTTTTAAGGTTTTACTACCGGATTTGGCAGGACGTACTTCTGCACCCAGCATTTTCATTCGGGCTACATTAGGTGCCTGACGTTTGATATCAATTTCACCCATATATACTACACACTGAATCCCCATAAGAGCGCAAACCGTAGCGGTAGCTACTCCGTGCTGACCAGCGCCTGTCTCTGCTATAATTCTGTTTTTACCCAGATGCTTTGCCACTAAAATCTGACCAATAGTATTGTTGACCTTGTGTGCACCAGTATGATTTAGATCCTCGCGCTTCAGGTACACCTTCGTGTTATGTTTTTCTGATAAGCGTTTGGCAAAGTATAGTGGAGAAGGTCTGCCCACATAATCTTTCAGCAGCTGGTTGAACTCTTTTTTAAAAGAGGGTTCTTCCATAATCTGTAAATAACTTGTGCGTAGCTCTTCTACATTAGGATACAACATTTCAGGAATGAAAGCACCCCCAAAGTCTCCATAGTATCCTTTTTCGTCAACTTGATAACTCATGTTTCTATTTTTTTTGGCGTGACCCAGTCCCGATAGCTATCGGAACAGGGTCGGGCTATTCGCTATATTCCTGAATCTTTAACATTTGGACAACACTTCGACAGAGCCTGTCGAAAGGCTTAGTGTGACCTCTCAGTTTTAAAGATTCAGGGGATGTCGCTACTATCCCTCACGCGAGTTTATGGTTAATAAATTTTTAAACTGTTGTAACTTTTCAATATTTTTTAATCCCGGTTGATCCTCAAATTTACTATTCACATCAATTCCGTATAAATAGTTAGAAGCCGGTTTTTCTAAAAATGATAATAATGATGTCACTTCATCTACTCCAATTCCTCCACTGAGTATAAACGGAGTGGTAGAAGGGTAATCGGCCAATACAGACCAGTCAAATGTATAGCCATTGCCCCCTTTTTCTTTTCCTTTAGTATCAAACAGGAATGCATCTACAGTACCTTCATAAGGCCTTAATCTCTCAAAATCAAAACTCTCTTTTATAGCAAATACCTTCCACATCTCCACTCCACGCGATATAGCTTTATCTTCTATTTCTGTCAGGTCGAGCGGAGTCGAGACCTCCTTTAATTCTTTGTTTAATGCAAGACAGTACTCAGCAGATTCAGCTCCATGAAGTTGTATTGCGTCAAAATTATATTGCTTTACTTTTTCTAAAATAAAATCAATAGTGGCATCTACAAAAACACCAACCTTTCTGATTCCATCAGGCAATTGAGGTATGGTTCCATCAAAATTCCGGGGTGATTTTTCATAGAAAATAAAACCCAGATAGTCTGGTTCCAGGCCAGCTACCTCGAGGATATTATCTTCATATTTCATACCACAGATTTTTAATTTCATAGTCCAAGTTGTTTTATAAATTCAGCAGCACTTGCTCCGGGATTTTCTGTTTTCATAAAATTTTCACCGATCAAAAACCCTTGATATCCATATTGCTTTAAATCTTTTATAACTTCAATAGTACTGATACCGCTTTCAGATACTTTTACAAAATCATTAGGGATTTGCGAACTAAGCGATTTGCTTATATTAGTACTCACTTCAAAAGTTTTCAGATTTCTATTGTTGACACCCAGCATATCTAAAGAAGGCATGATGGACTTATCCAATTCTTCCTGATTATGAACTTCCAGAAGTACATCTAAGGAAAGGCTTTTTGCAAATTCTGACAGGGATTTGATTTCGTCTCTGGTCAATATTGCTGCGATCAATAGGATAACATCAGCACCGTGAGCTTTAGCTTCAATAAGCTGATACTCATCAATAATAAACTCTTTACGAAGTAATGGCATTTTTACAGAAGCTCTAGCTAGCAAAAGGTCTTCCAGTGATCCTCCAAAATATTTACCATCTGTAAGTACAGACATTCCCGAAGCTCCGGCAGTTTCATAATCCAGGGCGACATCCTGTACGCTGACATTTTGATTAATGACGGATTTAGAAGGAGATCTTCTCTTATGTTCTGCAATAATACCCGTAGAGCTATTGCGTAAAGCAGCCGCTAATGAGGTAGTAGGTATATCAAATAAAACGGATTTTTCTAATTGCTTTACCGGAATCAGACTTTTCTTTAAAGCGACCTCTTTATATTTATCTGCTACTATTTTGTCAAGTATATTCATGATTTAGTTGAAAGTTGATTGTTTTTAGTTATTGGTTTTTATTCTAAATCCTTCAGGTTAAAGAGATTTGTAATAATTAATGAATCCGTTTAAAAGTTTTTTACAATGTGTAATATTTTCTATAATTTCTTGATGAATATCCATTCGAATATATTCTTAATCAAGAGCTAAATACATTTGTGTTTCTAATTCATAAAGAGAACCTCTTGCGATATGAAAGAAATGAATGCTTTCCTTCGATGTTTTTCGTCCGCACCCCTCTGCTATATTTGAGGGTATTGATATTGAACAACGCCTGATCTGGCTGGTTAATCCGTAAAGCTCTTCAGTAGGAAAGGACTTTGTGATTTCATAAATAGTCTTCACTAATGATCTAGCTTCTTTCCATACTTCTAATTCAATATAATTCATTTAAAATCTATTAACTAATAACCAATAACTATGTTTTAATTTCTACTCAGTTCTAATACTTTATTCAGTGCAGCCAACCCTTTACCGGAAAGTAATGATTCTTTTGCTTTTTCAAAACCTTGAATAGGTGTTATCTGCTCCACGGTGGCAATGGCCATACCTGCATTAGCGCAAACCACATTATTTTGGGCTTCTGTACCTTTACCATTTAAAATATCTAAGAATATAGTTGCTGAACTTTCTACAGAATTTCCTCCTGCGATTTGTTCCTGAAGTAAAGGCTGCACCCCAAAATCTTTAGGACTTAACAAGTTTTCTGAACTATTGGTAATCGTTTTAGTATTACCGGTCAATGAGATTTCATCATACCCATCTAAGGCATGAATGATGGTGAAGTTTTTATCCGTATTTTGGTATAAATAACCATACATTCTTGCCAGCTCCAGATTAAATACTCCTACCATTTGATTTTTAGGGAAGGCAGGATTCACCATAGGGCCTAGCATATTGAAAAATGTTTTTACACCTAACTCTCTTCTGATCGGAGCTACGTTTTTCATCGCGGGATGGAATAGGGGAGCATGTAGTACACAAATACCTGCTTCATCCATACAACGTTTTAAAAAATCCTTGTCATTACTAAACTTAATACCTAGGTGTTCCATTACGTTAGAGCTTCCACAAGTGGAAGATACTCCATAGTTACCATGTTTCGTAACTTTTACCCCTGCACCGGCTGTAATAAATGAGGATAAAGTCGAAATATTGAAAGTGTCTTTACCATCACCACCTGTACCGCATAAATCTATGGGGTTGTAATCGCTTAGATCTACTGCCACACACAATTCCAGTAATGCATCTCTAAAACCTTCCAGTTCTTCAACGGTAATGCTTCGCATCATATATACAGTGACGAATGCTGCAATCTGACTTTGATTATATTCTCCTCTAGATATATTTACTAAAACCCTGTTCGCCTCTTCTTTAGAGATCGTTTCGTGATTAATGAGTCTGTTAAGTAGTTCCTTCATTGTTAGTTTTTTTAGACCTTATAGTGTTGTGTTGTGTTGTGTATAATTTTTAAGCGTTCACCCAGTTTTGGAGCATCTTTTTCCCCTCTGGGGTTAGTACAGACTCCGGGTGGAACTGCACTCCACGTACATCATATGCTTTATGCCGCAGGGACATAATCTGTCCGTTTTCATCTCTTGAGGTAATCTCCAGACTGTCTGGTAAATCATGTTCTGCAACTACCCAGGAATGATATCTGCCTACTTCAAATGTCTTGTCGATGTCTTTAAAAAGAACTTCGTCAGTTACGGATAGGGTCACTTTTGTAGCTACACCGTGATATACTTCGTCCAGATTGATGAGACTCCCTCCGAAAACCTCGCCTATGGCTTGTTGTCCCAGACATACTCCTAAAATACTTTTTGTAGGCGCATATTTTTTGATAATCGCTTTTAATAATCCTGCTTCATCAGGAACACCCGGTCCGGGAGAAAGTAAGATTTTGTCAAAATTTGCTGCTTCTTTCAGCGATAGCTGATCATTTCTTTTAACAGTAACCTCGCAGCCTAAATCCTCCAGATAATGTACCAGGTTGTATACAAAAGAATCGTAGTTATCTATTACTAATACTTGTGTGCTCATTATTGCATTGTTTTGTTGTGTTAGGGATTGAGGCTTTGTTGGAGCTCTCACTGATCAAGTGAAGCGACTGCCGAAAGCCCGACCCTAAAAGGGTAACACTCTACTTAAATTTCTTCTGCCAATTGCAGTGCCTTAGTTAATGCCCCCAGTTTGTTATATACTTCCTGTAACTCATTTTCTTCATTAGATTCATTGACCAGTCCGGCTCCTGCCTGCCAGTGCAACTGATGATTTTTGCTTAAAAATGTTCTGATCATAATAGCGTGGTTAAAGTTTCCTTTAAAGTCCATAAATCCAATTGCTCCTCCGTAGAAATCACGGTTTACAGTTTCATATTTTTCAATAAGTTGCATTGCCTTGTGTTTAGGAGCCCCGCTTAATGTGCCCGCCGGGAACGTATCTGCTACCAACTGCATTGTGGGAGCATCGGGGTCTTTTTTTGCCGTTACTTTGCTCACCAGATGGATGACGTGAGAGAAAAACTGAACCTCTCTATACGTATCTACTTTGACACCTGATCCACTGCGGCTAAGGTCATTTCTTGCTAAGTCTACCAGCATCACGTGTTCTGCATTTTCTTTTTCATCTGCAGAAAGTTGTTTTGCCAGTTCAGCATCTTTTTCATCATTACCTGAGCGTTTAAATGTCCCTGCGATAGGGTGTATTTCTGCAATACCATCTTTGACGATAAGCTGTGCTTCAGGAGAGCTCCCAAAGATTTTAAAATCTCCATAGTCAAAGTAAAACAGATATGGAGAGGGATTGATACTTCTTAGTGCTCTGTAAACGTTGAACTCATCTCCCTTAAAAGGTTGGGAAAAACGTTTGGATAAGACCAGTTGAAAGACATCACCACGCTGACAATGTTTTTTAGCTAGCGAAACATGATCCTTGTATTGTTGATCATCAAGGTTCGAGGTCGTTGCTCCGGTGGTGGTAAAGTTATAGGAGGCAAAGTTTTTTACCTGTAGCAGAGATTCAATTTCATTGATGTTGTTCTCGCTTTTGTAACAATGCGCAAAAATGTAGGCTTCATTGTTAAAATGGTTTATGGCAATGATATTTTGAAATACCGTGTATTGGATATCAGGAATACCCAAAGAGCTTGGTTTTTTTGAAATGTCCACATCTTCAAAATAGCGAACTGCATCATAAGCGATATATCCAAAAAGACCATTGTTTATAAACTTGAAAGAATTTTCAGAGGTTTTGAAGAGTTCGGCAAATTGTTGTATAACTTTGGGTATAGAAGTGTCTTTAGTGATTGACGTTTCTGATGAAGTTTTATCCGGAAAGCGCTGATAAATGGTTTCGTCTTTGATAGTCAGATTAGCAATCGGATTACAGCATATGTAAGAAAAGCTATTTTCATTACCTCTGTAATCACTACTCTCCAGAAGTACACTGTTAGGATATTTATCCCTGATTTTAAGATATACACTTACCGGGGTAATAGTATCGGCCAGGATTTGTTTGTAATGTGTGGTCAGTTGAAAGCTCATTTTAATTTCTTTTTTACTACTGCTTATTGTTGAGTTGAGTTTGTGTTTTTAACTATTTTAAAATAAAAAAAGGCTTGTCGTGATTGACAAGCCTTTTTCTTTATGTTGATTTAACAAAATAGATGCTGCTATCCCACGACGTTGACGTTTTGAAATACCCACCACCAGTTATTTGCTAAAATTAAATTCATTTCTACTTTTGATTTGGTCAAATATAAAAATTATTTTTATTCAACAATAAAATAAAATTA
>NZVW01000045.1 GCA_002697475.1 Aquimarina sp. | reverse complement strand
CAGGCTCCGGCAAGACAAGCTGCATTAGGCGCCGGAATACCAGACACAGTTCCTTGTACTACCATAAATAAAGTTTGTGCCAGTGGTATGAAAGCTGTTATGCATGCTGCACAAGCCATTGCTCTTGGCGATGCAGATATCGTTGTAGCCGGAGGAATGGAAAACATGAGTCTTATCCCTCACTATGTACATTTAAGAGCAGGACATAAATTTGGCCCTCAGACTATGGAGGATGGAATGCAAAAGGATGGACTCGTAGACGCTTATGATCATAATGCTATGGGAGTATGTGCAGACTTATGTGCCCAGGAGTATGATTTTAGCAGAGAAGATCAGGATGCATTTGCTATAGAATCCTACAAAAGATCTGCTGAGGCCTGGAGTAATGGTAAATTTGATAATGAAGTTGTACCTGTAGCCGTACCTCAAAGAAAAGGTGATCCTATTATGGTTACTCAGGATGAGGAGTATAAAAATGTCAATATAGATAAAATTCCTGCATTGAGACCAGCGTTTACTAAAGACGGAACAGTAACGGCTGCTAACGCTTCAACAATTAATGATGGTGCTGGAGCAGTGATAGTAATGAGCGCTAAAAAAGCTAAGGAATTAGGCTTAAAACCTTTAGTAAAAATCAAAAGCTATGCAGATGCTGCCCACGAACCAAAATGGTTTACTACTGCACCTGCAAAAGCATTGCCTAAAGCACTTGATAAAGCTGGAATATCTCTTGATGATGTTGATTTCTTTGAATTCAATGAAGCTTTCTCTGTAGTAGGTCTTGCTAATATGAAAATATTAGGATTATCTTCAGAGAATACCAATGTTAATGGTGGTGCCGTTTCTTTAGGTCATCCTCTAGGTTGCTCAGGAGTTAGAATTTTAATTACCTTAATGAGTGTACTGGATCAGAATAACGCAAAAATAGGAGCCGCAGCTATTTGTAATGGCGGTGGTGGCGCATCAGCAATGGTTATTGAGCGTATATAAGTAATAATTAAATATAGATATAAAGCCAAAGTATAAGTATCTTTGGCTTTATTTTTTGTCAATTCATAAAGTAAGTGTTATAAATACATGCAATACGGAATCTGTAATCTAAGTATTGTTCCTATGAGATTGGAGCCCAGCGATCCCAGTGAGATGGTTAATCAGGTATTATATGGAGAACATTTTAAAATATTAGAACAAAGAAAAAAATGGAGTCGTATCCGATTAGCACACGATAATTATGAAGGTTGGGTAGATAACAAGCAATATATTGAAGTAGATAAAGCTCAATATGAAGCGTTTGATAATCAAAATTTAAAACTTGCAGGTGATCTTATCGAATATGTAGATTGCGAGAAACACCATTTGATTCCAATACCTTTTGGTGCTTCATTAGTTGGACTTGAATATTTCAAACATACTTATGAGGGCCGAAAGATTACAGAGCCACAACCCAAAGATAAATTAGTAGACACTTCTTTATTGTTCTTAAACGCTCCTTACCTATGGGGTGGGCGTACCATATTTGGTATTGACTGTAGTGGCTTTACTCAAATGGTTTACAGATTAAATGGTCACAATATTTTAAGAGATGCTTCACAACAGGCTACTCAGGGAGAACCACTAAGTTTTATTGAGGAAAGCGAGCCCGGGGATTTAGCTTTCTTTGATAATGAAGAAGGCAGGATTACTCACGTAGGTATTATGATGAAGGATAACTACATCATTCACGCGCACGGTCAGGTACGTATCGATCGAATAGATCATACAGGTATCTATAATGCTGATAAAAGAACACATACTCATAAGCTAAGAGTAATCAAAAGAATTTTATAAATTTATGAGATGATCAAGGCCACTGAAATATCATTACTTAGAGCTACATTACAGCAGCGTAAAGAACTTTATGATATTTCAAGACAGACTTTTTATGAAAGCTTTGGCCCTCCTGTTAATACAGAGAGTAATATTCAAAAGTATATCAATGAGCATATTACTTTGAATATCATTTCAACAGAACTTACAAATTCTGATATCTATTACTTTCT
Source organism: Aquimarina sp. (assembly GCA_002697475.1). GTDB lineage: Bacteria > Bacteroidota > Bacteroidia > Flavobacteriales > Flavobacteriaceae > Aquimarina. Next base: position 11,113 of record NZVW01000045.1, on the reverse strand, counting down.
ACTAAAATCAGAAAAAGAAGCTCTAGGTTACTTAAAGCTAAATACCAATGCATCACAGACAGAAGACCTGGGAGAAAGTACTATAGAAATAGAAAGGATCTATATACGAAAACAGTATCAGAATCATAATCTGGGAAAATTACTTCTGGAAAAAGCAATAGAGTTAGGAGTACAATTAAAAAAGCGTTTTGTATGGCTTGGTGTCTGGGAGAAAAACATTAGGGCTATAAACTTTTATAAAAAATCCGGTTTTATTCCATTTGATAAACATACCTTTATATTGGGTGATGATGTGCAGACGGATATAATGATGAAGCTTAATCTTCAAAGAGATTAGGAATTTATTATTTCTATAACATTAGTTATTTTATTATTTATTATTTTTGAAACGTTCATTTCAATATTATGCCAAAAGTAGAATCCTTTAATAGAAAAGAAGTTTTAGCAAGTGCTACGCAGGTATTCCATAATAAGGGATATAATGGTACTTCTATGCAAGACTTGGTGGATGCTACCGGATTAAACCGGTCAAGTATATACAATTCATTTGGTAGTAAACTAAGTCTCTTCACAGAAGTATTATCCTATTATCAATCTTCAGGAAATTCCAGAATCAATAAAAGTGTAGTAGAAAATCATAATGCTTCTGATGCTATAAAGGCAATTTTTGAGATGTTTCTTCAGGAAATCCTATGCGACAATGATAAAAAAGGTTGTTTGTTGGTCAATTGTAAATCTGAGATGGCCAACCAGGAACCTTTGATTAAATCATTTTTAGAACAAAGCCAGGATCAAATGCTGGCACTGTTAGAGGATATCGTTTATAATGGTCAGATGGAGCGTATCTTCAATGAAGAACAATCTGCTAATGACTATGCGCTTTATCTGTATAGCTCTATTCAGGGTTTGCGTATGACAGGGATTTTAAATGCTAACGAAGAAGATCTTAGGAAGTTAGTGGATACTATTTTAAAAGTAATACACTAAATTTTTTTTGACATAATTTGAAACGATCATTTCAAATTATAAAAATTAAAAACAATGAAAAAATTACAAGACAAAGTAGCCGTTATTACCGGTGCTAACAGTGGAATTGGATTAGCAACTGCTAAATTATACCTTAAAGAAGGTGCTAAAGTTGTTTTATCCGGAAGAAGAAAAGAAGCTTTAGAAGAAGTAGCTAAAGATCTGGAAGGTGACTTTATCATAGTGACCGCTGATGTAGCTGTAGAAGGTGATAATGCACGACTTATTAAAAACGCCGTGGATGCCTACGGTAAAATAGATATTCTATTTCTTAATGCGGGTATAGCACCTCCTACTCCTACTCATGAGATCAGTGCAGATCATTATGATCAAGTTTTTAATATCAATGTCAAAGGCCCAATCTTAGCCGTAAAAGAAGCCTTGCCTTATATTAATGACGGAGGAACTATTTTATTCACCAATTCTGTAGTAACTCAAAAAGGATTTGATGGTTTAGGTGTATACTCTGCCAGTAAAGGAGCACTCAGAGCCTATCAGCGAGTGTTAACCTCAGAAGTGAAATCAAGAGGTATACGTGTTAACTCTATTGCTCCTGGACCTATTGATACGCCTATCTATGGTAAAATGGGACTACCTAAGGAAGTCGTTGAAGAAATGGGTAAAGGATTTGCTCAGCAGGTTCCTTTAGGTCGTTTTGGTTCTTCTGAAGAAGTGGCAAGTGCTGCCTTATTCCTGGCATCTGATGATGCATCTTACATAAACGGAATTGAAATTGAAGTAGATGGTGGTTTAAGCCAAATATAAGTTTTAAGTGTTCTTAATATAAGCCTATCTAAATGTTTTTATACTTTAGATAGGCTTTATCTATTTATAGCTTAAACTAATAATGATTCTCCGTTAAGATCTGTAGTTAAAACATCACTCATATAATCAAAAAACGGACGCAATAATTCAAAATGATAAACGACTTTATCCAAAAAATCATCGGCCAAAACCTCTTCATCTGTAAAGGCATGAGTAACAAAAAAAGCTTTGTTTTTTATGAGATCAATTGCCTGGTGATCTTTACTAAAACCTTTAGGAGCTGTTTTTACCTGATATTCCTGATTAAATCCGCCAAAGGCTTTTTTAAACTCTTTATCCTCAAGAATCTTTCTGATATACTCGTCATCAATATCAAACTCTTTTCGGATACGTAACAAATCTACAGGTTCAGGACTAAAGAAACCTCCACCCATAGCAGATTTTCCGGGCTCTATTCTCAGGTAATATCCTCCTCTTCTATGCGCTCCTGCCCTACTAAAACTAGCACTTCTATGCACATTATAAGGTGTTTTATCATTACTAAAACGGATATCTCTATTTATCCTAAACACCTTGGTCTTTTCTATTTCATCCTTTTCATTAAGGCGATAGGCTACAGCTGCATAAAACTGTTTTAGTGCCTTTTCGTTAGCCTGATACTGCTTTTTATGTTCAGTCATCCAATCCTTATGATTGTTCTCTTTAAGCTGGGTTAAAAAATCCAGAACGGATTTAGGAATAATTGGATTCATTAGCTAAATAAAAATTGATAGTATATACTTAAGACAAATGCTTTTTAAAATAGTCCATCGTTCTCTTCCAGGCCAGTTCTGCTGCTGCTTTATCATATCTTGGAGTACTGGTATTATGAAAACCATGATTCACTTCCGGATACATATAGGCTTCATACTTCACATTGTTTTGCTTCAATGCTTCCTCATAGTCAGGCCAGCCTTTATTCACTCTTTCATCAAGTCCTGCGTAGTGTAACTGTAAAGGTGCTTTAATTTGGTCTACATCTTCTGTAGGTTGGCTTCCATAAAAAGGTACTGCAGCGGATAATCCCTCTAACTCTACCGCCATCATATTAGATATCCAACCACCAAAACAAAATCCTACTACCCCTATCTTCCCATTACAGTCTTTATGATCCTTGAGGTATTCATAGGCTGCCATAAAATCCTGAAGCATTTCATTTCTATCACGTTGCCGCTGCATAGCTCTTCCTTCATCGTCATTACCGGGATAACCTCCCAGGGGACTTAAGGCATCCGGTGCTATGGTAATAAAACCTTCCAGAGCAGCTCTTCTTGCTGTATCTTCAATATAGGGATTTAGCCCTCTGTTTTCGTGTACCACTACGATTCCTCCCAGCTTACCGGAATGTTCTTTGGGTTGAGATAGTAAGGCTTTGATAGCTCCACCACCTTTTGCAGAATTATAAGTAATATACTCTGAACTCAGTTTAGGATCATCTTTGGCAACCAGTAATGTGTTTTTATAATCCGGTAGCAAAAAACTCATTAAAGATGTTACTGTAATCCCTCCTACGGCATAGAGTCCTAATCTTTTAATGAAATCTCCCCGATTTATCTTATTATGCGCATAATCGTCATACAGATCAAATACTTCTTGTTGAATATCTTCTTTCTTCAATTTTTTCATGCCCTTACAATGATTTAATGAAACAGTTTTGCTATCAGAACGGATAGTTTTCTAAAATTACTAAAAACCTGCCTCATGCCTAAAGTTTAACTTAAATTTATCTTCATTTGTACAACCACTATGCGCCTCCCCTTATATTTTCGTAAAACATATAAGGAAATATAAAGGAATACGACAAAACAATTGTTTATTCTATATATTTACTAGAGTTTTCAAAACAAGGTTATGACAAGAGCTGAAATCATTGCTAAAATTGAGGAACAAAAGAAGAATCCCAATTTAAAATTACAACTCAAAGAAAAAACAGAATACTTTACCAATCTGTTATTCTATACACTATTTGATTCCAATACTGAGGTAGCAAAAAATATTGACATACTGGAACAAACATTCTCAGAACTTGTAGATCTTGCATGTTGGGAAACAGAAAAACCATGTTCTAAAATATGGCAATCCTATTTGGAAAAGTTACCCTTGATTTTAGAAAAACTAAATCTGGATGCAGAAGCTTTTATGAAGAGCGACCCTGCTGCGAATTCCATTGAAGAGGTATACCTCGCCTACCCAGGTTTCTATGCTATTGCTATCTATAGATTGAGTCACGAGCTTTTAAAGTTTGGATTACCTTTAATTCCCAGACTGATGACAGAATACTCACATCGCCTAAGCGGTACCGATATCAATCCGGGAGCCGTGATCGGAGATTCCTTTTTTATTGACCATGCTACAGGAATTGTGATTGGTGAAACAGCGATTATAAAAAACAATGTCAAAATCTATCAAGGTGTGACCCTAGGAGGTTTATATGTAGACCGAAAGCTGCGAAATGTAAAACGTCATCCTACAGTTGAGGATAATGTAACCATTTATGCTAACGCTACTATCCTCGGCGGAAATACGGTGATTGGTGCCAACAGTACCATTGGTGGTAATGCATGGATTACTGAGTCCGTACCTGAAAACTCGCTCATAACCAATACATCTGAAATTAAAATCAAAAAAGTGATCTAAATGTCCCATTCCATACTGAATCTCATTGGTAATACCCCTTTGGTAAAAGCCAACGCCCTAATTAACAACCCAAACATTACATTATACTTAAAGCTTGAAGGTCATAACCCCGGAGGTAGCGTCAAAGACCGTGCGGCTTATAATATGATCAAATCTGCATTGGATCGTGGAGAAATTGACCAGAATACCAAGTTGATTGAAGCCACCAGCGGCAATACAGGTATCGCCTTGTCTATGATTGCCGGATTATACAATCTGGATATCGAACTGGTGATGCCGGAGAATTCCACAAAAGAACGTGTGCAGACTATGCGTGCCTATGGCGCTAAAGTAACACTGACCCCTGAAAGTGTAGGTATTGAAGGCTCCAGAGATTATGCCGAGGACAAGGTCGCTAACGAAGGTTATATGATGCTTAATCAGTTTGCCAATGATGATAATTGGAAAGCACATTACAAAACCACCGGACCTGAAATCTGGAGAGATACAAATGGTCAAATTACACATTTTGTATCCTCTATGGGCACAACCGGTACAATTATGGGTACTTCCACTTATCTGAAGGAACAATCAAAGGATATCCAAATTGTAGGTGTACAACCTACAGATGACGCTAAGATTCCCGGGATACGTAAGTGGCCAAAGGAATATCTCCCTAAAATCTTTAACCCTGCAAAAGTAGATCAGGTTATTGAGGTCAGCCAGCAGGAAGCTACGGATATGGCAAAACGATTAGCTAAGGAAGAAGGCGTTTTTGCCGGTATGAGTAGTGGCGGCTCTGTAGCAGCAGCATTAAAACTGGCAGAAACATTAGAAGAGGGTGTTATAGTAGCTATCATCTGTGATCGCGGAGATCGTTATCTGAGCTCAGATTTGTTTGATGAGTAATGTTAAACATTCAAGCATATCTATTTGATTAACCAAATATCTGTAATATTACATATATACAATTGTTGTTTACAATAGATATGAACACAAAAAGAGAATTATATTTAAAGTGTAATTTATGTAATGAGTCACACGAGTATCGGTATTCTGATTCTGAGTATAATGCGATTGAAGTGGAATGGATATCTCCCAAACAAGAGTTTCAGCTTTTGACCACTAAACCAATTGTTGATGAAAATTACTTAGTTAATCTTACACCTCCATTAACCTTAAAAACTGACAATTTTTTTTTGGGCAGTTTATCTAAATCCAGACTCAAGTTTAAACGGAATCGAAACAGAACAGGATTTAAAAGATATTAGATTTTGTAAATGTCAGATAAATAAAGTAATTGACTTGAATGAAAAACAAGCCTCTATTGAAATTAAAGTTCTGGATATTAAGGAAACTTACGGATTAAACACTATTCATAAACCTAACATTCAATGGAAAACCTTGATGGACGATGGAGAATCATTTAATAAATACGGTTCCATAATAAATTTCAAATCCTTTTCGTACATAGACGTAAACGTTCAATCGGATTTAGGTATTAGCGCAATAGTTAAAAAGGAGCGGAATAGAACTAGTCATATTGTAGCAATCAATCAATGGGATTTTCATCTAAATGAATGGATACTTTGTAAAATACCGTTAAACCAAGAAGAGGAAAGGAAATACGGAATACAACACTAGGTAAAAATACATTAAAGGTAGTATCTTATACTCAACGTTATTTAATTTTTGATTACGCTTTTAGTCCTTTTTACTTAATTTATACATAGACTTTGCAATACTAAGAGAAGTTTTATCATATTTTTCATGTCCATAACCATGTCTTTCGTTCAATTCATAAAATTCTCTGTAGAGATCAAATGGATTTTGGGATTCTGCCACCCATAAAACTATAATGTCCAATATTTCATTCATAACAGGTTGAAAAGTCATACGTCCATCTGATTTCCGAATTCCATTATTGTCAGACTTCTTTTTCCCAAGATTTAAGAAAATATTCTTTTCATCATAAATAATGTCTCTTGCTTCCTTAAACTCTCTACCTTTTGGTAAATAATCTATTAAAAGCCTTCTTATTCCTCTGTAATAAATATTATACTTTTCCTCAGGATCTTCGAATTCTTTACCAATAAGTTCTCTGAGTTCATCAACTTCCTCGAGATTACCTTTTTCAGTATTTATGGATAATTGTTTGCCAACTTTTTCATTAGCTCTTTGCAGCAATTCCATTCTTTCAATATCTGCCTTGCTTAATTCTTCTTTTTTCTTTTTCTTATTATTATCTTCGGCCATGTTGTAATTATTTAATTTCTAAAATATCTCTTATTCTTTCACTAGCCACTTTGATACTATCATCATTCCAAGAAATTGGATTTAACTTACTAACTGCATTTTTGTAGTTTGGATAAAATTCTCTAAATGCCGCATGATAACTCTTATTGTATAACTTATCCATGTACCAAGTAAAAAATGTGTAAACTAATGATTCATGGATTTCATTCTCATTAGCAAATTTCGAAACTAGGAAAGAATTATTAATGTATTTTTTGATGTATTTAAATTTATCCACAGAGAGAAAATAATCTCTTGCAAAAGAGTCCGCTTTTTCTTCAATAAGAAACAAATCATCATCTCCAGTCAAATGAAAACTATTTTTCTCAATAAGGTCAAAATCAAATAATACATGATGTAACTCGTGCATAAGTGTAAACCAAATTGTCGAATATTTTTTATTAAAATCTGTAATAACTACACAAGGTTTTCCATTAATAATGAATGTTCCTCCTCTAACTTGAGTGGTAGATAAGTAATCTTGAAAGATTACGGTAATTCCAGTGTTGTATAAAGCTTTACAAACAGTGTACAAACCATTCTGAACATCTTGGGAATATGGCTTTAGCTTTATTATCAAGTCCTTTAATTTCTCTCTGTCGTATTTATGGGGATTATCTATAATCTTGAAGGTTTGGTATGCAGACTTTACCCAGAAATCTTTCATCTTATCAGAAAAATTTCTTTTTGTACGACTATATAACGGTTCTTCAAGTTCTTCCTCATATTCTCGGATAGAATCATATCCGAAAAAATTTAAAACTTTCTGTACAAGTTCATCAGTTCCATAATCAGATTCAAAAAAACCTAATTTCGTCAACATCTTGACATCAAAATTCTTTAATAAAAAAGTAGCTTTTCTTGCATTATCAATGGACGTAACGTTCTCTTCATTTTGATTCTTTAAAACGACTTGTACAAAGCGATTTATTTCAATATCCAAAAACTCAGCAAGTTTAATAACATGAATTAAATTAGGTTGTTTCGCTGTACCAGAGATAATTTGTTCAAAAACATCCTTATCAATTTTCAGGAGTTTTAATGCTTTAGTTTTACTAATATTGTATTCTTTCAATTTCTGTTCAAATTCCTCTCTAACATCAAGGTCTTCGGGGTCAGAAAAAATTGATTTTAAAAGATTATCTAAACTTGACTCGTTCATAAAAGAGTATTTACCCTGCAAATATAATCTAATTTTTTAAATTAAAATAAAAAAAAGGGTAATTACCCTCAAAAATATTCGATCTTAGAATTTTATGTTTTCAATTCTTTATAATGCAAGCCCTATCCCTTCAAGGTTAACATTTGTATAAATAACTCCCAAAACCACGTCGACAACCCGCACGATGATCGTTTATGCTCAAAACAACAGCAGAGACAATTTCAATCATTGTTTTGCTCCAAAACAACAGCAGGAACAATTTTGATCATTGTTTTTCTCCAAAACGATAGCAGGAAGAATCCTAATCGTTTTTTTGCTCCAAAACAACAGCAGGGACAATTTTAATCGTTGTTAAAGTTTCCTGACGTTGTTTTGACGATAAAAAATGATCGTTTTACTCCAAAATATCGTTTTGGAGCCGGACAACCGTTTTATGAACTCTTGAAAAGGTTTTGAGCCCATCTAATCCATTTTTCGGTTATTTTACACTATTTGTTTATAAAAAAACCTCAGAATTGGTCAACACCATATTTACAATTGGCTATTCTTAACTTATATCCCTATTTTCACAACGATTTTGCAGTATTTAAAAACCTTTTTGATATGAATACTTTCACTTTTAATCATATAGCACTCTCTGTACAAGATGTGGATGCATCTGTTGCTTTTTATCAACATGTACTGGATCTAAGTGAAATTAAAAATACCGCTTCTGACTCTAAAACCAGATGGTTATCGATTGGAGAGGGTAAACAACTACATTTAATTCCGCGACCTGATGCTATCATAAAAATAAATAAAGCTGTCCATTTTGCGTTGTCCACAACAGATATTGATACTTTTATCTCTAAACTAAAAGAATTGAAAATTGAGTATTCTGACTGGCGGGATACCCCAAACAAAGATTATGTTCGAAAAGATGGAATCAGGCAAGTGTATTTTCAGGATCCTGATGGATACTGGATTGAGGTAAACAATGATATCGCTTCATAATCATTTTACATTTCACATATCAGATAGCGTGGATTTATATCCAAACATTCTTTACAAATACAACTTAAACCCACTTAACATTATTCATAACTAAAGTTTACCCCGGATGATTGTTATTACTGAAAATCTAATTCTCTTTAAACATTATCGAAGATTTTGCTTGTACCAGTACCCCTGTTCAGATCAAAAAATACTAACTTTAAATCATAACTCAGAATCATGCAGATCGCTATAGCCCATTTAAGAAAATGAAAATATGCTTCATTTCCATAATAGTTTTTATGTTGACTTCTTGCTCTGGCGGTAAAGAAAAGGTTTTACTGGATAATTTTCCTCAGGACATCCATAAAGCTCAAATTGAAATAGTTTCATCCCTTTCAGGAAACCAATCTATAACATCAGAAGGTTCTGTTTTAAATGCCCGTGCAACCGTACAGGAGCGTGAATTATCAAGAGCGTACCTTGTAGAACTGTTAACACAATTATCCATTGAACCTAATGAACAACACTATAGACAAAAAAATAGTAATCCTTTAGTAGATATCCTGGTAGGTCCATTTAAAGGAACTAATATTTATGGTATTTTACCCGCCACACTACAGACTGACCAATACATAATTTTAGGCGCTCATTATGATACCGCACGACATTGTCCGGGAGCAAATGATAATGCCTCATCCATAGCGTTACTATATGGAGTTGCCAAAAGACTATCAGAGCTAAAAACAAGGAAATACAATATTTTGATTGTATTTTTTGATCAGGAAGAAGAAGAACTTATAGGTAGCAAAGCATTTGTGAGATATATCAGGAAGAAAAAATATACAATTCATTCAGCCCACACTTTTGATCAAATTGGTTGGGATAAAGATAAAGACAGGGCAATTGAATTAGAATTACCGTCCATCGAACTTGAAGAAGTTTATAAAGTACAAGGAATCAGACGGGGCATACCAATTTATACCACAAAAGTAAACTCAACGGATCATCAATCCTTTAGGGATATAGGGATAAACGCAGTGGGAATCACAGAAGAATACGTCAATAAAGACACCAGTCCATTTAAGGATACACCAAAGGATACGTTTGAAACTATAAACTTTCAATATTTAGAATCCACGACGAATCTTGTGTATGAAGTAATTAAAACAATAGTCTCTAAAAACATTAAAGATGAGTAGAAACATAAATACATATTTTATTGTTCTTTCACTTTCTATACTGGCTTTTATTGGTAAAGGAGTTATGTATGTGTTAATTGGAAGCTATATTCCAATGATTCTTTCATTATTGGTTTTAGGAGTTTTCTTAATTTCAAGAAAAAGAAATAAATTACTGTTAATCAGTATAAAATTTTGGGCTATTGCGTTAATTATATGGTCTCTATTAAGAATCTTAATAGGGTCATTAAACTTTTTTGTAAAACCTTTAACTGAAAATCACTTACATCAGCAATTAGGTATTAAAGGCACTATCATTAGTTTGATATTTCTTGGGACAGGAATTTATTTACTGAGAAAAAGACATTCATACAGTAAAAATTGATAATTCAGGCGTTTTTTACCAATACTATCTAAACTCACTTGAATTGATTTGGATCAAAACGTTAAATTTAAATACTAAATAGAATACCTCAAATAAGAATACTATGACAGATAATTACAATATAGAAATTGTAGGGATTCAACAGATGGCACCTCTTGTATATTCGATCACTATATCAACGTATACAAATATAGGATATCAACTAGATACGAATTATGGCGGTTATACATCCCTGGGAACCATTTCTTATAATGGTCAGAAATATGAAGGTATAGAACTTACTGTAGTACAGGATAGCAATGCTAAAAAACCAAACACAGAACAGGACAGTTTTCTTGTACCACAAAATGATCAAAGTACTATTGGAATTTATGTTAAGTGTGGAACTCAGATTGCAACCATAAATTTTCATTAATCTCTTGAACGATGAAGTATTTACTTTAGTCACAAAGGATAACCCAAATTTCTAATTTGAATTGACTAAAACTTTAATATTTTAAACTGGAAGAAAGATATCCATAACTTCTACATAAGAAATTCATTATCTTTATGAAACTATCCCGTCAGAACAAGCCATGCAAAAAGTACAATTTAAAAAAGAAATAAACGCATCAGCAAAAAAGGTATATGAAACAATGCTGGGGCTACAAGATAAAACAACTTATGAGCATT
>NZVW01000044.1 GCA_002697475.1 Aquimarina sp. | reverse complement strand
TCTGCTACTGTAATATTACCTTCAAGTACCTGATTTTCGATTTTGGTACGAACAATTTCTTCTCTTAATTCCTTATTTTGATTTAATTGCGAAAATAATCCTATCAACAAGGCAATTGATGCAGCCCAACCGATATAGGCAGGCCAGTTTGTACTTCGTTTCTTGAGTTCTACTACTTTACCTTTATTGTTTTCACTTTCATTAATCTTTCTTTTGATACGCTCAAATAGTACCTCTAGATCGGCAGAGCTACCTGCAGATGAAAGTTGATCTAAAGAAGATTCAATACGATGTACTTCTTCTTTAATCTCCGGATATTTCTGTAGCATTTCATATACTTCTATATTCTCTTTTTCAGTAAGAGAACCATAGATGTACAACTCTAAAATACCTGACTCTATATATTCTTTTATATCCATATCTTAAACGGCTAATACTTTTTTCAATTTATCAATACAGATCCTATTTCTTGTTTTAATAGTTCCTAAAGGAATTTCTAGTTCTTCAGAAGCTTCTTTTTGTGTATACCCTTTAAAGAATAGGAGATCAATTACTTTTTTACAAAGTGGCTCCAGTCCATTGATAAATTTTTTTATTCCAATACTATCTACTTTTGCAGCATAATTGTTTTTGTCTTCAATTATATCTACGAAGTTTTCGCTTGAAAGGTTTTGTGAGGACTTTTTAAAATTTTTGGAACGGGTCTTATCGATAGCAGAATTTCTTGCTATATTGAGTATCCAGGTGAAAAACCTTCCTTTCTCTTCTGAATAGGAATCTATTTTACTCCAAACTTTTAAAAATACATCCTGGGTGAGTTCTTCTGCTATTTCATGATCTCTGACTATGTTGTATACGATACCATATACATTATCGGCATACATTCGATAAATTTCTTCAAAAGCCTTTTTATCTTTCTTTTGTAGAGATGCAATTAATTCTGATGGTTGCATAGTTCTTTTTATAGAGTAGAAAAGTACCATTTTGAAATGAAAGCACAAAAAAAAAGAGTTGTATACCTTAGTATACAACTCTATATAATTTATATGAGAGTGCAATGTGTTATTTTATAATACCACCGCAGCTTACTCTTGATCCTGCTGCTCCTGAGGGTTGAGAAGTAAAATCATCCTCTCCCTGATGTACAATAATAGCTTTACCTACGATATTTTTCTTATCATCATCACAACCGATACACCACTCATTCGTAGCAAAGGTAATATTTCCATTACCTTCAGCATCTGCTTCAAAATTACCAATATCTCCCTTATGATAACCTTCTGAGGCACCCCATTTTCCGTGAGATTCCATTGTTGGATTCCAGTGCCCCCCTGCTGATGTACCATCATCAGCTGAGCAGTCTGCTTTTTCGTGGATATGAATAGCGTGAGTACCTTGACTTAAACCTGATAGTTTAGCCGTCATATTAACCATACCGTCAGACTCAGTAAATACTACGGTACCTGTCACATCACTTTCACTTTTGGATTCCAGGTTAATCTCCAGTGTTTTAACCTCTTCTTCCATTGTTGTGGTAGTATTAGAGTCTTCAGAAACCATAGTTTCTTCTTTTGATTCTTCTTTTTTCTCCCCTTTACAATTAAATAGAATAATAGATAAACTTAATAGTAAAGTTAGTTTTAATGTTTTCATAAGTTAATGATTATTTGTCGTTTGTTAAGGAAAGATACAGCAGTTTTTAATTATGTCAAAGGATTTGTGTTATAAATGATGCTTTTTAAGTATACCTAAACATTCTGTTATAATTTGGTTAACTAATAAGTAAACTTTGAGTTGGATTAGAATAGGATCGATACCGAAGGATTTTCTTAACTAACTAACAATTGTTAACCTAAAATTCACCTTTAGAAAATGTTGTTTAATCTTTTACTACTTGAGTTAATCAAAAGTTGTTTTAATTCGGATTTCTACCTTTTTTATAAGACCAATAGGGCTATAGTTTCCCTGCGTGATTGCCGTAACCTATTAAAGGTTAATGTTTTAAAATATAAGGTGTTTTAAAATGTAATTATCATCTAAAACTTTCGGAACCCTAATGTTTATTGGTTGTACCCTTAATGATTTCTCATTGAATTTTTTTTATCAAAAAGTGTTAAAAGATTAAGTTAAATACTTGTAATTAACTTTTTTAATGAAAAGTTTGTTTCTTTTTGTTCTTATCGTTAAAGTTTTTATAATTTTAATTACACGAACTCATAAATTCATACTAATGAAAAAAATGTACCTCTGGGTCGCAATTGCTTTTTTGGCAAGTACGACCATGATTGCACAACAAAACTTCGATGCAATCGTAAAAAATCATTTTAGTGATGATCTTAACAAATCTTCAAATGGTAATGACAAAAAGGAATGGGTAATCACTGACGTGGTTCCTTCTTTAAACCCAAACGTAAAACATGTCTATGTACAACAGTTTTATCAGGGTATCCCGATTCAATATGCTACGTATAAATTAACTATTAAAGACGGCAAAAAAGTTACGTGGACTATTGATCAATTTGTAAAGAATATAGAAGAAAAAATTACTAATGCAAAATCTTCATTATCTCCTGAAAGCGCCATTGCTGCTGTTGCTGGTAAGCATGGTATTGCAGTTTCAAGTGGTTTACAAAAAAGCAGTAAATCTGTAAATAATGTGGAGATTTTAGAATATAAGACTTCAGGATTAACGCTAGAACCTATTCAGGTAAGTAAAGTGTTTTTACAACACGAGGGGGAGCTAAAACTTACCTGGAAGGTTAGCTTATATCCAAAAGACGGACAACACTGGTGGAATGCTAATGTAGATGCAGCCACGGGTAAGATACTGTATGAAGAAGACTGGGTGATTTCCTGTGATTTTGGAACTCCTGATCACGCTAATCATGGTCATAATTCAGAATCGGTATTAATGAATACCTCTAAAGAAGACATTATAGGGCCGATGCCTGCACTAGCACCGGATTCCTATAATGTTTATGCTATGCCGGTAGAGAGTCCAATACATGGTGGGCGTTCAATTGTAACTAATCCTGCTGACGCAACGGCTTCTCCTTTTGGATGGCACGATACTAATGGTAGTGCTGGAGCAGAATTTACCATTACACGTGGAAATAACGTATGGGCTCAGGAAGATAGAAATGGTAATAATGGAACAGGAGCTTCTCCGGATGGAGGCGCTGGTCTGGATTTTAACTTTCCACTAGACCTTTCTCAGCAACCTACAAGCTATCAAAATGCGGCCGTAACCAATCTTTTCTATTGGAATAATATTGTTCATGACGTTTTCTACCAATATGGTTTTGATGAAGCCAGTGGTAACTTTCAGGAAAATAATTATGGACGTGGAGGAGCAGGTAGCGATTCTGTAAATGCAGATGCACAAGACGGAAGCGGAACTAATAATGCTAATTTTGCAACTCCTGGTGATGGAGGAAATCCCAGAATGCAAATGTTCTTATGGAATAGAACCTCTCCTGGTAGAGATGGGGATTTAGATAATGTAATTATTATACACGAGTATGGTCATGGTATTTCTATAAGACTAGTAGGTGGTCCAAGCTCTAACAACTTAGGAGGATCAGAACAAATGGGTGAAGGTTGGTCAGACTGGTTCGGATTAATGCTTACGATGAAAGCAGGAGATGTTGGTACTGCAGGTAGAGGTGTAGGTGCTTATGTATTAGGACAGCCTGCAGATGGTGCGGGTATACGACCAACGAGATATTCAATAGATAGATCTATTAACAATACGGATTATGCTGATATAGGAGGACTTGCTGTTCCTCACGGAGTAGGTTACGCCTGGGCAACCATATTATGGGATATGACCTGGGCATTGATTGATGCAGAAGGATTTGATCCTGATTTTTATAATGGTACCGGAGGTAATAATATTGCTTTGGCTTTAGTTACTGAAGGTCTTAAAAATACAGCAAATAATCCAGGTTTCGTTTCTGGTAGAGATGGTATTCTTCAGGCTGATCAGGATTTGTATGGCGGACAATATAGATGTTTAATTTGGAAAGCTTTTGCGGATAGAGGTGTAGGACAGGATGCTAACGAGAATAATAACGGAGGATCTAATGGTAACACAGACCAGACAGTATCTTTTGTTAACCCTTGTGATAATCCACCGCCACCACCAGGAGGTGATTGCTCAGGAGATATTTCTTCTTTCCCATACAACGAAAGTTTTGAAGGTAATATAGGAGATTGGTCACAAGATACAAGTGATGATCTGGACTGGACTGTAAACTCAGGAGGAACTCCTTCTTCAGGTACAGGACCAAGCGGAGCTATTGATGGAAATTCATATATCTATGTAGAGGCTTCAGGTGATGGAACCGGATTCCCTAATAAGCAGGCGATTTTAAATTCTGCATGTTTAGACTTTAGTAGTTTAACCTCACCAACATTAGAATTCCAATACCATATGGTAGGAAGTGATGTAGGTACATTAACTATTGAAGCAAGAGTGGATAACTCAGATACATGGACAAGTGTCTTCAATAGATCTGGAGCGCAAGGTACTGACTGGAATGCAGCTTCTGTAGACTTATCAGCATATGCTGGTGAAGCAGTAGTTCAGTTAAGACTAAATGTAGTAACAGGGGCCAGCTGGCAGGGAGATATAACTATTGATGCTTTAAGTATTACTAATGGAAGCACACCACCGCCACCAACAGGTTGTTCCGGAGGGGTTACATCATATCCTTACAACCAGAGTTTTGAAAGTTCAGTAGGGGATTGGTCACAGGAGGCTGCAGATGATCTAGACTGGACAGTAAATTCAGGAGGTACTCCTTCTTCGGGTACAGGACCTGGTGGAGCGGCAGATGGAAGCACATATATTTATGTGGAGGCATCAGGAAGTGGTACAGGTTTCCCGGATAAGAGAGCTATTCTGAATTCTCCTTGTTTTGACTTTACCAATGTATCTGACCCTGCATTAAGTTTCCAATATCATATGTATGGTACTGCAATTAATTCACTTAATGTGGAAGCCAGAACAAACAATACAGGAGCCTGGGTAAGCGTATTTAGCAGATCCGGAGATCAGGGTAATAGCTGGAATTCAGCTGCAGTTGATCTTTCTTCGTATGCTGGTCAAGGCAGTGTGCAATTAAGACTTAACGTAGTCACTGGAAATGGTACAAGCGGATGGCAAAGTGATATTGCTATTGATGATCTTAGCATCACTGATGGAGGAACTCCACCGCCACCAACTTGTAGTAGCTTAAACTTCAATAACTTTACCATAAATGCTTTTGCCAATCAGGATGCAGCCGGTAATTATACTATAGGCAGTGGAGGAGATGCTTTATCATTAAGCAATAATACATGGAAGTTCATTCCATTAAATTATACAGTGACATCCAATACTGTAATAGAGTTTAACTTTAGCAGTACCAGTCAGGGAGAAATTCATGGTATTGCCTTTGAAAATGATAATACGCTGACATCAACACGTGTGATTAAAGTACATGGAACTCAGAATTATGGTATCACTAATTATGATAATTATACCAGTGGAACTGTAACTTATGTTATTCCGGTAGGAAACTTCTATACAGGTAACATGGATAGATTAGTATTTGTTAATGATAACGATACCGGATCAGGAAATACTTCTACATTCTCTAATGTTAAGATTTATGAAGGATCTTGTGCCGGATCGGCTGTAGTAGCAGACTTCGGAAGAACTAATCCTGTCTATGGTGATGAAGATGAAGGGTTATCAGGGGCTATTTCTTTGAGTCCTAATCCAACCAATGATAGTTTTACTTTAGAAGTAAATAAGAATTTTGCTAAAAACTCAGGAGAGATAAAAGCTACAATCTATACGATTTTAGGTAACAGACAATCTGAAATTAAGTTGAATGCAGGATCAAATTACCTATCTGCTAAGAGTCTTCAATTGAATACTGGAATATATCTGGTTAAGATTGAAAGTCTGGGAGAGGATCCGGTGATTCATAAATTGGTTATTCAATAAGACCAATGTTAAACGACACGTAATTCAGAAATTGAAGTGCCTTGATTTTTCAAGGCACTTTTTTTAATTCTGTTTTTAGAACTGAATTTGATGTTGTGACCATTGGCATAAGTACTACAGCAAGAGGAACCAATCCATGACCTAGTCTATAGAGTACCATATAAAAATACTGATGTAGCGATAAAAGTGGGAATTCTATTTGAAAGTTAGCAACAATACGTACAAAAGCTGTCAGAATCCCCCAGAATACTGCATAATACAAAGCAGATTTTGAGATAGCGGCTATTGGAACAAATAGAAGTACTGCTAATATAAAGTCTACAATTCCTGCTATGTATAGAAAAGTTATTGCAGTTTCTTCATCGCAATTAAAAATTTGAATCACCATGTCCACAAAGTTACCGGGGACAGGGTAAAAACCAAAAGCATAAAGCCCATGAGAAACAAAGGTCACAGCAATTAATATTTTAAGCGTAAGAATTAAGGTGTTTGGATTGTATTTTTTTGTGTAAAAATACAACAGGCAAAAAGGCAAACCGAACTGAATACTATGCTCAAAAAACTGAGCAGCGTGATAAAATTTCTCTTTAGTCATTAATAAAGTAAGTATAACCAGAGAAACACCGCCTAGAGTAATAAGTAACTTTTGCCATTGTTTTAATGTTTGTCTAATAGTTATAGTAGCCATAGCTGCCGCCAGATATACTAAACCATTAAAAAGAATAAGTTTTTGAATAACGGTATCCGTAGTTGTGCTGGTTGCATATTCTTGCCAGGATATAGAAAATAAACTTTCGACAACCGGTTTTAATAGGGATTCATCCCAGAAAAAAGATCTGTATGGTGCGTCCCAAAATATATGTTGCCAGGCTCTGCCCAGAAAAATAAAAAATACAGAGAGCTTTAAGAGTAAAAGTGATATGTGTTTCATTAATAGAGAAATTTTCAATGCTTTGAAAATAAGCCAAATTAAAATTTTATGCTCATTATAAACCCAAAATAAATGATTGTAATGTTAAGTACACTTCAATTCCATGTTATGATAAAGACAAATATGTGTTATGCAATTTATTTTATAATCAACAATGAATCGTAAACCCGTACACTTCTTTTTTAATTCTATTTTTAAACCTCACTAACCTAACACGCAAAACATGAAAAAAATTCTATGCATCTTATTATTAGGATTTACGATAGTAACCTTCGCTTCTAATGATAAATATAGATTAACTTTAAGAGGAAATCCTGCAACCTCTATTGTAGTAGCCTGGAATCAAACTTCAGGGAGTAATCCTCAGGTTTATTATGGTACCACAGACTACGGTACTAATTATGCAAGCTATCCTAATGCTAAAGCCGCAGATCGTGTGGTTTCCTATAAAGGAATGAATAATCACTTCGCAAGATTAACCGGGCTTCAGCCTAATACAGCCTATTATTTTGTGATCAGAGATAGTCAGGGAACAAGTCAGCGTTTTTGGTTTAAAACCGCACCTGATGATACATCAAGATTATCATTTATTGCAGGAGGTGATTCCAGAAACAACAGGACACCCAGACAAAATGCTAACCGATTGGTAGCTAAATTAAAGCCTAATGCTGTACTTTTTGGCGGTGATATGACAGATAGTGATTCTGATAGTCAATGGCAAAACTGGTTTAATGATTGGCAACTAACCACCGCTTCAGATGGAAGAATGTTTCCAATCATTGCAGCAAGAGGAAATCACGAAGGCAGCAATAATAGCATCTACAACCTATTTGATGTACCCTCATCAAGTGTTTATTATGCGATTACTTTTGGTGATAATTTGATAAGAACATATACACTGAATACAGAGATCTCTATTTCAGGTAATCAAACGACGTGGTTAAATAATGATCTCTCCGCAAACAATAATGTGACCTGGAAAATAGCGCAGTATCATAAGCCTATGAGACCTCATGTTTCCTCAAAATCAGAAGGGAATAATCAATACAACAATTGGGCACAACTATTTTATAACAATGATGTTCGATTGGTGGTGGAGTGTGATGCACATACCGTAAAAAGTACGTGGCCTTTAAGACCTTCGACGTCATCGGGTAGTGATGAAGGATTTATACGCGATGATCAAAAGGGTACCGTTTATGTTGGAGAAGGATGCTGGGGAGCTCCTTTACGATCAAATGATGACAATAAAACCTGGACGAGAAATTCTGGTAGGTTCAATCAGTTTAAATGGATATTTGTGGATGCGCAGAAAGTAGAAACCAGAACGATAAGAACTGATAACGCTTCTCAAGTTGGAGAGGTGTCCAATAGTAATGTGTTTCAGATTCCTTCAAATTTAGACGTATGGAATCCTTCTAACGGCAGTGTCATTACCATATATAAAAATAACGACCCTGATCCTGATCCTAGTGGATCTATCACTGCCAGTATTATTACAGGTGGAGATGATGTAGAAGAAGATAAAAATGGAACTATCTATGATAACAGTAGTGATTTAGAGCTGGTGTATGATAGTCATAATAATAGTAGCTACCAGGTCATCGGATTACGTTTTCAATCCATTAATTTACCAAAGAATGCCACAGTTACCAGCGCTTATCTTCAGTTTACGGCAGACGAAAGCAACAGTACAGCTGCAGAATTAGAAATAGCATTGCACGATAGTGCTAATTCACCTGTATTTACCAATAGCAACAATGTTTCGGGTAGACCATTATTTTCTAATAAAGTTACATGGAATCCTTCGTCTTGGTCTTCAGGGCAAAGCGGAACAGGACAACGTTCTCCGGATCTAAAAAATATGGTACAGCAACTGGCGAATAAGTCTGCATGGAATCCGGGCAATAGTTTAAGCTTTATTATACGGGGTAAAGGAAACAGCTTAACAAATACTTCCGCGAAGCGTGTAGCTGATTCTTATGAAGGTGGAGCCGCTAATGCACCAAAATTGATCATAAACTACCAAACTTCAGCACCAGATCAGTATATCTTAACTACCACGATGAATGGTCAGGGTACGGTATCCGGAGCCGGAAACTACGATGCAGGAGATACAGTTTCAGTATCAGCTGTGCCTGCCAGTGGATGGGAATTTTCTGGTTGGAGCGGAGCAATTTCAGGAAGTACAAATCCTGTTTCAGTTGTAATGAATACGAATAAGACGATTACAGCCAACTTTACACAAATACCAATTAATCAACCTAACACTGTTGAGGTAGCTATTACTCAGGGTTCAGATGATGTGGAAGAAGACAAAAACGGAGCTATTTATGATAATAGTAGTGATTTAGAGCTGGTGTATGATAGCTATAACAATAGTAGTTATCAGGTTATAGGATTGTATTTTAGAGGATTGAATGTCCCTAGAAATGCCAATATCACTAATGCCTATCTCCAATTTACAGCAGATGAAAGTCATAGTGCTGCTGCAGAGTTAGAGATATCACTTCATAATTCGGGGAATTCACCTACGTTCTCTTCAGCCAATAATGTTTCCGGGAGGTCTGTTTTTGCTCAAAAGGTAATCTGGAGTCCATCTTCTTGGTCAAGCGGTCAAAATGGTAGCGCTCAGCGATCTCCTGATCTTAAAACTATGCTTCAGAGTTTAGTGGATAGAAGCGATTGGTCTTCTGGTAACAACTTAAGTTTGATTATTAAGGGAAGAGGGGCAAGTTTATCCAATACGTCAGCAAAACGAGTAGCAGATTCTTACGAAGGTGGTGCTGCTAATGCTCCCAGACTTGTTGTTGAGTACGATTTGAATAAGGAAAATTTAATTATTGAACAACCAAAAGCAAGTATCTGGACGGTATATCCTAACCCGTTCAGCAATGAGATTACGATCAGTTTTGATGGAGGTATAAATGAAGGGATACTCAACATTCTTGTATATGACATACAAGGTAAGGTAGTGCATAGTGAAACGCTTTCCGATCAAAGAGATGAAAATACAATTACTATTTATCCTGATATAGCTAAAGGAATGTATTTATTATCTGTTTCGGATCAGGGCGGTACTATTCTGACGACAAAACGTATTATTAAGAAATAATTCGATTACCATCGGAGATTATATTCAGAAAAGGGAAACAGTAGTCACTATTGTTTCCCTTTTTAATTATAGCTTTGTTGAAACCCATTACCCTTATGAAGTACACTATCCATAATGAAGAAATAGTTTATGACGGCTTTCTTAAAATAAAAAAAGCAGATATCACTCACGATCGATTTCATCAAAAAGACCCCGTCTCCTATGATCGCGAAGTATTGGATAAGGGTGATTGTATAGCTGTTTTATTGTACGAAAAGGATTCTGATAGCCTACTTTTAATCAAGCAATTCAGGTATCCGACCATTAAAAATACTGATGGTTGGTTTGTGGAGCTTCCTGCAGGAGCTATTGAGAATAATGAAGAACCTGTTGTTGCTGCTTATCGTGAGGTGAAAGAAGAAACAGGCTATGAAGTCAAGCACTTAGAAAAGGTGACTACATTTTATGCAACTCCGGGTAGTTCATCAGAGCGGATGTTCTTATTTTATGGAGAAGTTGATACAAAGGATAAAATTGAAAAGGGTGGGGGAGCTACTTATGAAGATGAGGATATTGAAATTGTAAAGCTACCAGTACAAGATATTAAAAGGACACTGATTGAAAACACTATCCCCGATGCTAAAACTATCATCGCCTTACAATGGTTTTTAATGAGATAAAAAAGACGATTGCATTAATCTAAAAAGGAAACGTGTTAAGGTTTAGATACGTTTAGCCGTTTATTTGCAGTAATAGATAACTTATGACTTTAGTTTCCTTTATACTTTTAGGATTTGTAATTGCGGCACTGGGTAGTATTGCCCCTAGTTTTCTTAATTTAACGGTGGTGAAGTTCAGTTTAAAGAGCGGAAGAAAATCTGCCCTTTACCTGATAGGAGGCTATGCCACAGTACTTTTCTTTCAGGCTAATCTGGGAGCTTATCTGGCTAATATTCTGATGGAAAATTCAGAATACATCACTACGATTCAAAAGATAGGTACTGCCATTCTGATCCTTTTATCCATTCACTTTTTTAGATTACATTATACCTCAAAACAGGAAAAGAAGAAGAAAGAAATAGATAAGTCCAAAGCATATCTGCACGGCTTAGGGATGTCACTGTTAAATACCACAGCAATTCCTTTTTATTTTACAGTAATTTCTTTCTTAATAGGCATGGAGTACTTTAAATACTCACTTGTCAATGGGACATTTTTTTCTGTAGGATCCACCATAGGTTCTTTTACTACCTATGCTGTCTATGCTACCTTAGCTAACAAATTAGAAGGAAAACTTTCTTTTGTGGCCACAAAAATGGATTTTATTCTGGGTTGCTTAACGGGAGTATTGGGGATTGGGAATTTGATTTATCTACTCTAGTTGATTTTAGTATCAAAAAAGTAAAGTACCTAAAATACCTTGATTTAATTTCCTTCAATTTTACAGATTTCACTGCCAGGAACAAGTTCCTTATTTAGTTCACAACACCAAATGAGTCTACCTTCATAAAAGCTTTCAAACTCCATAGAATATCTTTCACTTTTGACATCGCATATAACATCACCGTGCTTTATCATGTCACCAACTTTGAAATACCATTTAGTGAGTATCATATTATGTGAAACGGGTGTCACATTATTCCAATTCTCTAAATTTGGACATTTAATTGTTTCCACATGACCGGTTTTCAGCTTATAGATGTGTTCTGGTATGGGAACTGAATTAGAATTTTTAATATCCTCTTTAGTCTTAACCCGTGAATCACTTTTTAGATCATTAAATAATTTGTTTGATGAATTTTTTGAACCAAAGAGTTTATCAAATATGGAATTGAATATGTTCTTCACTTTATAATTTTAAAATCAGAGTTTCTGTTTCTATTTAATACGTACTAACAATTCAGCACAAATTCAGTTTAGTTTTTCGATAGTTAAGCAAAAATAAAGACTATAGAAATCAATACCTCCAGCTTTTCAGATCAGCATCTTTAGGAGCTACTTTATGTACCTTATCCACGTATTTTTTGATAAACATACGGTTGTATCTCAGCCTGCTGATATGGTTTCCGTTATCGTGATCTCCGTTCCAGCAGTGTTCAGCTCTATCGCCATAATCTACTTCACCGTCATAATAGGGAGTAGTGGTTTCTGATAGGATCTCTTCTGCTAAGTAGACTGCATTGTTGAGGTAATAATTGTCCATATCACCACAGTAGATGTGAATTTTATGTTTCCAATCGTTACCATGTTTTGCCCAATCCCGCTTTAGGATATACGCCAGATCATAATTTTCTTTCCAATACGCTGCAACGTCTTTATCAATTTCTCCGGTTAGGCGATCCCAGATTCTTTTAGGGTACCCTTCTTCATCGATTGGTGAATATGTTGCCTCCCAAATGTCCCATTGCTGCCCTGAGCGACCTTTGGTGCCTAATACCAATTCCCGATAGTTCATATCCTTTAATGTAGCATTTATATTGCCTAAGTAATCCCGATGTCCTGCAACCAGTGTTTTTCTAAACTTACCCTCCTTATAGTATGCATTTTGGTCTTCATAGATGTTTACCAAACAGTAGGCTCTAAAATCAATTGGGTCGGGGCAGGCGGCAAAACACATGCCATATTCTTTTGGATATTTTACCTGAACTGCAAGCGACTCCCATCCGCCGGTGCTCCCTCCATACATAAATCGTGACCAGCCTTCGCCTATACCTCTAAATTCTTTTTCGATATAAGGAATAAGCTCATAGGTAATCGCATCTCCATAAGGTCCCTGAGCAGCACTGTTTACCGCATAGGAATCATCATAATACTGTGTGGGATGCTGAATTTTTATAGCAATAACTCTGGGAAAGTCAGGACCTGTCCAGGTTTTATAGAAATCGTAGGCCTCTTGTTGTTCGATGATGTTGTACCCTTCCACATCAAAACGCTCGCTATATTCTGGTTTTAGATCAGGATCCGGAGGTGTCGTTCTGAATTCTTCAAAATCGCTGGGAAAGTGCCCGTGAAAAATGGCAAGCGGATACTTTACCTCAGGATGAGTGTCCCATCCTTCGGGTAATAAAACGTGCGCGCCTAAGTACATATCTCTACCCCAAAAATCACTAAGTAACTTACTTTTGATTTTAATATGCTTTACATATTTCGTGTCTTCCGGTTCTGGGATAGGTGGTATTTGTTGCTCCAGTTGTAGCGTTAAAGCAGGTATTTGTCCATTGCTGATAGTTACTTTTTGAGGGGTAGAGTAGAGGTTACCTGGAGCTTTGTTCCACTGTTGTCCTTCGCCTCTATCCATAGGCAACTTTACGGTATGGCCGTCCGCTCTTTGAAACGTTTCGTATTTATGAAATAAAACCTGTACAAAGAAATCCCCGTCAGGTAGCTCTTTAAAATTTTGAATTGGATACCCAAAAGCTTTGGAGTCCCATTGAAGTGGCTCTCCAGGTTTCCAGTCCAGTACATCCATCCCAAAAGCCTGACAGGTTTTAGCATCATCTCTTAGCTGAAATCTGGGTTCTGTATCATTGTTTTCTGCCAGCAAGAGAATCAATCGTCCATCCAGCGGTTGATCCATATGTGCAGTAGGGTAGGCTATTTGGATATCTACAGAATTGCTATCATCAGTGGTCCTGGCTGTATCTTTAGTTTCAGTACAGGAGGAGATGCATAATGTAAGAATAGCTATAGTTAACAGGCTTATCTTAGCGCATGCAGGATTTGAGTTTTTCATTGTTGAGGTTGCTTTGGTTACTGTGTTTATCTCATAGTCCTCGGAAAAATACAAATATTTTAGGGTTTTGTAAATGAAGGGGATTAAGTTTTGCCTTTTGTGCAGATTGTTTTATTGAAGTAAGGGAGTGTATAGTTTCTGTTATCCCTTTTAATTTGTCATTTTACAAACTTTTCAAATGTCGTACCATTAAATTTATATACGCCATTGTTGTGTGTTCCCAGCCAAAGGTCACCATTATTGTCTTTATAAATGCTAAATAAAGTAATGTCCTTTGAGTTATCCTGAACTCTATACTGCGTGATTTCTTTCCCATCATATTTGTAGACACCATTACGATAGGTAACAAACCACAAATTATCTTGATTATCCCTGAGTGTGGATAGATATTCATCCAGATCACTGTCCTTTTTCCCATCTAAACCACCAATACTTTCGTGTCTGGTGTAAAATTTATCACTTTTTAAAGTTGTGCTGTCATAAACACTGTAACGATATTCTGTATTAAACCAGAAATCACCATTTTTATCTTCAGTAATTGAACGTACACCATTTGCACCTTCATCTCGAAATTCTGTCACATCCTCTTCTGTAATCCATTTAAAGGATTGTCCGTCATATCGGCAAACTCCAACAGGGTTTGTACCAAACCAAATATTTTCTTTAGTGTCTTTGTATATACTATACACATCAAAAGGATTGGAAAGATTTGGGGGTTGGGGTAACTGTAATTCATATAAAGTAATTCCATCATAGCGATATACTTTTCTTGTATTTCCATAGGAATATTTAAACCACATATCTGTAGGCTCAAGTTTCCAATTTTCACTTGGGATTGCCGTTAAAGTAGTGAAGGTAGTTCCGTTAAACTTTGATATTGCTGAAGTTTTGTTAGCACTGACAAAATAAATATGACCAAACTTATCTTCTTTTATTTCATCAATTCTGTTGTTTAGTAAACCGTGCTTTGTGGTGTAATTCACGAATTCCTTTCCATCGTATTTGTACACTCCTGTTTCCCAACTACCAAACCAATAATTATCATTTTTATCCTGATACACAACCATGATATTGCTACTAAGTTCTGATACGGTGTCTCCTTTTATAATAGTATCTGTTGTAAACTCTTGTTTGGTAGTCTTTCCACTACAGGATGTCAAGAGAAGCAATACTGTACAAAATGCGGAAATGTTCAATTTTATGTTCATTTTTTTAGAGGTTAATGCTAATGGTGTGGTAATAGGTAACGGTTTGATTTCGTTTGAAATTGACTTATCCGCACTATATGGAAAAATACAAATATTTTTTAGGGTTTTGTAAATGAAGGGGATTAAGTTTTATCGTTTTATAACCTGTGTTGATTTAAAACCTTCAGGGCACTGGATATCAAAAAAAGAGGATTATGAGGTTCTTATTCCTGTGCTTGAATGTAACTACTAGAAAATTTTATTCTTTAACCAATTTCCCCGTTGCTTTATTGCCATTGGCAATTAAGCTGAAAATATAAAACCCGCTTGGTAATGTACTTACATTTATACGCTCGTTGCTTTTTATATTTTTAGTGAGTAGGCATTTGCCGTTAATGTCATACAGCTTAAATAAAACATTGTCCTTTTTGTTAAAACGAACAAGTACATATTCACTGGCAGGATTTGGATAAATTCTTACTCCTGCACCAGCCTCCAGATCGTTTATATTCATGGTCTCAACATCCTCATAAAAATAATCGCTTTCCAATGTTTTTGTTGAGGTATTTGTTTCATTATCCGCACGATAATCGAATTTTTTATCAATTAAATGATGAAAAAGAGCGGTTTCATTAGCATTGAGTCCAATCGTTGGTAATATCAACTGGTCTTTATTTAAGTCATAATTATAGGTAAAAAGTTGAAACGAAGTTGAAGGTGTATTCCCATATATTTCTGTATAACACTTTTCAGGAAAACCATTTTCAAAGTTGTCATATTGTTTAAGTTCTGTTTCTTTCCATTGATTGAGGTCTTGATCCCAGTCGAATTTATGAAATGAATAAATAGTGTGTTTGTCAGTGTAATAGGTTGTTAATTCTCTTTTATGCGGAATAACCTGAGCTGAATCCGGATGCCATACATAATGCATAAACTCCTTTATTTCACCCTCAGGTGTATAGGTATAAGTTTTGTTGTTAACAAAATGCCACCCATCAGACGTATTCTCATCGGTCCAGTTTTGTTGATATGTAATGTCTTCTACCAGTTTACCCTCGGTATCATAGGTATACTCAGTTTTACCAACTAATTTCCACATTTTAGTACCCGAAATGCTGTACATAATGTACAACGAATCGGATTGTAAGGTACCATCGGTATTATAACTATACCGGTTTTTGGAAATATGAAGCCATTCACTCATATTGTAATTCCATCGGCTATTAACCATTTGAATGGTTTTATGATCATCGTTGAAAGTTTCCTCAAAACGTGTTCTTGATCTTTCGAAAATGATGTTTTCCTGAGTTAATGTTTTATTTTCTGCATTGTATTTTCGAGTAACTTTTGCCTGGTCAACCCATTCATTAGTATTCTCCTCTATACGTGAGTACAGAACCAACGTATCGTTCATATTTTCGTCATAACTAAATCTTCTCCTGAAGTTTTTTTTATCCCATTCACCGGTCTCGTTATTTTGTGAGTATGAAATAATACTGGCTAAAAATTTAATTGCATTAGTAGAAGTATCTGAATCGAAATTCCAGTTGAGTGTTTTTGTTGATGCTATTTTTGCGTTAATGTCGTTTACTTTTTCAATTTGTTGTGCATTTATTGAAATAACCATCAATACAGTAAAGGCTAACATTACAATTTGTTTAATCATTCTGTACAAGTTTATCGTTTTCAGAGGCAAAAATAAATCGACCACTGTAAAACAAAGTTGTCTCAGGATAACTTCGACAAAAGAATGAATGATTTACAATTGCCCTTTAAGCATTTTTTTCTTTTCGTTGCTATACTGCTGTGGGGTCATGTTCAGGTAACTTGCAATGTATTTATCAGGGGAATCATCAAGTATTTTGTCTGCCCGCTCAACAATTTCATGAAAAAGGCGATATCGTTTTGTTGGATTTTTAACTTGCAGTAAAAACATTCGGTTTTCTCTGTCCAGAAGAATGTTCTCATATATTTTAAACATCAAATAACTAAACTCATGACTTTTCCGCATCAGGGCATCAATGTCTTTTCGTGTAATGCACATTAGTTCTACATCGGTGATGGCCTCGTGTACTTCAAGTGATGGTGTTTTTGTTATGTAGCTTTTTAAATTATTAAACGAAAAACCTTTAGGTGTAATATTGATGGTTATCGGCTGATCCTCTTCATAAGTATATTGGTGTACAACTCCTTCTACAACAATATTAGAAAAGGTTTCGATATCCCCCTCTTTTAATATAAAATCACCTTTTTTAAAGGTTTTCTTTTTAAAAAGTTGTATGATTTGAGCAAACAAGTCATTGCTTATTGATGTAGATGAAGTTATAAAATCGAATAATAATTGACGCTCTGCTGTGGAGATACTATTCATAGCATAAGTGTTTTGTAAGCATAAAGCGCAACGTTCTGGTATATGCGTATGTGATCGTCATATAAAATGTTGGCGGTAGTTGTGTGTTCTACATTCTTTGGGTACGCAAGATAGGATAAGTTGATTAAAAAACAAGTAACTTTACTATGATGGAGATGAAAGGGGCGTTTTTTTTGAGGAGACGAATATTTATATTTATTTACCACACTAAAGATTGGTTTTACCGAATCTTCGATTTTGTGTGGTAACTGGGTTTAATTTTTGATGTCGCAAGCCATTAGAGATACATCACGCGAAGGGATTGACTTTGTCGAATCTTCGATTTCGCGTTGCATCGGGGTTAAGCAGTATTTTGTAATTCTTATTCATAAGTGACTTTAAAATTCCCCCATTATACCTTCACCGGTTGATTCGTCAATTAATCCTTTTTCTCTTCCCGACTTTGGGTCTTCATTTTGATGAATTTTCAATACTTTCTTAGGATCAAATCTGGATATTAAATTGTCTGTATTTAAATGAGTATTGAAATAAACCCAGGACGCGTTGACTTTTGACCACGCTTGTCCTTCGAAAGTAATCTCATAACCTTCATCAATCAGATGACTTACTATTTCTTGAAGGATATTTGAATTTAATTTTTTTATCATAGTCAAATCAATGGGGCATAACGGTTAGTATATGAAAAGTAGGCTATGAGCCTCTGCTACCGCACGAATCTTTTTGTGTGGTATTATATATTAAAATACTGAAAAATAACAATGTCTGCAATTGCATACTGAAAGTTATAATTACGGCTTATAATCAAATATAGTTAAATCAGTTCTTATGATTGAATCCTTATTGTGA
>NZVW01000043.1 GCA_002697475.1 Aquimarina sp. | reverse complement strand
TCAATAGACGGACAATATCTGGGCCCTAAACTTTTTATTCTTCCATTAAACATAGGGGAACGATCAAACCCTTCTCTCAGTAAATCGTGAACCAAAGGTGAAGTATAAGTCATATAACAAGAACGTTGTTTCTGTAATGGTCTTGTTACATCACTATAACTAAATTTCTCAGGAATATCATCTCCAGGCTGCTCAACCATTTTAGAAAAATCTAATGATCTGCCATCGACTCTTGGAGGAGTTCCCGTTTTCATTCTTCCTGCATCAAAACCTAAATCAATCAACTCTTCAGTAATTCCCGTAGCAGCTCTTTCACCTGCGCGCCCACCACCAAATTGTTTCTCTCCTATATGAATCAGTCCGTTCAAAAAAGTACCATTAGTGAGCACTACAGCCTTACCTCGAATTGATAAACCTAAAGATGTTTTAACTCCTTTAATTTTATTTCCTTCTATAATAAGTCCGCCAACCATATCTTGATAAAAATCAAGATTAGGTGTCTGCTCTAACATCAATCGCCACTCTTCTGCAAACCGCATTCTATCACTTTGTACTCTCGGACTCCACATTGCAGGTCCCTTGGATTTATTCAACATTTTAAACTGAATCGCGGTTCTATCACTTACAATACCGCTGTATCCACCTAACGCATCAATCTCCCTAACTATTTGGCCTTTTGCAATACCACCCATAGCAGGATTACAACTCATCTGGGCTATATTCTGCAGATTCATTGTTACCAAAATAGTAGAACAACCTAGGTTTGCTGCGGCAGCTGCCGCTTCGCTTCCTGCATGCCCTCCTCCTACTACTATTACATCATATTCTTTATCAAACATATTCCTTTTTCATTTGTTCCACGTGGAACATAAGTAGTTTTTCGTTCTCCTTTGCTGTCATTAATTCTTGTTCTTCCTTTGCTTTGTCCTTGTATCCACACAGGTGTAAAACACCATGGATCATCACTCTTTTAAGCTCATTGATAAAGTCGACACCATAATCATCGGCGTTTTCCTTTACTCTTTCCACTGATATATAAATATCAGACATAATTAAGCTGCTTACAGAATTATCAAATGTTATAATATCCGTGTAGTAATCATGATCCAAGTATTCCCTATTTATTCTCAATAAGTACTCGTCGTCACAAAAAATGTAATTAATTTCCTCGAACCTTTTTTGCTCCGAAATAAAAACCGCCTTTATCCAATCTGAATATATTGACTCCTCATTAATTTTAAAGTCAGATTCGTAGAAATAATTAATTATCATCTTTGAAATATTCCTTTACTTTATCTTTGTAATTTTTTCGCAAAGGTAATACTTGTCTATTTAATATTTCAGTGCTATTAAAGTAATCTTTAGCACGTTCGATTCTTCTTTGATATTCGATATCAAAATCCTTATTATTGGTATTGCTTACCCTTCGCTCCTCTTCCCCTTGTTTTAGGGTTGCATCTTCAAGTTTTAAAAGTTTATGTTTGAGATTTACCATACGTGCTAGTGTTCCTTCATTAATACCTCTTTCCAAAAGCTCTTGTTCGACCTGTTCCATTTCCTTGAGTATTTCACTACCCAATTTATTATCTAAACCTTCTCTCTTTATTCTCTGCTCTAACTCATTTCTTAACTTTTGTTGTTGCTTGAATATTTCAAAAATAGCTTCGTTTTCTTTCTCGCTTCCCTCATAATTATCCGAAGCTCCATTATCTCCTTTCCCTTTATCACCATCTTTTCCTTCCTTTCCTTTTCCTTTTTCACCCTCACCATCTTCTTGTCCCTTGTTTCCTTCAGATCCTTTTTCCTCTCCATTAGGTTTCTCCTTACCCTCCCCTTTATTGGGCTTCATGCCATCCTTCATTTCACCTTCCAACTGCTCCTGTCCTTTAATAATATCAGGAAGTTGGAATTCGTTTTTACCTCCTTTGCCCTTTCCGGACGATGACATACTGTTCTGCATTTGATCAAGAATGCTACTCAGTAAATAGGCCAAATCGTTTGCGCCCGTAACAATGTACTGCTGATTAGCGGTACCCTGAATAACCCTATTTTCTGCTAAACGCTCCAGGGATTTTTCTATATTGAATTCTATATCCGTAAGCTTTTCCGTAACCAAATCTGTGATCTTGGGCGTTCTTAAGGCTAAAGCATATAAGCTATCATCAATATGTATAAAGTTTTCCCTAAGTACACTCTGTTGCTTAAGTTTACCGGAATACGAAGGGTTGTCAAAATTTATGGATTTAAAACCATCCATGAGATCCTCTTGCCCCAATGAAAAATCGACCAAATTATCCAGCACCTGTCTCAACATTTCCATATCCTCCATCTGTTGTTCCATTCCTGATGCCTGCATTTGCTGACCCATAGATTCAGCCATTTGCTTCATTTTTTGCCCGGCAGACTTTTGACTTTTTGTAGCTCCATCCTCATCCTCATTTTGAATCTTTTCCTGAGCGTCTTTTAACTCGTTACTTATCTCTTCCTTGTCTGCTTCACTTGGTAAAATATCCATAGGCTTCCGCAGCTCATTGTTCTCCTTTTTTAGTTGGTCCAATTCCTTCTTAATGTCCTCATAACTCTTTTCAATTTCGCTCTGCTCATCGCTCTTCTTTTCGGAATCCTTCGCTATATTTTCTTGTTTGTCTCCTAACTTCTGAAGTTGATCTGATACCTTTTGTGCCTTCTCAGAAACATAAAACCGTTTCGTCAACTCTACGAGTTGTTCCAAATTTCTTTTAATATTTTTATTTTCCTTACCTAACTCCTCCAGTTTTTCACCCAACTCCTCCTTCTGAAGTTTATCTGATAACTCTTGTAACTCTTTTAGTAATTCCTCATTCTTTTTCAACCTTTCTTCATTACGCTCCAACTTTTCTCTTAAAGCATCCTTAAAAGGCTCCTCCTTTTCGTTCTTCTGTAATGATTCCTTGAGCTGTTTTGTGAAATCTTGCATCATCTTTTCCTGAGCTTCTTGTCTCTTTAAAAAGTCCTTTAGTTTTTGCCGATCCTGAAAATTCATCTCCCGCTTTTCCTTTTGCATCTTACTCAATTCCTCCAATGACTTATCGGAATCTTCAAGCTTTTCTAAAGACTTATCTAGCTCAGAAATCGCTTCCTTTTGTGTTTGCAATGTCTTATTCTCTTTTTCTTCTGTGGTCAATTTTCTGAACTCGTATATTTGGCTTTTAGAGCTTTTATACTTGTGCAAAACATCATTGTCAAAAATCTCAAAATAATACTTATAATTCGTTCCTTCTTCAAGGCTTAATGTATCCGGAAATACATAAATAAATTCATCGAGAGTCGATTTTCTTACTCCCAGATTAATTAGTTTACGCTTATCCTCTTCTCCGTTCTTATAATATACCAATCGCAAATTAGTCAAACCATAATCGTCACTTACCCGGCCACTATGATATATTATTTCTGTATCCAAAGTATCTCTTTCTGAACGGACTGAAATTTCAGGATACTGATCCTTTACTACATTGATCGCAAACGACAAGTTATCATAATTTTTAACGCGATCATTAGATGTTGATAACCTATAGTCCACATTCCTATACATACCCTTACTAAGTTCGAAGCCTTCTTCATTACCAGTAAAACTATAAACACTATCCTCAAGAGTAATGTTAACTTCTTTAGTATTTTTTGCTCTAACTCTCCAGGTAACTTTAGTTCCTTCCGGTATTACAGCATTTCCAGTACTCTTCAATGTTTCGTCTCTTCTTCCGGTATATGACGGATAATCCAACTCCATATTAAAATCCAATAGAGACGGAACCTCTATAACCTCTAAAGTATTTCCTTGCAGACTTACATCATTTCCACTAAGTTGAAATCCCAAGGATTCCTTCACCTGACTGAACGTATATTCATACGTTCCATCTCCTCTATTCTTCATTAAATAGATTTGATCATCAAATTCAATATTTATATTTTCAGGAACTACCTCTCCCTCGGTTTTAACACGCAATACATAATCCTTATTTTCATAAACTGATAAAGAATCGTTAAGAATCACGAACCTAAATGGCGCAGGTGGTTCATAGGCAACATTATAATTCACTATCCTATTATAACCATCTGATATCCAGTTTATTCTATTAATTAAAACTAAAAAAATGATTATTGAGAAGGGAATTACTAAATATTTTAAATACTTTTTATTTTGGGTATAGTTAACCGCCTTAGCAAATGGCACCGGTTTTATTTCATTGCTCTTCTGCTCAATACTGGCCAGTAACAAAGCCGATTTATCTGGTGTATTATTTAATTGTAAAAGATTCAAAAGCTTATCGTCTACATCCGGAAAGTGATTTCCAATTATTTTAGAAGCGTTCTCCATACTTATACCCTTTCTCAAGCGCAACATCTTCAAAATAGGAAATACAACGAATCTCAGAAATAACAAAATCTCGACACCTATAAAAAACCAAAAGAGAACTAACCTACCTTTCTTATTAAGCCATAAAAAATTTTCTACAACGCTTATAATGATAAAATATAAAGCACCAACCGCCAGAAACAATATGACACCTTTTATCAACTCATTTATATAATACTTTCGTTTAAATTCTTGTAAACTTTTTATAACGTCTTCAAAACCAGTCATAGCAAATAAAACTTTAACCTCTAAAACTACAATTTTATTTTAAATACTATTGTTATATTTATACTAAATACAACTCTTTTAAAATAAGCATATTATGAAAGATGCCAAATACCTTCTAGCTTATACTATTCCTTTAAGTGCTTTTGTGGGAATCTATCTTCAAGACATTTATAGTTTTCTCACACCATTTTATGCCTTTGTTGTATTGCCATTACTAGAACAAATTCTTCCTAAATCAACTGAAAACCTTTCTGAAGAAGTGCATAATCAAAAATTAAAAAATAAAGTTTACGATTGGCTACTTTATCTTAATCTTCCTATCACATACGGTACTCTACTCTTTGCCTTATATATAAATCAAATATCAAACTTAGCTACCTATGAGATCATTGGCATCGTATTCACGACAGGAATCGTACTGGGTACTAATGGTATAAATGTAGGACACGAATTAGGCCATAGACAAAATACCGATAGATTTATTGGTAAGCTATTATTGCTTCCTTCTTTATATATGCACTTCTTTATAGAGCATAATTATGGTCACCATCTCAATGTCGCCACTGAAGAAGATCCGGCAACGGCAAAATATAATCAACCCTTATATATTTTCTGGATGAATTCCGTACCCCACCAATACTTAAATGCTTGGAAGATTCAATTCCGTCTTCTAAAAACTAATGAAAAGAACTTTCTGTCTATTACTAATGATATGTTCTGGTATTCCGTTATTACAATTATTTATCTCTCTGCAATATTCATTGGTTTTGGAATATCCGGATTAATAATAGCTATAGCCTCTGGAATTGTTGGTTTCCTACTATTAGAAACTATAAATTATATAGAACACTATGGCCTTAGAAGATTTAAAAAATCATCCGGCAGATATGAAAGAGTTTCTGAAATACATTCCTGGAATTCTAATCATAGTTTAGGTCGCATTGTTTTATATGAACTAACCAGACACAGTGATTATCATTATAAAGCATCTAAAAAGTATCAAATTCTAGATCATTATGACGAAAGTCCACAACTGCCTTTTGGTTATCCTGGCTCTATGTTATTAAGTCTAATTCCACCTCTTTGGTTTAAAATAATGAATAACAAAGTTCCTGAACATATGAAACCTATATAAATTAGTAACAGATTAATTCTATATATGTTTTAAAACCTATAGCAACATCTTATCTTTGCCACAAAATTTATAATACACACTATGAATTCTGTAAGAGTAAGATTTGCTCCTAGCCCTACCGGCCCCCTACATATTGGTGGTGTCAGAACCGCCTTATATAATTATCTTTTTGCGAAGAAACACAATGGTACATTTATCTTAAGAATAGAAGATACTGATCAAAGTAGATTTGTAGAAGGCGCTGAGCAATACATAAACAACTCTTTAGATTGGTGTAATATACCCTATGATGAAGGCCCTAATAAGCCAGGACAATTTGGTCCATATAAACAGAGTGAGAGAAAGTCTCTATATAAAAATTATGCCGATCAGTTAATTGCTGAAGATAAAGCATACTTTGCTTTTGATACTCCGGAACAACTAGATGCACTAAGAAAGGAATATGAATCCAAAGGAGAAACTTTCATCTATAATTGGCACAATAGAAATTTACTTCAAAATTCACTTCACTTAACTGAGCAAGAAGTACAACAGAAATTATCCGAAGGCCATCCTTATGTAATACGTTTCAAGGTACCGGAAAATACTATGTTAGATTTAAAAGATGAAATCAGAGGAGACATTAATATCAATACTTCTACTCTAGACGATAAGATACTTTTTAAAAGTGATGGTATGCCTACTTATCATTTAGCAAATATAGTAGACGACCATTTAATGGAAATCACACACGTCATTCGTGGTGAAGAGTGGTTGCCTTCTCTTGCACTCCACGTCCTTCTTTACAAAGCCTTTAAATGGAATATTCCTCATTTTGCTCATCTGCCACTAATTCTAAAACCTACAGGTAAAGGAAAACTCGGTAAACGGGACGGAGTTGCTGGTGGATTTCCCGTATTTCCATTACAATGGACAGATCCTAAAACTAATGAAATAGCATCAGGATACAAAGAAGATGGTTACCTACCAGAAGCAGTTATTAATATGTTAGCTTTTTTAGGTTGGAATCCAGGTACTGAACAAGAAATATTCAGTCTTGAAGAACTTATCGAATCTTTTGAATTATCAAGAGTAAATAAAGCTGGTGCCAAATTTGACCCCGAGAAGAGTCTTTGGTTTCAGCAACAGCATTTACAATTGAAAGATGATTCGTTTTTCGTGGAACAATTTGAAGAGATACTTAGAGAAAAACAAATCACAACTGATCTTGATGTTCGGAAAATTGTTTTAAGCATAAAAGAAAGAGCAATTTTTACTAAAGATCTATGGGACCTAAGTGTATTTTATTTTGAATCTCCTACACAGTACGATGAAAAAGATTTGAAAAAAGCCATAAAGGAAGACACTTCAGAACTGATGCAAGAGCTCACTGATATTCTGAAATCTATAAATAATTTCGAGTCCACAACCATCTCAGATACTGTAAAAAATTGGATTAAGTCAAAAGAAATTGGATTTGGTAAAGTTATGATGCCACTACGCTTGGCTTTAGTGGGATCATTACAAGGACCTGACCTTTTCGAAATCTGTGCTATTTTGGGAAAAGAAGAATCAATTAGAAGAATTGAATACTTCATAAACAATAGCTAAAAAACGAAAGAATTATATATATCAAACCAGTATAATCATTATGATTTACTGGTTTTTTTATTTCTCTAAGTAACATTTTTGCATTTTTTGATACATATATAATAAGAACATCAATTATTATAACAATGGCAAAAGAGTTCAAAGTTCTTAAATTATCAAACATTTGGTCTACAGAAAAACTACGTAAAGAAGTTGAAGAAACACTTAATAAGGTGTCCAAAGATGGATACGAAGTAGTTTCTGTTGCCTTTGGATCTGGAAATTCTCAGATCTCTACGGCATTTATTACTATTTCAAAGTAAATAGGTTTACATTTATAACTATCAACATTTTAAATATTACAACTATGGGAATGATTTTTTTAGTACCGTTTTTTATAATTGGTTTCTTCCTACTATTAGCAACCTTTTTTGTTGTTAAACAACAAACCGCTGTGGTAATCGAAAGGTTCGGGAAGTATGCGAGCACAAGAAGTTCAGGATTACAGCTTAAAATACCCTTCATTGATCGTATAGCAGGTAGAATAAATCTTAAAATACAACAATTAGATGTTATTGTTGAAACCAAAACTAAAGATGACGTTTTTGTAAGATTAAAAATTTCCGTTCAATTTCAAGTAATAAAGGAAAAAGTCTATGATGCATTCTATAAACTAGAAAACCCTCATGATCAGATAACTTCGTATGTATTTGATGTAGTAAGAGCTGAAGTTCCTAAAATGAAACTAGATGATGTTTTCGAAAGAAAAGATGATATCGCTATTGCTGTAAAAGCCGAATTGAATGAAGCCATGATCAATTATGGATATGACATCATTAAAACCTTAGTAACGGATATCGATCCTGATCCTCAGGTAAAAGCCGCTATGAATAGGATTAATGCTTCTGAAAGAGAAAAGATTGCAGCTGAATATGAAGCAGAAGCTGAGAGAATTAAAATTGTAGCTAAAGCCAGAGCTGAAGCAGAAAGTAAAAGACTTCAGGGGCAGGGTATTGCTGATCAAAGAAGGGAAATAGCAAGAGGCCTTGAAGAAAGTGTAGAGGTTTTAAACAACGTTGGTATAAATTCTCAAGAGGCGTCTGCTTTAATAGTAGTCACCCAGCATTATGATACATTACAATCTATTGGTGAAGAATCCAATAGCAACCTGATTCTGTTACCTAATACTCCTCAGGCGGGTAGCGACATGTTAAATAATATGATAGCGTCTTTCACCGCTTCAAATCAAATTGGTGAAATAATGAAAGAACAAAATCAAAAAAATCAGAATAAGTCTAAGGATAAGTAAAATTGATTAATATTATTTAAAAAATCAACCCAATCTATAATAGATTGGGTTTTTTATTTTTAATGCCTATTTTTGTAAAAAAAATTACTAAAATTAAAATAAGACGTTTTAAAACACGTTTTTCTAATGAAAGGATGAATCACCTTGTACAAAAAATATAATCTCTTAAAATCAAAATATATTACTTATTTTTAATAAATAAAAACTATAAATTTTCACATACAATAATAATTACTTATAATAATGAAAAACTATTTACTTCTACTACTTATATTAGTTTCTTCAATATGCTCTTCGCAAAGTTTGAGAAAATTAGAAAAGTCTGCACTAAAAGATGCAGAAGTAGTTTCTCAAGCATCTTTACAAAGAGATTATAATTTGATACTTAAACATACACATCCAAAAATCGTCAATACCTACGGAAAAGATGATTTGATTTCTGCCATGGAAGATATCTACAGAACAATGAATGCACAGAAAATAAAGATTTTAAGTTCTGAAGTTGATGATGTTACTGAGGTAATAGAAGAAAATGATGAATATAGATGCTTAGTGAAGAATACGATAAAAATGGATTTTAATGGTAGAAAAATTACTTTAAAAAGTTCCTTATTTGGGTTTTATGATCAGGAGAAAGAACAATGGTATTTCATTGAGTCTAATAAACTACTCAATGATGAGGATACTCAACGATTATTTCCTGACTTTAAAACAGAAATAAAAATACCGGCTGATCAACAAATTGCCGAAGACAGTTAATGAAAAAGCCTCTATGATAGAGGCTTTTTTTATGTTACTAAATACTGTACTTGTCCTTTAAAATAATTGCTTCTTCCTTTAGTAGCTCATTATCATCATCAAGAGCTTTTAAAATATATTCTTTAGCATCTTTATTAGGTTCTAAACCATTCTTTTCTAAGACTACCGCTAAAGCAATTAAAACAGCTATTCTGGTACCTACTTTCTTGGTTGCAGTACCGTACAGGTCTTCAAGCTCTTCCAATCTCACCTCTTTAGCAGCTTCCTGAATCGTAGCTTTAAGATTCAATCTCTTGTCCTCAGGAAGGTTGGTATACTTCTTCCCTGCTCTTTTAACTTCATCAATTCCCAACTTTTTAGGCCCTTCATGAGATTGCACGGCCTGTTTCTTAGGTGCTTCAGTTTCCTTTATTTCCTGCTTTGCCCAGGTGTCCTTTAAACCCACAGTTTTATTAAACACCAGCGCACCAGATTTACTATCAGGATCAACATTAAAGTATCCTATTCTCTGAAATTGAAACTGTTCTAAATGTTTAACATCACTTAAACTTGGTTCCAGATATCCCTTAGTAATTTTTAATGAATCAGGGTTTAAGTACTCCATAAAATCCTTATCCTTACCACCATCAGGTGACTCATGCATAAAAAGTCTATCGTACATTCTAATCTCTGCTTCAATTGCATGATTAACTGAAACCCAATGCAATGTTCCTTTTACATTTCGTTTTGATTCTTCAGTACCACTACCCGACTTACTCTTTGGATCATAAGTACAGTGTATTTCTATAATATCACCGTTCTCATTCTTAATAACAGATTCACCCTTAATAATATAAGCATTTTTTAATCTTACTTCCTTACCTAAAGTTAATCTGAAAAACTTACGATTAGCTTCTTCTTTAAAGTCCTCTTTTTCGATATATAGCTCTTTAGAAAAAGGTACTTGTCTATAACCGGCACTTTCATCCTCAGGATTATTCTCAGCTTCTAACCACTCTGTCTCTCCTTCAGGATAGTTTGTAATTATTAATTTAACAGGATCTATTACACCCATAACACGGGGTGCTTTCTTGTTTAGATCTTCTCTTACGCAAAATTCTAATAATGAAACATCAATTACATTTTCGCGTCTGGCCACTCCTACTGTTTCTACAAATTTTTTGATAGAATCCGGTGTATATCCTCTTCTTCTTAGTGCTGAAATTGTAGGCATCCTGGGATCATCCCAACCTGAAACTATACCTTCTTCCACCAGTTTTAATAACTTGCGCTTACTCATTATAGTGTAGCTAAGATTTAACCTGGCAAACTCTCGTTGTTTAGGTCTCATACCATCAGTATATACCTGATCCAGAAACCAATCATATAATTTTCTGTGCGGCTTAAATTCCAGTGAACATAGAGAATGAGATATACTTTCTATATAATCGCTTTCTCCATGAGTCCAGTCATACATAGGATAAATACACCATTCATCACCTGTACGATGGTGACTTTTCTTCAATATTCTATACATCAATGGATCACGCATTAGCATATTTGGGTCCGCCATATCAATCTTTGCCCTTACTACATGTGCGCCTTCATCAAATTCCCCATTCTTCATTCTTTCAAAAAGATCCAGATTTTCTGCAACAGATCTATCTCTATGAGGACTATTCTTTCCCGGTTCAGTTGTTGTACCCTTTTGCTCAGCTATTTCTTCAGAAGTTTGAGAGTCCACATATGCTTTACCGTCTTTGATTAATTGAACTGTCCAATCATATAGCTGCTGAAAGTAATCAGAAGAATAACATTCCTTATCCCACTTATAGCCTAACCAAGAGATGTCCTCTTTAATTGCATCCACATACTCCTGCTCTTCTTTAGCAGGATTAGTATCGTCGAATCTAAGATTTACAGGTGCGTTATATCTCAATCCTAATCCAAAACTAATACCTATTGCCTTTGTATGCCCAATGTGTAGGTAACCATTAGGTTCAGGAGGAAAACGAAATCTAAGATTATCCTTATCCATTCCATTACTTAAATCCTCCTCTATTATATGCTCTATAAAGTTTAAAGACTTTTTTTCTTCTATCATAATATAAAATTATTAACCCCTACCCTTTTTAGTTCCATTAATACACAATGAAATCAGGTAGTATTGCTAATTTCTAATAAAGTACAAAACTACTAAAATTATAATCTCAATGATCTAATGTTAAGTCTGAAATACTTAAAAAATTGGGTCGTTTACCTTAGAAAACTTAAAATCTAATCTTGTAACTTTGCCAAAAAAGAAATTGGGTCTAATAAAACTTAAAAACATCAAGGTATATGCATATCATGGATGTTTAGTAGAAGAGAAAAAAATTGGTTCTGATTACCGTATAGATTTAACTGTTAAAGCTGATCTTACAGATTCGGCAGCTTCAGATAAGTTATCAGATACGGTAGATTATGTTCATTTAAATAAAATTGTAAAGGAAGAAATGGCAATTCGTTCTAAATTATTAGAACATGCTGCAGAACGAATATTAGTTCGTATATTAGACGAAATCTCTATGGTTGAAAAGGTTACAGTTGATGTATCTAAAATAAATCCTCCCATAGGAGGTAATGTAGAGATGGTTACCATAAGAAGAACTAAAAAAAGATAGCAGTTTTAACCTAAAATCATTTCTCAGGTTGTTATTATTTTTTTACTTTTGCGTTCCAAACGACAAAAGGGTGTCGTGGCCGAGTGGCTAGGCAGTGGTCTGCAACACCATCTACAGCGG
This sequence comes from Aquimarina sp., assembly GCA_002697475.1. Lineage (GTDB taxonomy): Bacteria > Bacteroidota > Bacteroidia > Flavobacteriales > Flavobacteriaceae > Aquimarina. Next base: position 8,056 of record NZVW01000043.1, on the reverse strand, counting down.
TTCGAATCCGCTCGACACCTCCAAAAAAGCTTATACAATATTGTATAAGCTTTTTTTATATCTTAAAAGTTTTGAGAAGGAGTTATTTTCTCAATCTCATTTTGCAATCTTTTCTCCACATTGTCAGGTATTACTCCTTTTAGTATTAAAAATACACCAGAGATTATTAATATAATACTTATCAATCTTTTTATAATATATACTCTTTTTGGTGTTAGCTTTCTTTTTAACCTTTTTGCCAATAACATTTTAAGAATATCAATCACAAGATAAGTACCTAAAACCATTACAAAGAATGTAACAATTCTATTGGTATTCATATCTAACTGTGGTCCTATAACAATGATAACACCTACCCAAAACCCTAAAACACCAATATTTATAAAATTGAGAATAAAACCTTTAGCAAATAATTTAAAATAATTATGCTTATTGATGATCTCAACGGAAGTATCCCTTAATTTATTATAGTTTTTCTTTTCCTGTATGAAAGATATTACGCCATATACAGTCAAAAGCATTCCTCCAAAAATAAATAATGCCGGATCGTCTTTTATCTTCTCAAGGATTTTATTGGTACTAAAATAAGCAATAAGAATAAAGACTATATCTGCCAGTATCACTCCAAAATCTACAGCCAATGCAGCTCTAAATCCTTTAATAGCAGCAGTTTCTAAAAGAACAAAAAACACAGGACCTATTAGAAAAGCTAGAAAAAATCCTAATACTATTGCTGCCTGTGCGTCTTGAAACATAAGTTTATCTAATATCTATATTTACAAAGTTAGAAAATACAACTTACTTAAAATAATTAAGAGTTAACTCTATTGGTTAACCACTAAATTTTAGCCTTTCTTTTGATTATCACATATCATCCTTAGCTCCGATAAGGACAAAATCCAGATGTCTTTTGATAAGATCAGCATTCTTTACTTTGACGTATACCTCATCACCTAATTGATATACTTTTTTACTTCTCTGTCCGATTACGGCATATTCATCCTGATCAAATACATAGTGATCATCAGTCATATCTCTTAATCTAATCATTCCCTCGCATTTATTACTGATAATCTCTACATAAATTCCCCATTCAGTTACACCAGATATTACTCCCAGAAACTCTTCGTCCTGATGATCCTTCATAAATTTTATCTGCATGTACTTGATAGAATCTCTTTCTGCATTCGCAGCAAGATTCTCCATATCACTGCTATGTTTGCATTTTTCCTCATATTCTTCTTCAGAGGCTGATTTACCTTTATCAAGATAATGCTGCAGTAATCTATGCACCATTACATCAGGATATCTACGTATAGGTGATGTAAAATGCGAATAATAGTCAAAAGCTAGACCATAATGCCCAATATTATGCGTACTATATTCAGCCTTGCTCATACTTCTTATAGCTAAAGTATCTACAAGATTCTGTTCCTTTTTTCCCTGAACGTCTTTCAATAACGTATTTAAGGATTGCGTAGTAGATTTCCTATCCTTTAAATTTAATTTATAACCAAATCTCTTGATAACGTTTTGCAAAGAAGCAAGCTTTTCATCATCTGGTTCATCGTGGATACGATAGATAAAAGTTTTCTTTTCTTTCAACCCGGTTGAAGGATTTCCTACATATTCTGCTACCTTTTTATTGGCCAGTAACATAAACTCCTCAATAAGTTTGTTTGCGTCCTTAGAAGTCTTAAAAAACACTCCTACTGGCTCATTGTTTTCATTTAGATTAAATTTTACCTCTACTTTATCGAAGGAAATAGCTCCGTGACGCATTCTATTAGCTCGCATAATCTTAGCCAATTCATCAAGCTTTAAGATGGCCTCAGCAACACCAGGATCTGCTTCATATTCTTTACCTGTTAATGATATTTCTGCTGGAATATTATTATTTGAAGTTTCAATAATATGCTGAGCTTCTTCATATGCAAATCTGGCATCAGAATACGTTACTGTTCTTCCAAACCATTGATTTTTTACATTAGCTTTATTATCTAATTCAAAAATAGCCGAAAACGTATATTTTTCTTCGTGAGGTCTTAATGAACAAGCATTATTTGAAAGTATCTCAGGTAACATAGGCACTACCCTATCTACCAGATAAACTGAGGTGGCTCTTTCATATGCTTCATCATCCAATGGTGTACCCGGTTTTACATAATGCGATACATCTGCAATATGAATTCCAACTTCATAATTACCATTTTCCAACACTTTAAATGACAGAGCATCGTCAAAATCCTTTGCATCCTTAGGGTCAATGGTAAAAGTCAAAGTTTCTCTAAGATCTCTTCTCTTTTTTATTTCTTCCTCCTTTATCGAGGTATCTAATTGATTAGCAAATTCTTCCACTTCTTCCGGAAATTCATACGGTAGACCATATTGAGCCAAAATAGCATGGATTTCTGTATCATGCTCTCCGGGTTTACCAAGTACTTTAACTATCTTTCCAAAAGGAGAGTCCGCCTTATCCGGCCAGTCCTCTAACTTAACCAACACTTTGTCTCCATCTTCTGCTGTACCTATCTTATTCTTAGGTACAAAAATATCGGTATACATTTTACCATCCTGAGTATTGACAAAGGCATAGTTTTTTTGAATTTCAATTACTCCTACAAATTCATCTCTCTTGCGCGTAATAACTTTTGATATTTCCCCTTCACTTTTTCCTCTTCGCTTACGTTTATAAATATAAACTTCTACCTCATCACCATCCAATGCCTTATTTAAATTGTTCGCCGGTATATAGATATCATCCTCGAGCTCTTCAACGATAACGTACCCAGAACCCTTTGATGTAACTTCTAATTTTCCTGTGTATATATTACCACCTAAAACTATTTTAAACTTACCTCTTTCAACTTCTTCTATCTGTTTTTTAGCAGCGAGTTGAGCTAATTTTTTAATTATTTGATTTCTACTGCTGGGATCGTCAACACCAAATTTGGCAGCTATTTGTTTATAGTTAAAGGTCTTGTTAGCATCTGATTTTAGTATTTTGAGAATACCCTGAGTTAGATTAGCAATTTTTACACTTTTTTTCTTATTATTTCCTCTTCTTCTTTTATTCATTAAGTATTTGTAATTTATGTAGATAAAAGTACAGTTTATCTTTCAACCTTTACTAAATATAAAGCCACTTTAATTATTAATTAAACTTTAAGCCATAAAAAAGTTCTCAAAAAACATTTTATTTTCTTAAAAATTTCTTAATTTTAAGTTATATGTTTCTGTTTTAGACGCAGTAATAACCACGAATGAAGAATCTAAAAAAAATATATAAGATTATCCTTCTTTTCCTCCTAATCGTTCTGATTGGTGTCTACTCATTTTCATTATATATAGGAACTAATCTCGATAATAAAAACAATACTGACGGTTCTGTAGAGTACAATTCATTTTCAGAAAATAACATTGAAGTTTCAGATTTAAGTCAATAAGTATTAATTTACTATATTTAATTATTGTAGCATCTTAAATTATTTTTATTTCTATACTTACATTTTCATGCATAATTTTGTTTCAGTAGCTGTCTTTACCTATCCTCATGAATATGCAGTATTAAGATTACTAATGGATCAACAATGCATACAATACTTCTTTGAAAATGAAACAATGATTCAGGTTTTCCCATTTTATTCAAATGCTCTAGGAGGTATACACCTTAAAGTACATCCTTTAGACAAACACAAAGTTTTAAAAATAATAGAAGATCTAAATTACAATTCTCATTTAAACATAGTTTAGTATTTTCTTTAGTTCTTAACATTATATTTAATAATCTTTTTTCTTTTTCTTTCTTTAAAAAAATTAATAGTGATGATGGTGTAGTGTGAATAGCGGTATAACTTTTATGTAAAAAATTTGTTTTTTAAGTTAGTGTAATTTGTTAGTCAGATTTCAACAGTTTATAAGAAATCTAAGTAACTGATCTACTGATTTTTTTATAAGTTTATTAACACTTGTTCATATTTATCAACAGCACTCTTTTTTTAATTTTTTTAAGGTAAAACCATAGTTAATATCATAGATTTTATATTTAAAAAAATAACTAAAAAAACTTAACCTAATATTTTGATAATAAAATCTATTGGACATATTGGAATATTAATTTAATTCTCAAAAAATACTTTCTGTAATTTAGAAACAACTTATTAACACATACTATTAACAAAGAATCATACTTTATTAACACCACATAAATCTTACTTGGAAGATTGTTTTCAGGATTTTAATTATCAGTTATCTTTGTGACAAAGAAATATAATCATGAAAATAGCAATAGGTAACGATCACGCGGGTACGTTTTATAAGTTTAGTATTTTGAAATATCTAGAAGATCAGGGATTTGAGGTAACTAATTATGGGACTGATAGTTCTGACAGTGTGGATTATCCGGATTTTGTACATCCCGTTGCTGATGATGTTGACAAGGATAGAGTTGAATATGGAATTTTGATCTGTGGTAGTGGAAATGGCGTAGCTATGACTGCTAATAAATATAAAAATGTTAGGGCTGGATTGTGCTGGACTAAGGAATTAACTGAGCTAACACGTCAGCATAATGATGCTAATATTTTATGTATACCTGCAAGGTTTACCTCGGAGCACCAGGCATTAGATATGGTTAAAACTTTTTTAAATACAAACTTTGAGGGGGGCAGACATTTACAACGGGTTGATAAAATTCCGATGTGTAAATAATATATGTCAGGATCCCATAACCATAACCATTCTCATAGTATAGTTAGTGGCAAAAATTTGTTGTTATCTATTGTTCTTAATATTCTTATTACTGTATCACAGGTTATTGGTGGATTACTCTCAGGAAGTCTTTCCTTATTATCAGATGCACTGCATAACTTTAGTGATGTTATTTCATTAGTAGTTAGTTATTTTGCTAATAGAATTGCTAGAAGGAAGGCTTCAATCAATAAAACATTTGGTTTTAAGAGGGCAGAAATAATGGCGGCTTTCATTAATTCAGCAACCCTTGTAATTGTAGCTATTCTTTTAATTTTTGAAGTAGTAGAACGTTTTCAAAACCCTCAGAAAATAGAAAGTTTATTAGTTATTATTCTATCTTCAGTAGCGATTTTAGGCAATGGTTTTAGCGTTCTTCTTTTAAGAAAGGAGAAAAACCATAATATGAATATGAAGTCTGCATATCTGCACTTAATAACTGATATGATGGCTTCAGTAGCGGTACTCATAGGGGGATTATTAATGAAGTATTATCAGATTTATATCATTGATAGTATATTAACCCTTGCTATTGCTATTTATCTTATTTATGTGGGATATGATTTATTAAAAAGCTCGTTTAAAATGCTTATGCTTTTTACACCGGATAATGTAGCTATTGACGAACTAGCAGAAAGGATTAATAAAATGCCAGAAGTTAATAGTATTCATCATATTCATGTTTGGCAACTCAATGAAACAGAAACACACCTGGAAGCACATATAGATTTTAATAAAGACATTACTGTTTCGGAGTTTGGTTTAATTTTAATCAAAATAGAAAAGCTTTTACACCAGGAGTATGAAATAAATCATGTAACACTTCAGCCAGAGTACGATAAGAAAGATGATAAAAACATTATAGTTCAGGATTAGCAATGGAGATTAGTTTTAAAGTAAAAAAATTCAATGATTTAACGATTGATGAACTCTATGAAGTTTTAAGGCTAAGAGCAGAAGTCTTTGTGGTAGAGCAAGATTGTGTATATCAAGACGTTGATAACAAAGACCAAAAAGCATTACATGTTCTGGGAGTTAAGAATGATGTTATAGTAGCTTATACAAGAATTTTTGGTGTTAATGACTATTTTAAGGATTATGCAAGTATAGGTAGAGTAGTGGTTAAGAGTAGCGAACGTAAATATGGATATGGGCATCATTTAATGAAGGAAAGTGTAGAGGCAGTTCATACCCATTTTAAAACAAAATCTATTAAGATTTCTGCACAATGTTATCTAGAGAAGTTTTATAATTCTCATAATTTTAAAAGAGTAGGGGAAGAGTATCTCGAAGACGGCATACCACATATTGGTATGATCAGGACATAAAAAAAACCGGCATTCGCCGGTTTTCATATAGTTTTAAACTTATTATGTCTCTTAAATAACTATTTAAGAATTTCATTATAAGTTTTAGTATTATTAAGAACTTCTTTACTTTTTAATATTTCAGCATTATTTTTAACGTAATAGTCATAGAGCCCTTCACGATAAAAGTATCTTTTTATAATTTCGTCTTTAAGCAGAGGAATGATTTCTTGCTTATAATTATCTAATGCTACTTTTTTACTGTTTTTAATGTCATTTAAGAGCTTTTCATATCCGGCAATGATATCTGACCCCATAGATTCTTTTTTGGCTATTTTTAAAGACTCTTTTAAGCTTTTCTCTGCTTCAGTTTCATAATCAAAGTTGGAAGAGTTTAAAAACTGTTTAAAGCTATCGAAGTCCTTAGCCCCAAAACTAAAATCTGCAATATCCTTTAATTGATTGGAATAATAATACTTGGTTCCATAGTCAAAGATAGCATCAGATTGTAATAAAGCTGTAGTGATATCACTGTATTTAGAGCTCTCTAATTCAATATCTGGTTGTATTCCTCCTCCATCATAAACAGTTCTACCGTTCTTTGTTTTAAATGCCTTGAAATCCTTTTCATTAATTTTTATAGCATTGTTGTTCTTGTCTCTATTCCAATAGTCCAATGCCTGAATACACCTTCCGCTCGGTGTATAATATCTTGATATTGTAATTTTTATTTGGGTACCATAAGTAAGTTTTTTAGGACGCTGAACAAGGCCTTTACCAAAGCTTCTGGCACCAATGACAACCCCTCTATCAAGATCCTGAATACTCCCTGCTACAATTTCACTAGCTGAAGCACTTCTTCCATTGACTAAAACAACCAGAGGTATTTCAGTATCGATAGGGCTTTTTTGTGTAAAATATTCTTTATTATATTTCTTGACTACAGATTTTGTAGTTGTAATAAGCTCGCCCTTTGGCACAAATATATTGGTGACATTTATAGCCTCACTAAGCAATCCTCCTGGGTTACCTCTTAGATCTAGAATCACTTTATCAGCTCCCTTCGCTTTCAATTCTTTAAGTGCAGAAACGGTTTCTTTTGAAGCTTTTTCGTTGAATCTTGAAAGTACAATATAGGCTGTATTATCCTCTAACAAAGTATAAAAAGGAACGGCATCAACTTCAATTTCATCTCTTGTTAATACTGTTTCTTTAATTTCTCCTTGTCTTACATATTTAATGTCCACAGTGGATCCAGTGGATCCTTTTAAAAGCTCTCCGGCATCTTCACTAAATTCAGAAACTTTTATATCACCTATCTGAATAATTTCATCTCCTGCTTTTAGACCTGCTTTGTCTGCAGGATAGTTCTTGTAAGGCTCTATGATTACGATCTTGTCCTTTGTAGTTTTTACTGAGGCTCCAATACCGGTATACTCTCCTGAATTTCTGATTTTCGAAGCTTCAACGTCTTGTTCATTCCAAAATTTTGTATATGGATCCAGATCATCTAACATTGCTGTGATAGCTGTATCCATAAGCTCAGCGGGATTGGTTTCATCTACGTAGTTCATGTTTAATTCCTTAAACATGGTTGTAAATATTTCTATTTGCTTTGCTATTTCAAAAAAGTCCGATTTAAAACTTACGGTACTGATAAAAATAATAAGTACAGCTGTTGTAAAAAGAACTGTTTTTTTAAGATTTTTCATCTATAACTATCTTTAAAATTGCTATTAATTTAGCTCTCTTTCCATAAAACTGGATAAAAGCTTTTTTATTTTATTTTCGATCAGGTTATGATCTGGCATTTCTTTTCCTGTGTAAAGGAAAATTATTGCATATTGATGGGAAGTAGTGTTGTTACAAGCAATATACTTATTTTTTCGATAATTTTAATCAAAAATCGCAAAAACCACGAGTACCCATTGTCCATCTACTATCAAAAAACGATTTCCACTCGAAATTCGACACGAAACGCAGAATTTAAAACCGATTAT
>NZVW01000042.1 GCA_002697475.1 Aquimarina sp. | reverse complement strand
TACCTCTATACTTTTTTAGAAAACGTCCTTGGTCTTTCATGATGGGTTGGTCTGTATTCCTGGTTAGTTTCTAGAAAGTAAAAATAAGAAAGATTATTTTTCGGTAATGAATTGTGATCTTTAATTTGTAATGTTAGATGAATTGGCACTACCTACACCTATTATGCGATCATACCTGGTTGCCGGGGCTCTGTAATAAGTAATAATAGTATATTCATTTTCAGTTTCATCAAAATTACCGCTAATAAAACCAGGTTCAATGCTCCCATCAGGATGACGTAATACATATCTGTAATTATAGAAACCTTGTTTGAAGAGTCTATCTAAATAATATTTACCAGTGGATTTGTCATATCTTAGCTTGGTAGATTCGTCCAGTGTGTAATTGTTGAAATTGCCATAAATGTGAATTTCTCCATTTCCCAGAGCTTCATAACATTCCAAAACAAAATGCATCCATACATAATCAGCCTCTACATTGCTATTGTCTCCTCTTAAATTTCTCACAACAAAATTTCCATTGATATCAGGGTTATAAGTGTACCGTCTGTTAGCCCTAACGATATCTGCGTATAGGTAGTGATGGTAAAGCTCTTGAAGATCTACAGTCTGTATATTGGCAGTAGCAGATCTGATTTCTTTATTGTCAAAGAATAAGAATTCATTACCTCCATAAAAACTGGATTCCTGATCGTATTTATAAATCAAAGTATTGGTAATTGTGTATTGAGGTACAAGGCCGGTTATCGCTGTGTTAATATCATTATTTTGTATAATCATAGTTTTGACCGTCCTTTCAGGGTCTCTAAGAATTAAGTTAGGAGAGGTAACCTCAAACTGTACAGATTGTTTTATGTTTATAAACTCAAGGTTCCTACTTCTTTTAACGTATGCTCTAGTTGTAGTCAAATCTTCATAAACGATAAATTTTCTTGAAAAAACAGGATTACTATTTTTATCATAAATGGTTATCATATAGTTTCCACTTACTTTTAAGCTCCTTGTATCCTGATTAGGTATAGAAAGCATATAGTGGCTATATAATTGTAAAGTATTGAAGGAATTCTCATATTCAAAAATTCTAACATCATCAAAGCCGTCTAAAAATTCATTTTTGTATAAAGCAGAAGGTGTCCAATCAAAATTGTAATGAGATATTTTATAATAATAATCAGCTTCATTACCATTGATATCATCAAAAGTAAGTTTTAAGGGTTCTCCTAGTTTTATAATCGGCGTTCCTGAGAATTCTGAATCGCCAAAAAATTGTATGGTCTTAATATGTTCAGGTGGTTGGATTTCTTCTATTGGCTTATTGTTAGCGATGCTAATGATAGGAATAAAGAATACTAAAGCTAAAAAATTGACAATACTAAATTTCATAATTTTAAATTATGGGTAAATATAAACAAAATACGTGCCTTATTAGTTTTTTGGTAAAACATGAAACGTATATTATTTAGAATGATTATAAATAAATTCTTCGTTATTAACGTGCTTTCACATCGATTTTTTAATTAGTAAATTTGCACGATTTTTTTAGTTAATTAATTAGACTATTAATATGTCAAAAGACATTCGTATTAAGAAAGGTTTAGACATTAAGCTTGTAGGTGAAGCTGAAAAAAAGACTTCAAGCGCTACAAAAAGCAATGTTTATGCGATAAGACCCGATGACTTCCACGGTATTATCCCCAAGGTAATCGCAAAAGAAGGTACTGAGGTAAAGGCCGGAGAGCCTCTCTTTCATTCTAAGGCTAATGATAAACTTTTATTTCCTTCTCCTGTCAGTGGAGAGGTAGTAGAAATTGTCAGAGGTGCAAAAAGAAAAATTCTTTTAGTTAAAATTCTTGCAGATAAAGAACAGCAATATGTTGATCACGGTAAGATTGATGTAGCCTCTTTAGATGGAGAACAGATGAAGAATCATCTTTTGGCAACAGGATGTTGGCCATTTATCAAACAACGTCCTTATGATGTAATAGCGAAACCCAATGTTGCTCCTAAGGCAATTTTTATTTCGGGGTATGCTACAGCGCCTCTAGCAGCAGATCTGGATTATGTACTTGCTGGTAAGGAAGAAGAATTACAGGCTGCAGTTACTGCATTAGGAAAGTTAACGGATGGTGGAGTTCATGTGTCAGTAGGCAAGAATGGTAATTCTCCTTTAGCGAGCTTAAAAGGCATTACCTTACACAAAGTTTCTGGTCCACACCCTGCGGGTAATGTTGGTGCTCAGATTGCTAAGGTTGATCCTATTAACAAGGGAGAGACTGTATGGGTAGTAAGTCCACAAGATTTGGTAATCATAGGGGAACTTCTTTTAACAGGTAAATTTAATGCCGAAAGAACTATAGCTCTTGCTGGTTCTTGTGTTAAAAACCCTCAGTATTATACAACTAAAATTGGAGCTGAAGTTTCAACAGTTGTCTATGATTCAGGCTTAAAACATAATGATGTTAGAGTAATTAGTGGTGATGTTTTGACAGGATTAGATGTTAAGCCAGATGGACACTTAGGTTACTATCATAATATGATTTCCGTTATTCCAGAAGGGGATGATTATGAATTCTTCGGATGGAATAAGCCCGTGTTTAATAAAATATCTTCATCAAGAGCACTTACGTTCTCTTGGTTGTTTCCTAATAAAAAATATGATCTAGATACCAATACTAACGGAGAACATAGGGCTTTCGTGGTTACTGGTAACTATGAAGATGTTTTTCCTTTTGATATCTACCCACTTCAGTTACTTAAAGCTTGTTTAGTTCAGGACCTTGACGCTATGGAGCAATTAGGTATGTATGAAGTAGCTCCAGAGGATTTTGCACTTACTGAATTTGTATGTGTTTCTAAACAGCCTCATCAAAAGATTATTAGAGACGGATTAGATTTAATGATTAAAGAAATTGGTTAGTGCTATGGGACTAAAGAAAAAATTACACGAACTTAAACTAAAGTATAAAGATAAAAAGATGGCACCTGCATTTAATGCATTCCATACTTTTTTATATACTCCAAATGAGGTTACACACTCAGGATCTCATATCAGAGCTGTTGATGATTTAAAAAGAACAATGAACACGGTTATTATCTCGTTAATTCCGTGTTTAATATTTGGTATTTTTAATGCAGGATACCAACATTATTCTGCAATCAACGGATTTCCACAAGATTTCTCTTTATTTAGAGACTTTATAAACTGGGATAATTTTCAATTAGGAGCAATTACGGTTTTACCATTGGTTATTGTATCATATGTTGTAGGACTTACGGTTGAATTTATTTTTGCGGTCATTAAAGGTCATGAAGTTGAGGAGGGTTATTTGGTAACAGGTATGCTAGTGCCTCTAATTGTACCTATTGATATTCCATTATGGATGCTTGCTGTAGCCGTAGTTTTTGGAGTGGTTATCGGTAAAGAAGTTTTTGGAGGTACAGGAATGAATATTCTTAATCCTGCTTTAACGATCAGAGCTTTCTTATTCTTTGCATATCCTACGTGGATGTCCGGAGATAAAGTGTGGGTTCATGAAGCAGTCGATAGAGCAGGTACGCCGGATGCTATTTCTGGTGAAACTATTTTAGGAGGATTGGCACAAAACAAAGATATTCTAGTAGAAACAGCCGCTAAAGGCCAGGAAGTTGCTTACACAATATCTGAAGCTTTTTATGGCTTTATTCCTGGGTCTGTTGGAGAAACATCAAAACTTTTGATACTTGTAGGAGCTGCATTTTTGATTTTTACTAAAATTGCTAGTTGGAGAATTATCCTTAGTGGTTTTGCAGGAGCAGCTGCAATGGGGTTAATATTTAATGGTATAGTTGATGCAGGATGGATTGAAGAATCTAGTAAGTTCTATGGATTGATGAGTACGCCATTCTGGCAACACCTTATAATTGGTAGTATTGCATTTGGAGTTGTCTTCATGGCAACGGATCCTGTTTCAGGTTCTCAAACCAATAAAGGAAAATGGATATACGGATTTTTAATAGGTTTCATCTCTATTTTGATTAGAGTATTTAACCCTGCGTATCCGGAAGGGGTTTTCTTAGCAATATTGCTAATGAATGTATTTGCGCCTACTATTGATCATTATGTAGTACAGGCAAATGTTAAGAAAAGAATGAAACGTTTAAAGGTTAAAACAGCTTAAGAAATGGCTCTAAATACAGATAAAAACAGTTATACGGTTATATTTTCTGTAATGATGGTAGTGGTAGTAGGAGCACTCCTTGCTTTTGCTGCATCTGCATTAAAAGGAAATATAAAAGATAATAAAAGAACCGAAAAGCAACAGAATATTTTGTTTGCTATGGGAGTTACAGATGAAAATGATCCAAATGAGTTTGTGCCGGCAGCTAAAGCTGATACGTTGTTCAAGCAGTATGTAGGAGAAAATCAGTATATCGTTACAGGTAGTACTGCACAAAAGACCATAAAGGCTTTTGATATTGATGTTAAGAAGGAGAACGATAAATTAAAAAACGACCCTTCTTATGAAAGAAAAATGCCTTTATTTGTTGGAGAAAAAGATGGAAAGAAATACTATATTGTTCCAATGCGTGGTAATGGTTTATGGGATGCAATCTGGGGGTATATTTCATTAGGGTCTGATTTCAAATACATTTCTGGAGCATTTTTTGACCATAAAGGAGAAACTCCTGGTTTAGGGGCTAACATCACAGAAGCTTATTTTGAACAAGACTTTATTGGAGAGAGTATTTTAGACGAAAACGGCAATTACGTTGGAGTTGAAGTGAAGAAGGGTAATGCAGATCCTAAGAACACCAGAAAGGATGATAATGCAGTTGATGCTTTAGCAGGAGCTACTATTACAGGTAATGGAGTTACTGCTATGGTTAAAAAAGGTATAAAAATGTATATGCCTTATTTCGAAACATTAAAATAAAATGCAATGGCAGAAGTACAAGAAAAAGTTGAAACAAAAGTAAGGGAGCCTAAGGAACCTTTATTTTCAAAGAAGAATAAAAAGCTTATTACTGATCCATTAACAGATAATAACCCTATTACTATTCAGGTATTAGGTATTTGTTCTGCTCTTGCAATTACAGCTCAATTAAAGCCATCAATAGTTATGGCTATCTCTGTGATATTTGTATTGGGTGTGGGTAACGTGGTAATTTCTTTAATGAGGAATATTATTCCATCTAAAATTAGAATTATCGTACAGTTAGTAGTTGTTGCTGCTTTAGTAATTATTGTAGATCAGGTGCTAAAGGCTTTCGCTTATGAATTAAGTAAACAGCTTTCAGTATTTATTGGTTTGATTATTACAAACTGTATTATTATGGGACGTTTTGAAGCCTTTGCATTAGGTAATGGTCCTTGGAAATCTTTTCTTGACGGTATAGGAAATGCTGCAGGGTATGGTGTTATACTTATCATTGTGGCGTTTTTTAGAGAGCTGTTAGGATCAGGAACTTTATTTGGATTCAAGGTTTTAGGAGATCCAATTGAAAAGACAGGTTTATATGCTTTTGGTTATGAAAATAACGGATTTATGGTATTAGCTCCAATGGCTCTTATAACTGTAGGAATTATCATCTGGATTCAGAGAAGTAGAAATAAAGCATTAATTGAAGACTAGACGTTAGTAAGAATTCATCCGTTATGGGTGATTAAATAAAAACATATGGGATATTTAGAATTATTTTTAAAATCGATCTTCATAGATAATATGGTTTTCGCATTCTTCTTAGGAATGTGTTCTTATCTAGCGGTATCGAAAAAAGTATCAACAGCAGTTGGTCTTGGGGCGGCGGTTATATTTGTATTAGCTATTACCGTACCAATAAACTTTTTGTTAGATAAATATATCTTACAAGAAGGAGCATTGTATTGGTTAGGTGAAGGTTATGAGGATTATGATTTAAGCTTCCTAACTTTTATTCTTTTCATCGCTACAATTGCTACTATGGTTCAACTAGTGGAAATTGTTGTAGAAAAATTTTCTCCTTCTTTATATAACTCACTAGGTATTTTCCTTCCACTGATTGCGGTAAACTGTGCAATTTTAGGTGGATCTCTATTTATGCAACAGAAGGAATTTGCAAACATAGCTGAGGCTGGAGTTTATGGAGTAGGATCAGGAATAGGATGGTTTTTAGCAATTCTAGCTATTGCGGCAATTAGAGAAAAAATCAGATATTCAAGTGTTCCTGCACCTTTAAGAGGTCTGGGGATTACGTTTATCCTAACAGGTTTAATGGCCATAGGGTTTATGAGCTTTGGAGGTATGCTTACTGGTGGAGATGAAGAAGAGAAAAAAGAGCAGCAAAGTGTTCAGGTTGAAGTAAAAGAAGAAGCTACTAAAGAAGTAGTAGAAAATACTAACGTTTCAATACTTAAATAATATGATATTTTTAGCATCGACAATCGGAACGATTACGATTACGATTATAGCGTTTTTAGCGTTGACGCTTATTTTAGTAGGTATACTATTATTTGCTAAAGATAAGTTATTGCCATCTGGTCCGGTAAAAATTACCATCAATGGCGAGAAAGAAATCGAGGTCCCTTCTGGGGGTTCATTATTGTCAACTTTAGGTAGTCAAAAAATATTCTTACCATCTGCCTGTGGAGGTGGAGGTACTTGTATTCAGTGTGAGTGTCATGTGTTATCAGGTGGTGGAGAAGCACTTCCTACAGAGACACCTCACTTTTCAAGAAAGGAATTACAACACGGAGCCAGACTTGCATGTCAGGTAAAAGTGAAGCAAGATATGAACATTGAGATACCGGAGGAGGTATTTGGTATCAAAAAATGGGAAGCTGAAGTAGTTCGTAACTACAACGTGGCTTCGTTCATCAAGGAATTTGTGGTAAGAATCCCTGAGGATATGGATTACAAGGCAGGAGGTTATATTCAGATTGAAATACCACCTTGTGAGATCAAATACTCTGATATAGATATTACTGCACACCCAGAGGAGCACGAAACTCCTGATAAATTTCAAATGGAATGGGATAAGTTTAACCTATGGCCTCTGGTGATGAAAAATACAGAGACTGTTGAGAGAGCTTACTCTATGGCTTCTTACCCTGCAGAAGGAAGAGATATTATGCTTAATGTGCGTATCGCTACTCCACCTTGGGATAGAAATAAAAATGGCTGGATGGATGTTAATCCAGGTGTGGCATCATCTTATATCTTTGCACAAAAGCCGGGTGATAAAGTGGTGATTTCAGGGCCTTATGGAGAATTCTTTATAAATGAATCTGAAGCCGAGATGTTATATGTAGGTGGTGGTGCAGGAATGGCACCGATGCGTTCTCACTTGTACCATTTATTTAAAACTTTGCAAACAGGACGTAAAGTTTCTTATTGGTATGGAGGTCGTTCTAAGAGAGAGTTATTCTATTTAGACCACTTCTATCAGTTAGAAAAAGACTTCCCTAATTTTAGCTTCTATATAGCATTATCAGAGCCTTTAGAAGAAGATAACTGGAAAGTTAAAAAAGATCTTGACGATAAAGAAGGAGATGGTTTCGTTGGGTTTGTCCATAACTGTGTTATTGACAATTACCTAAGTAAGCATGATTCTCCTGAAGATATAGAACTATATTTCTGTGGACCACCATTAATGAATAAGGCGGTTCAAAAAATGGGAGAAGATTTTGGTATCCCGGATGAGAATATAAGATTTGATGATTTCGGAGGATAATCTGAAATTGATTAAAGAAATGAAAAGACTGATACACTGTATCGGTCTTTTTTGATTTGTTATATTCTATATAAGATTCCAAAATAGAAATTGTCGAAGTTTAATGAAGCTTCGAGCCATCTATTTTTATTGGAGAATTTATCATCGTCTATTAAATCTTCGGAGGATGATCTGGAACTATTATAACTTATTTACCCTATTGTGGAGGTCAATGCTAGCCTTTGATTCAGAAAAATATTTATTCCGGGTCTGAAGCTAAATGAGATTGTTTTGGGTTCATTTATGTAATTAGAATTCAGAATATTTTCATCCAGTGAAAAACTTTCACCATTTCTTTTTGAATTAGGATAGAGAAGTTTCTGTAAAAAATGAAATTCGTTTTTTAGTATTAAAATAGTACTTACCAAATATTCCTAAAAGGTAGCCCTCATCTGTGTTTTTAGAATCAAGAATATTATTTTCGTTCGCAGAAAAGAGGTAACCAGCTCTTAGTCCTAATGATATGTTCTGGTTTATAAAATGTTCAATTTCTGGAATAATAGATATATTCTTTGTTTTGTATTCATCATTAGAAGATTCTCCATTTCTTATAAACTCAGAAGAATGCTTTCTGTGGTAATAGTTAACAGAACCAGAGATTACAAAATCTCCTTTACTGAAGCCATTGAATTCTATTTCTTGTGAATAGGATACCATTGCGAAGCTAACTGCAAAAACACTTAAAATTATAGTTTTCATACGTTTTGATTTTTAAAATTAATAAAGCTTCAATACCGGTATTTGGTTTAAGGACAGAGGGTTCTAGTTAGGTGTTTGTTAAGAATTTCATAAATTGAGTTTTATTACATCAATAGTTGAGTTTCTCGCAACAGAGATGTTTTTTTAGCGTTTCTTATAAAATGTTTGATAATGAATTACTTTAATTTATTAATAGTGTTTTTGGTTTTGTCAGGTTGTAAGGGACAGAATTATGACTTTCAATTAGCGGAACAAAAACCAGATTATAAGCTGAGTGATGACATAGGGCGCGAGCTCATAAATAAAAGCGGTAATACGATTGCCACAAGGATCTTAGTTCCCGAAGGTTATAGTAGAGTACAAACTTCAGAAAACTCATTTCAACATTATCTACAGCATTATACATTGAAAGTTTATGGAAGCAAGATTTACACGTACACAGGTGAAGAATTTTGGGCACAAGATTGGCATCAGGGTATATTGGATCTTGATGTGCCATCTAATGGATTACAGCAATGCGCGGATGCTTTAATACGAATGCGTTCGGAATTCTTATGGCAACAAAATAGGCAATCTGAGATAGGTTTTGAATTTACATCGGGTCATTATTGTTCTTGGCTTGATTACGCTAAAGGATACAGACCTAATATAAGAGGCAATAAGGTAAGCTTTCATAAGACAAAACCAGAAAATCATTCAGAAAGTAACTTTTATAATTATTTGAATTTAATTTTTAATTATTCAGGAACATTGTCATTGTATAATGAGCTTGAAAAAATTCCTCTTTCTGAAGTGACAATCGGTGATATGTTGGTAGACCCCGGAACTCCGGGTCATATTAACATTATAGTGGATCAGGCTGGGGATGGCATAGGAAATAAGATATTTGCTATGGTTCAAGGCTACACACCTGCACAAAGTGTATGTTTACTCAAAAATACAGTAGAATCATCAATTTCTCCCTGGTATCGTTTCTCAGAGAAGCAACCCGTTGCAACACCTGGTTATTATTTTGAAGAACCTATATTTATACGTTTTAAATAAGTAGGATAAACAATATCTTTGTACCTATGACAAGGATATTGAATAAGCAGGAGCTTCATAATCTGGCGATGAATATAGTGGGTGAGGAATTACAAAAGAATGGATATGAATTTTTAGCTGTTAATAGTCAGTTAGGGAGACATCCTCAATTTGTATGCATTGATGAAAAAAATCAACGTTATTTTGTTATTGTAAGAGCGGTGAGTTATCCGGATAATCCTCATAATTATGATATGGTTTGGATGGAAAGCTTTAAAAAACATGCAAGAGAACAGAATGCTAAAGTTTTTTATGCGGGGGTTGGTTTACGAAATGCAGATGATCCAACTCAACCCGTTTTATTAAATGAAAAATACCTGCTGGAGTATGCAGGTTTACAAACTATTGAATCATCACTTAACTAACTAACCTAATGAAACATTTGATATTAATTTTTTGCTCTTTTTTGCTGGCTGTGGCTTGTAAACAAGAACATAAGAATACTGAACTACAGCTAAATTTTACTAAGGGAGAAGCTTTTGGTACTGGCTACACAGTGCAATTTATGGCTAATGAAAATATAGATCTGTCAAAATCTTATGATAGTATAGTTGAGGTTATTAATAGGTCTATGTCTACCTACATAGATTCTTCAGATATATCAAAGATTAATCAAGGAGATACAACGGTGGTTGTGGATAGACATTTTAAAAACGTTTTTGAGGCTTCTAAAAGAATTCATAAACAAACTGAAGGAGCTTTTGATCCCACTATCGGGGTATTAGTAAATGCCTGGGATTTTGGACCTGAAGGGAAAGTGATATCACTGGACAGTGCAAAAATAAAAACGTTGTTAAAATCCGTTGGTTTGGATAAGGTAATGCTTGCAGAAGGAAAAATTTATAAAGAAGATCCAAAAACATTTATTGATTTTAACGCTCTGGCCAAGGGATATGCTGTAGATGTTGTTGCAAATTTTTTAGAACATAAAGGATATACGAATTATCTTGTGGAAATTGGCGGAGAAATAAGGGTCAAGGGTAAAAATCAAGTTAAGAATAGTCCCTGGAAAATTGGTGTAGAGGATCCTAATTTTGATGGCTCTCAATCGTATAGTAAGGTAATTTCATTATCGGATAATGCAATGGCAACTTCTGGTAGTTATAGAAAATATAAAACTGATGAAGAAGGTAATAAGTATGCACACATAATTAATACTAAAACCGGCTATCCGCATAAGTCAAATTTGCTTAGCGTGTCTGTCATAACTAATACGTGTATGGAAGCAGATGCCTATGCTACAGCTTTGATGACTATGGGGCTTCAGGACACTAAGGATTTTTTACTAAAACACCCTGAACTCAAAGTATATATTATTTATGAAGATGAAAATAAAGAATTGAAAACAGCCTCATTTAACGGGTTTCCTGAAAATTAAATGGACTACTTAATTTTAAGTAGTCCATTTTTGGTCATATATTTAAGTTGGAATATATAAAACTTAGAAGACAATAGTACAAGATTCATAGTTACCATCATCACAAGTACACTCGTGAGTTGATGTCAAGCTGTTAATCTGAAAGGAACAATTAACGTTTACACAAAAATCAAATGTATAAGCTTCTCTACCGTCATCTGTAGCCCATCCTGAATCTTCATTTACCGCAATAGGAGGTTGTGGAATACCTTGAAAAACCTGAGTATAATTACCATTTAATCGCAGTCTTAATCTTTGAGTCTTATTTCTCCACCATATCCCTAAAGTCTTCTTCTGATGTTTTGTTCTTGCTCCGGCCCCAGAATATAATGAACCTATATTCGTTGTCCATTGTTCTCCTTTAAGACGTTTTCTGTCTTTTTTCCAGTACCTTCTATCGCAGGTTCTATCCGCTTTAAAGTTTTCACTTAGGTCTGTCACAAAATAATTATGAGAAACTTCAAATGTTTCTATAGTATTACTTTTTAAATCAGCTTTGCTGTAGCGGTCTATGTTTGCTAGTTTATCAAGATCTTTATAAGCTACCTTATATAGCATATCGTATCTGAATTTATAAACATCATTACCGATTTGTAAAAGACCATTTTCATTGACTAGCGTGGCTAATATCTCGTCATCAATATTCATCAAAGCTTCCGGCTCCTGATCATCGGATATTTTTAATATATCTATAAACTGATGTGAAGATTTGTTTGATGCAATTTTTTGCATATCATCTTCAGATAGATTGTCATATGCTGTGCGCATTGAAGTAAATCCATTGAAATTCTTTTCCCATTGATCAAGATTACTTTGATTTTTCATCAAACTTTCAATAGTTTTTTCAAAATCATCAATTGTGTTAAAGACGATCATCCCGTTTTTTAAAGTAATGCTCTGAGATGTTTCCGTAGATTGGATACTTTCTTCTTTGTCACAAGAAGATAAGAATAACATGACTGCAGCTACTGCAATCACATAAAATGATTTGTTTTTCATTGTATAATTTAAATTGGTTATACTGCAAATGTAACAATGAAATAAGGGTAAATAAAAATTGAATTTTAAGAAATATTTTAGTAGGCTTCTCCCATTATTACTGGGATTAAGGAATTTTCTTACTTATAACATACAGGAATAATTTCACCTTTCGCCAGAGCATATTTGGTGACTTCTTCTGGTCTTAATTCGTTAGTGTAATCGACTTCTTCGACTTTAAAGCCTGCTGATCTGAGTTTGTTAAAGTAGTCTTTGCCATAAACTCTAACGTGATCATATTGTCCAAAAATTTTGGTACGTTCTTTAGGATCGGTAATGGTATTATCTTCAAAAGTTTTTTCTCTGCTCAGATCCTGCGGAATTTGAAGAATAGCCATTCCACCCGGTTTAAGTATGCGGTAAAGCTCCTGCATTGCTTTAGTATCATCTGGGATATGCTCTAAGACGTGATTACATAAAATAATGTCATAGGTATTATCATCAAATGGTAGGTTACAGATGTCTGCTTTTACATCGGCAATGGGAGAGTTGAGATCAGTTGTTGTGTAATCAAGGTGTTTTAATTTTCTAAATTTTTTATAGAAGGCCTGTTCAGGGGCAAAATGAAGCACTTTAGAAGGTTTAGAAAAGAAACTGGTTTTGTTTTTTAGGTATAACCACAAGAGCCTATGTCGCTCCAAAGAAAAAGTTGAAGGAGAAAGAGCATTTTCTCTTTGCTTTACATACCCATAGGGTAGAAACTTAGAAAAGCTTCTGCCGTCAATAGGATCTGTAAATTTGTTTCCTTTGAGAAAATAGGGTAGAAGTGGTTTAATTACAAAGCTTATACTTATTAGTATAGGTCTTGGTATTTTATTCAAAAAGAATTTTACAACGCGTTTCATAGATCATAGAAACTATATAGACAAAGCTTCTTGTCTGAATTGATCTTCTTCATCGGATTCAATGCCAAGTGCTTTGTAGATATATTTGAAGGTAGAAAGAATTTCAGGATTACCGTCAATTAAGGCTACATCATGTTCAAAATGTGCGCTAGGTTTGCCATCTGCCGTTACAATTGTCCATCCATCCTTTAATTGTTTAACACGATGGGTACCCATATTGATCATAGGTTCAATTGCTACAGTCATACCTTCAATAAATTTTTTACC
>NZVW01000041.1 GCA_002697475.1 Aquimarina sp. | reverse complement strand
TACATAACCAATGTTTTAATTTTAATTCTGAAGCAAAGATGTATATTCACTACGCAACTATTTTACGTAACAAAAATAGGCAAGATTGTTCTTGCCTTTTGATTGTATATTTTTTTGTAGAGGTTATCTATTTTCTTAGGTACACCTTGACGTCATCACTTTTTTGTAAAGCATAGGCCAGCGTTTTATCATGGAAAGATTTTTCGGGACTATGGTTAGCCAAAGACAAAACTTTTGGCAACGCCATACCCCAGGAACCAGATTTTTTAGTCTCTCCGGGAAGCACCATCACTACATGTCCATAGGTTTGCGCAGTATCAATAATTAAAGCCAATCCACCATTATTTGTATGACTTACCGCCTGATCCAGGTTATCTTCGTTAATAGAACCAAGGTTTTCCCACTGAGGAGATCGTTCAATCATAGGACGAATGCTGTCGTAGATGACGTATCCTTTTTCTTTGTCTACAAATTCTTCAAGATTATAACTTTGAGATATGATCTTGGTGATTGTGTTTCTACAATCGTTTCTCTCTTCGGATGCTTTTTTACAGGTCATAAAATTTTGAACTTCACTAGCTAAATCAAGTTCTTTTGAGGTATTCCTAATGGTTGAGGTTATTTGATTCGATTTTTTCTCTTCGTTTTTTTCAATAGGAACTTCCTTTTCTTCTGAATCACTGGTTTTACTGTCATTGCAGGAAATAAATAGACTTAGGCATAGACAGGTAAAAATTAATTTTTTGATCATTATTAGTAGTATTTTGGGGATTATTAAAGTTGTAAAGAAACAAATTCATGTATAAAAACACAAAAAGCGCCTTAAAGCGCTACTCAAATGGTAAAATTTCTGTGACCTTACCATATACATTTTTTGTCCATCCGTTAAGATGTCCGCGATTATTACCTATCAGTAATCCCCGCCTGGCATTCTTGCCCTTTACTAAATGTGTAAAGCAATTACCTCTAACCTTACAGTACACCATGTCTCCTACATCACAATCTTCCCAACTGATCGGGCTTAGCACCACGGGTTGTTTCGATTTTAAAATGGGTAACATAGAATTACCGGGTTCTTTAGAGATAATCGTTTCTCCATTCAGTAGCTTTTGAATTTTCCAATTCATCATTTCTAGTATTTAAATTAAACATAAATTCAAAGACTACTGAATTGTATAAGCAAGAACGTAGTGCTGTTGCACAGGGCAAATATACAAAACAATTGCATTTTATTTTAAAAACGCAATATAATTGCGTAATTACTAGTGTTATTTAAGTTTTGAAGAAAACCTATGGCACAAAATAAAAATGCACTGATTCGATATAAAACGATCGATAAATGTTTACAAAACTATAATCGCAACTGGACACTTGATGATCTGATAGAGGCGTGTTCTGATGCACTGTATGAATATGAAGGCAGGGATATCAATGTCAGTAAGCGTACAGTACAACTGGATATCCAGATGATGCGAAGTGATAAACTGGGGTATAATGCTCCTATCGAGGTTTATGACCGCAAATATTATCGCTATGCAGATCCTGAATATTCTATAACAGATATCCCTTTAACAGAGAATGACATGAATGTATTGTCAGAAACTGTTGAGATGTTGAAACAGTTTAAAGACTTTTCGCTATTTTCTGAATTGGGCGGTATCATACAGCGCTTAGAGGATAAGGTGTATAGCGAAAAAACGCATCAGTCTGCGATAATCCATCTGGATAAAAATGAAAACCTAAAAGGTTTGGAATATTTAGATACCCTATATCAAGCGATTTTGAAAAAAATCGTTTTAAAAATAGAATATCAATCTTTTACCGCCAGAAATCCATCTGAATTTGTGTTTCACCCTTTTATTCTAAAGGAATTCAATAACCGCTGGTTTTTAGTAGGAAAACCTAATGCGAAGAAAAATCAACCCATTGTTACACTGGCATTAGATAGAATTGTCAGTATTGATTATGATTTAAATATTCCATATGACGACATTGGGTTTAATGGTGATGAGTATTATAAAAATACTATTGGTGTAACGGTTTTAAACGATGATCAGATACAGGAAGTGGTACTAAAAATTGATCATAGTAATGCTCCTTATGTACTTACTAAACCTTTTCATCATTCACAAGAGATCATTGAAAAAAGAGAAAACGGTGATATAATCTTGCGTATGCAAGTACACCTTAACTTCGAATTGGAACGACTTATTTTGGGTTTTGGAGATGCCATTGAAGTGCGTAAACCAAATTCTTTACGAAAACGAATACGTAAAAAACTGGAAAATGCTCTGAAGAATTATCATCGTTAGTTCAAGATAGTTTTTAGGGTATAAATACCTGTTTCATATTTGGTTAGGAGATTGTAATTTGAAGTAAATCTTTTAAAACCAAAAATTCAATGGAAACTTCAGAAAAAAAATTGGAAAAATTCAATGACTTAGAAAGCATTTCATCTTCTTATGATGCTATCGATATTTTACGACTCAAATTGCAGCAGGATAAAGAACTCACTACTTTACTGAACAAATCATTGGTGCAAGCTAAAATACTTGCTGCAAAATCATTAGATCCCACTCTTTATCAAGTGCTAGAATGGCCTGTAAATAATGAGGAATATTTGGACTACCTTACCTGGTTTGCCAGATGGACACCAAACCAAAGTGGTTCAGAGGCATGGAAGAGACCAGGACATTATGATCAAAATCAGGAAGTGTATGACAGACTATGTCACTTTTATTGGCTTATCGATCAGGAAATCACTGTGAAAGGAAGTGCAATTAAAAGTGAAGTTCAAAATGGTCCTTGGTTTAGCAAATGGTTGGTTGTATATGCTAATTTATGGGGTAGCTTTTTAAATACTCCAGCTTCATTCAATGACAAGATTTTAGAATCTTTTATTAAAAATTCTCCTCAGTATAACGTTGAGGATTCAATGATTACGGATACCTACACAGGTAAGCAACGACCTAATGAGCCCAGTGGCTGGCTAACATTTAATCAATTTTTTGCAAGGGAATTAAATCCAGGTATGCGTCCTGTAGATACGCCTTATGATAATACGGTTATAACATCTCCTGCAGATTGTACTTACAAGGCCACTTATCCTATAGATTCAAATTCTGAAATCGAGCAAATTACTATTAAGCAGACACATAGTTATGCAAGCATCCATGATTTGCTTGACGGAAGCCCTTATCAGGACGATTTTGCCAATGGAACATTTGTACATTATTTCTTAGGACCTTATGATTATCATAGGTTTCATGCGCCAGTATCTGGTGAGGTCCTGGAATGTAGAGCTGTAAGAGGTAAAGTGTATCTTGACGTTAATATTACAGAAAATCAGTTTGACGCACCGGATAGTGCTAAGGATGGTTATGAATTTTATCAGGCACGGGGGATTATTATTTTAGACACGATAAATTCATCATATGGCAATATTGGTAAAGTAGCTATAATACCTGTAGGAATGTGTCAGGTGTCCTCTGTGAATATGCTCGCAGAAAAAGGTAAGACATTACTCAAAGGAGATGAATTTGGCTATTTCCTTTTTGGAGGGTCAGATATTATTATGCTTTTTGAAAATGGAATTGGTTTAAAATTAAATGAGCAGCCAATACATCATAAATATGGTGAAGAGGTAGGCTCTTGTAAGGGTAGATAAATAAAAAAAGACCAGTTTCAAACTGGTCTTTTTAAGTTTTAATAAAAGCTTAAGGATTTACAAATGTAATTTTGTTTAATTTTATTCAAAAATTGATAAACAAAATGTTTGAATGAGATCGTCAGATAAAATGTCAGTTTTGATCAAACATATATTTAAGAATCCGCTATGATAGAAGAGCAAATTATAAAACCTACTAAAAAAAATGGAAGCCATTTCAATGGTTTTTCTATTTCAGAAATTGGAGATGATCACCTTTATACTTCACTAGAAACGCCAATGCATAAGGATGCATTTTTACTTTCCGATGAACAAAAAAAACAAAGAATTTCGCAGCT
Organism: Aquimarina sp.; assembly: GCA_002697475.1. Lineage (GTDB taxonomy): Bacteria > Bacteroidota > Bacteroidia > Flavobacteriales > Flavobacteriaceae > Aquimarina. The sequence goes on along the minus strand of NZVW01000041.1, from coordinate 15,111 downwards.
TTTTGGTGAGATTATGGATGTGTTGGGCTTAGACAGAAGTGATGACTCATTACAGGGAACTCCGGATAGAGTCGCTAAAATGTATGTGGAAGAAATTTTTTCGGGACTCAATCCTGTAAATAAGCCAAAAATTGCACTTTTTGATAATAAATATCAGTACAATCAAATGCTGGTAGAAAAGAACATCTCTTTTTATTCTAACTGTGAACATCATTTTGTGCCTATTATAGGTAAAGCACACATAGCTTACGTATCATCTGGTAAAGTAATAGGACTTTCAAAATTGAATAGAATAGTTCAGTATTACGCCAAGCGTCCTCAGGTACAGGAAAGATTGACAAATCAAATAGCTAAGGAATTAGAAAATGTATTACAGACTAAGGATATTGCTGTGATTATTGATGCAAAGCATTTGTGCGTAGCCTCCAGAGGAGTGAAAGATGATACTTCTGCCACAGTAACAACTTACTACGGAGGAAAATTCAATTCTGCAGAGAAAATTGCTGAACTTCAAAATTATATTAATACCTAACCGGATATCATTTTTCAAAGTATATAATGGATAAGCTGCTGTTGATAAAGCTTTTAATTGATTTTGGCTTAGTGATATTGATTTGGTTAGTTCAGTTAGTAATTTATCCTTCATTTATGTATTATGGGAAGTCTAATCTGATACGTTGGCATAAAATTTATATGACAAGAATACCTTTTGTTGTTATGCCTCTTATGACAATACAGTTGGGTTTGTCAGCATATTTATTTTATAATGACATAACTTTTTTTAATAGTATAAATATTGGGATTATTTCCCTGATTTGGCTACATACTTTCATCAAAGCAGTTCCATTACACAGCCAAATTTCTTTAGATCAAAACGCTACCGTAGCAGCGTCCAAATTGTTTAGAATGAACAGGGTAAGAACACTTTTGTGGACGGTCCTGTTTGTTTATAATATAGTTGTAGTATGTGTTATTGATTCGTTATTTGTTAATAAGTGGTAATAATTTTTTTTCAGTTTTATAAAACTTGGGCTTAAATTTATAATAAGAATTAATGATGTCTGGTACACTTTTTGGGGAAAGAGTGTTTAGACAAATAGGGAATACAAACTAAATGCTGAGTCTTATGCAGTACAAAGTAATTGATATGAAAAGCCAATATTTTGGTAAAGTATTGGATTTCGCTTCCTGCTCTACTTTGAGTGATTTAGGAGGAGTACTTTTAAAAATCGAAAACGACAAAGTTTCATTATTCAAATTTAACGAGGTAGAATTGGTGTAAACCAATTCTACTTTTTATTGTAGTTCTGTTATACGCTTTACGTACTTTCCTATTACATCAAACTCCAGATTGACAACAGAACCTACTTTAAACGAATAAAAAGTAGTGTGCTCATAGGTGTACGGTATTATTGCTACACTAAATTCATTTTTCTTTGAATTTACAACCGTCAAGCTAACACCATTTACTGTAATGGAACCTTTCTCTATAGTGATATTCGATAGAGCAGGATCATAGCTGAATGTAAAATACCAGCTGCCATCTGCCTCCTTTATGGCTGTACAGGTTGCGGTTTGATCTACATGACCCTGAACGATATGACCATCCAGTCTATCACCTAGTTTCATTCCTCTTTCTAAATTTATAGGATCGCCAACTTTTAAATTACTTAAATTCGTTTTATCGATAGTTTCTTTAATTGCTGTTACAGTATACTGATTTCCATCTATTGCTACTACGGTTAAACAGATTCCATTATGAGCCACACTCTGGTCAATTTTAAGCTCTGGAGTAAATTTTGCAGCTACGGTAATATTTAAATTTTCTTTATCTGTTGTAAGAGAAACAATTTTTCCTATTTCTTCTATGATACCCGTAAACATAAATGCAAATTATTTAGTTAAATTTGTGATCCTAAAACCGAAAGTTTATAATAAGCTTCAAAAATACTGATAAAGTAGCATAAACAATGAAGAAGGAAGAAAAAATAAGATTAGGAATTTCAATCGGAGATTTAAACGGAATAGGCAGTGAGGTTATTCTTAAAACTTTTGAGGATAGCCGAATGACTGAGTTTTGTACTCCGGTGATTTTTGCATCTGTAAAAATCCTATCTTTTTTAAAGAAGCATTACGAATTAGAAATAAATTTCCATGGTATAGATAAGACTTCTCAAATTGTTGATGGCAAAATAAATGTTCTCAATGTTTGGAAAGAACCAGTAGATATCAATTTCGGAAAAGAGGATACTAAAGTAGGCGGTTATGCTATTAAATCTTTTAAAGCTGCAACGGCAGCCTTAAAAAATGATGAAATAGACATATTGGTTACAGCACCAATAAACAAGAATAGTATACAATCAGATGAGTTTAAATTTCCTGGGCATACAGATTATCTGGATCAGGAGTTAAAGGGTAATAGCCTGATGTTCATGGTTACTGAGGGTCTTAAAGTAGGCTTACTTACAGATCATGTAGCCTTAAAGGATATCGCAGAAAAAATCACGCCCCAATTGATAAAGCAAAAAATAGAAACTATAAATCAAACGCTAAAGCAAGATTTTAAAATTGCCAGACCTAAAATAGCAGTTTTAGGTATCAATCCTCATAGTGGAGACAATGGTGTAATCGGTAAAGAAGATGAGGAGGTTTTAAAACCCACTATAAGAGAAATCTGTGATTCAGGAGTTTTAGTTTTTGGACCATATGCTGCAGACAGTTTTTTTGGGTCAGATAATTATAAAAACTTCGATGCGGTTGTCGCCGCCTATCATGATCAGGGCCTGATACCTTTTAAAACACTTTCATTTGGTAAAGGAGTAAATTATACAGCAGGTCTGGACAAAATAAGAACCTCACCTGATCACGGAACCGCTTTTGAAATTGCGGGTAAAAATCAAGCGGATCATAGCTCTTTTGAAGAAGCGGTATTTACTGCATTGACCATTTATAAAAATAGAAGCGAATACAAAGAATTAACTAAAAATCCCTTAAAAAAAGTACCAAGAAAAGCACATACTAAGGATGATAATTAGCTAATGGGCGTATCCCTTTTGTAGAGCAAAAGGGTCAGGCTATTCGCTATATCCCTTGTAAAACAAGGGGATGTCGCTACTATCCTTTACGCAGATAATAGTCAATAGGGATTAGTAGTAAGGAGTTTAAGATACAAGTCTCTAACTTTCTGATATAAATTTAATTACAAATAGGTGTTGATAATTATTTTTTTTTATCTTTGCACCCGCCTTTACCGGATCGGTATACGGTGACTGGAACCATAGAAGAAATGAAACAACTAAAAGAGTACATTATACCCTTTGTTGGACTGAAGCAAGGAAAACACCAGTTTGAGTTTAAAATTGATAATACGTTCTTTGAACATTTTGAGTATGATGAGTTTAACGCTGCAAATGTTGATGTAGTGTTAGAACTTAATAAAAAGACAACTATGCTAGAGCTTACGTTTAAAGCTCGGGGTACAGTAAATGTCAACTGCGATCTTACCAATGAACCGTATGATCAGCCTATAAAAAATGAATTATTTCTTGTCGTTAAATTCGGAGATGAGTTTAATGATGAGAATGAGGATTTGCTGATTATTCCTCATGGAGAATTTGAGATTAAAGTGGCTCAATATGTATATGAACTAGTTGTTCTTGCAGTACCGTCTAAGTGTATACACCCTGGTGTTAAAGATGGTTCTTTACAATCAGACATACTTGAAAAACTAGAAGAGCTCAGTCCAAAAGAAAGAAAGAATGAAAATAACAGTGAGGAGACAGATCCTCGCTGGGATAAATTAAAAAATTTATTAAACGATAAATAACATCTAGCAATGGCACATCCTAAGAGAAAGACCTCTAAAACGAGAAGAGATAAGAGAAGAACACATTATAAGGCATCTGTACCTCAAATTGCTACAGATCCTACAACAGGTGAAGCTCATTTATATCACAGAGCACACTGGCACGAAGGTAAATTATACTATCGTGGTCAGATAGTAATTGACAATACTGAGGAAGAAGTAGCCTAAGTATTCTGTTAAAATTTAAGATGAGCTCTCACAATTGTGAGAGTTTTTTTGTTTTTAGTTGAATATGTGTCAAAATCCCATTATTTTGCGCCATATTTGTATATAATTTAGTAATTTCAACGACTTTTTCAGCAATTTTTGCTCTGTTCGTGAAACTAAAACAAAGATATGAGTAAAATCACAGCGGCTATAACAGCTGTCGGCGCTTATGTGCCAGAATATGTATTGACCAATAAGATTTTGGAAACTATGGTTGATACGAACGACGAGTGGATTACCACACGTACAGGAATTAAAGAAAGAAGAATTCTTAAAGAAGAAAATAAAGGGGCTTCCTATTTAGGTATCAAAGCAGCAGAGGATTTAATCAAAAAATCTAATCTTGACCCTAAGGAGATTGATATGGTCATTTTTGCCACAGCGACTCCAGATATGCCTGTTGCTGCCTCAGCAGCTTACGCTGCTTCTGAGATCGGAGCAGTAAATGCATTTTCTTACGACTTACAAGCTGCCTGTTCAAGTTTTTTATATGGAATGTCAACCGCAGCAAGATATATTGAGTCCGGTAGATATAAAAAAGTATTACTTATAGGAGCAGATAAGATGTCTTCTATAATAGACTATACGGATCGTGCTACCTGTATTATTTTTGGTGATGGAGGTGGAGCCGTACTTTTTGAACCAAACGAAGAAGGGCTTGGACTTCAAGATGAATATTTAAGAACAGATGGTGTAGGTAGAGAGTTTCTTAAAATCGAAGCTGGTGGTTCCATTTTACCACCCTCTGAAGAAACAGTAGCTAAGAAACAACATTTTGTACAACAAGATGGTAAAACAGTATTTAAATATGCTGTGTCTAATATGGCTGATGCTAGTGCTAAGATTATGGAAAGAAATAATCTTACATCAGATGATGTTAACTGGTTGGTAGCGCATCAGGCCAATAAAAGAATTATTGATGCCACTGCAAACAGAATGGGAGTGGATGACGACAAAGTTCTTATAAACATTCATAGATATGGTAATACAACTTCAGCTACATTACCATTATTATTAAGCGATTACGAAAAACAACTCAAAAAAGGAGATAATATAATCTTCGCCTCTTTTGGTGGAGGTTTTACCTGGGGTGCCATTTATTTAAAGTGGGCCTACAACTCTTAAACAACTAAACACACAATACCCGCAATATTATGGATTTAAAGGAAATTCAGAATTTAATTAAATTCGTTGCCAAGTCTGGTGCCAGCGAAGTAAAATTAGAGATGGATGATGTTAAAATCACCATTAAAACTGGTGCCGATGAAGGTAGAGAAACAACTATCGTACAGCAAATACCAGTAGGAGGAGGCGTTGCGCCTCAACAAGTTGTACCTACTCCCCAGGTAGCTGCTACTCCGGAGCCTCAAACTGCTCCAGCTAAAACAGCTGATAGCGGAGATGACAATTCTAAATACATAACTGTTAAATCACCTATCATTGGTACTTTCTACAGAAAGCCATCCCCTGATAAACCTGCATTTATAGAAGTAGGTGATAGCATTAAAGAAGGAGACGTGCTTTGTGTAATCGAAGCTATGAAACTCTTTAATGAGATTGAGAGTGAAGTTTCAGGAACTATCGTTAAGGTTCTTGTAGATGATGCTTCGCCTGTAGAGTTTGATCAGCCACTTTTCTTAGTTGATCCTTCATAATTAACCACAAAATTTCAAATCCAGGTCTCAGTGTAATGTACTGAGAGTTGTTTTTTGGATATTGTAAATTTTAAGAAGTTATGTTTAAAAAAATTCTAATTGCTAACAGAGGAGAAATAGCAATGCGAGTCATACGTACCTGCAAGGAAATGGGTATTAAGACTGTTGCTGTATATTCTACCGCTGATAGAGATAGTCTACACGTACGCTTTGCTGATGAAGCGGTGTGTATAGGTCCGGCTCCAAGTTCAGAGTCTTATCTAAAGATGGCAAATATAATTGCTGCTGCAGAAATTACTAACGCAGATGGAATTCACCCTGGTTATGGATTTTTATCAGAAAACGCTAAGTTTTCTAAAATCTGTCAGGAACACAAAATAAAATTCATTGGTGCAAGCCCTGAAATGATCGACAAGATGGGTGATAAGGCAACTGCTAAAGCAACTATGAAAGAAGCAGGTGTTCCAACTGTTCCTGGAAGTGAAGGAATTATTGACTCTTACGAAACTGCTGAAAAATTGGCAGATGAAGTAGGATATCCGGTAATGCTTAAAGCTACTGCCGGAGGTGGTGGTAAAGGTATGCGTGCAGTATGGAAAAAAGAAGATCTTAGAAAGGCCTGGGATAGTGCTCGTCAGGAAGCTGGTGCAGCTTTTGGAAACGACGGTATGTACATGGAAAAACTTATCGAAGAACCTCGCCATATCGAAATTCAAATCGTTGGAGATAGTAATGGTAGAGCCTGTCACTTATCTGAAAGAGATTGTTCAGTACAACGTAGACACCAAAAGCTTACAGAAGAAACTCCTTCTCCGTTTATGACAGATGAGTTACGTGAAAAGATGGGTAAAGCTGCAGTTAAAGCTGCTGAGTATATTAAGTATGAAGGAGCAGGTACCATTGAGTTTTTGGTAGATAAGCACAGAAACTTCTACTTTATGGAGATGAACACTCGTATCCAGGTAGAACATCCTATCACAGAACAGGTAGTAGATTACGACTTAATCAGAGAGCAGATCTTAGTAGCTGCAGGTGTACCAATCTCAGGTAAAAATTACTATCCTCAATTACATTCTATAGAGTGTAGAATTAATGCAGAGGATCCTTATAAGGATTTCAGACCTTCTCCTGGTAAAATTACAAACTTACATTTGCCGGGTGGTCACGGGGTAAGAGTAGATACTCATGTGTATAGTGGGTATGTCATACCTCCTAACTATGACTCTATGATTGCTAAATTGATCACTACAGCTCAGACCAGAGAAGAAGCTATCAATAAAATGAAAAGAGCTCTGGATGAGTTTGTTATCGAAGGTATACAAACTACGGTGCCGTTCCACAGACAACTAATGGATCATCCTGATTACGTAGCGGGTAATTATACCACTAAGTTTATGGAAGATTTTAAAATGGAAGAACCACAAAATTAATAGAAAAAGCCTCTTTTTTAAGAGGCTTTTTTAGTATTATAGCTCTCTTATATAATTTTTCATTTTTGATGTATGAGTTTCAGTTACTGGGAACAGAAGAGTTGGCTGTCTAATATTGACTTTACTATAGTCGGGAGCGGAATTACAGGTCTGAATTGCGCGCTTCAACTTCGAAGAAAATATCCTGAAGCAAAAATTCTTGTTTTGGAACGGGGAATATTATCTAATGGAGCAAGTACCAAGAATGCCGGTTTTGCCTGTTTTGGTAGTCTGTCTGAAATCATAGATGACTTACAAAAGCACACAGAGCAAGAGGTGATCGATTTGGTGTCCAGACGTAACCAAGGATTACAACTACTTAGATCAACTCTTGGGGATCAAGCCATAAAGTATGAGCAATATGGAGGTTATGAGCTTTTTTTAGAAGAAGATGCCTCTTTATTTGAAGCATGTAATTCAAAATTGGAATATATCAATGAATTACTAAAACCTGTTTTTAACGAAGATGTATTTTCTATAGCTAAAGATACATTTGGGTTTAAAAAAGTAGTTCAGAATTATATTTTTAACAAGTTCGAAGGTCAGATTGATACCGGGGCAATGATGCAATCTTTGCTTTATAAAGTTTATGCAGAAAATATTCAAATCTTAAATTCATGTGAGGTAGAGGAGTTTTATGATCAGGGCAAAAATGTCATTGTCAAAACAAAGAATTTTGAATTTACAACGGCAAAGATCTTTATTGCTACAAATGGTTTTGCTACTAAACTGGGTATCGATGAGGTTAAGCCTGCTCGGGCTCAGGTAATCATAACTACCCCAATAGAAGATCTAGACATTAAAGGTACATTTCATTTAGATAAAGGATATTACTATTTTAGAAATATTGATAATAGAATTTTGTTTGGTGGAGGTAGAAATCTTGATTTTAAAGCAGAAGAAACTACTGAAATGAATCAAACAAGCCTTATTCAAAATAAACTGGAAGAAATTTTAAAAGAAGTTATTCTGCCCGATAGAAAATTTGAAATTGATCATCGATGGAGCGGAATTATGGGAGTAGGCGTTCAAAAAAAACCTATCGTAAAGCAATTGTCCGATAATGTGTTTTGTGGAGTAAGATTAGGGGGTATGGGAGTTGCTATAGGTAGTCTTGTAGGGAGTGAGTTGGCTAAAGAACTAAAGTAGTCTGAGTTATCATACATAATCTTTTATTTGAACAATGGAATTATTTTGTTTCTTCTAAGGTTTTGGTAAAGGAATTCCTCTCATCTAGCAATTAAAAACAAACATCATTTTATTGATTTTTCTTTAAATTTTTAGGGTGCATTACGGAATTACGTAAGGTTTTAAAAAAAATACACCTTACCTTTATTTAGAATTAAAAGGGCATAAACGCTTTTTTAATTTTAAACACAAAAATTAATTTTAAATCTTAAAACAATGCTTACAACTATTTTAAACTTACAAGGGGTACAAACACTTAACAAGGATCAAAGAAAGGCTATTCAAGGTGGAAGTACAGATTATGAAATTTGTTTATCAACCTGTCCGGGAACATGTAATGTTTTTGGTAGATGTACTACACATTTAAAATAGTTTCTTCCAAAAGAAATTTGATAAAGGAGATAGTTTTACTATCTCCTTTTTTATTTAAAAAAAATTGCATTTACATACGCACCAAATATTAAAGTATAAATACTAAATTGATCCTTGAATAGGATAAGTAAAAAAGTGGATCAACAGCAAGTAAAAAGTTGTCTTAAGCAAAAATGCCAGGATTACATTGATGAGCGATTACTGCGTATAAAAGGAACTATATCAGATATCCAGGAGTCATTAACATCAGAAACAAAAAGCACTGCCGGTGATAAGCACGAGACCGGAAGAGCGATGCTTCAATTGGAACGTGAAAAGGCAGGTGCCCAACTAGCAGAAGTTGAAAAACTGCAGACTGCACTTCATAAGGTGGAGACATCTAAAAAATATAATACTGCTGTTCTGGGAAGCATTGTGAGGTGTACTACTGCCAATTACTATATCAGTATTTCTGCAGGAGCTATTATATGTAATTCAGAAACTTTCTTTGCTATTGCTCCTAATACGCCTATAGGTAAACTCATTTTAGGTAAAAAGCAAAAAGATGTAATTCATTTTAATGGCAAAGAGATTGTAATTGAAGAGATTTTATGATCTGATTATTATAATAATTATGTTACCAATAAAATTACCTAAATTAGTCGCTCACAAATTGTTAAACTTATGGGGAACAAGTTTTACTTTTTCATTTTAGCACTAGTCATATTTTCTTGCAAGCCTTATCAGGAAGTAGGTATTCGTAAGGGACAAATTACTTACGAGCAATATCGATCGCAACAAAGAATTTTTCCTACTAAAGAGGGGATTATTAAGTTTATCGATAAAGGAGACGGACCCGTTATAGTACTTCTGCATGGTGCGCCAACTTCAGGATGGATGTACAGAAAAATGATAGACCCCTTAGTGAAGGGGGGTTATAGAGTCATCGTTCCTGATATGTTAGTCTTTGGTTCGAGCGATTCGCCTGAAGGTTATAAAATTTATGATGAAGAGAATCAGGCAAAACGATTACTGGATTTAATGGATTTTCTGGGTGTTGAGTTTTGGTCCCAAGTGGTGCATCAAATGGGAGGTGTATGGACCTGGGAACTAATGCGACAAGCTCCAGGTAAAATTGAAGAGCTCGTGGTGTTAAATACTTTAATTTATGAAGAAGGTTTTTTTCCGCCATTAAGAATGACACCGGGCCCTGTAGCCCGAACCAAAATGTGGTCTTATAAAAGCGGTATTGGTACAAATAAGCTATTAAAAGATCTCTTCTCTGAAGGGCTTAAGGAAAACACCCTGAATGAAGTAGACATTGAAGGATACAGAACTCCATTGACCGAAGGTAAGATTGATGGACTGTATCATTATTATACCAGAACGTGTAATTATTTTCCGGATTACTCCTTAATATTTGAGAATCTTGATATTCCTGTAGCGGTTATGTGGGGTGTGCACGATACTTATCTGCAGTGGCCTCCACAGGAGCTTAAGGTCACTCAAGGTCTTAAAGTTGATCCTGCGGATATTCACCTTATTGATGAGAAACATTTTTTAACAGAAACCAAGGCAACAGAAATCGCTTATAAAATCTTGAGATTTTTAGAATAGTTTTTTAATTAAGACATATAGATTCAAGCCATTGTTTTAATTCTACCTTGAAAATGGTTTCATTGAGCAGCGATTTGATTTGTTCTAATTCTACTGAACTTACGGCAAGATCAATTTTGTCTGACGGTGTCCTGAGTAAAAGATTTCTGCAGTTTTTATGATGTTGGCAATGAGCACAGTTATTAGTTGCTAACGACTGAGTACAGTGCTTAGAGAACATTTTTAGCTCATCCAAGTTCAATAAAAAACCGGTATCTCTAAAAATTACCTGAACTTTTCGGTTGTCAAAAGATTGATTGGTTTGATTTTTCCAGAAGAATGAAATTCCTATATCATTAGCATAAATCTTCTCAATAGCACTCATAGATGAACTAGTTTTCATCAAAAATAATAATTATTTAGATTTATTCTAAATAAAAATAAATAAAATTATGTTCTGAGATCTTTTAGTTTTAATTGAAGAGTTCTTCTGCCGTTCCACACATTTTCATCTATAGTGTAAGCAATTTTGAATCGTTTTCTGTTGGTAATAAGATCACATTTTTCGCCTAAATTAAAACCAATGGCATCAAAAGCGCTACCATTTTTTTCTATACGGCATTTCAGATGCTGATCCTCACCACCTACGCATTTGCCATAGCCTGTGTCGGTGACATCTTCTGTAGCAAAAACTGGAGTCATATTACCAGGGCCAAATGGTGCAAACTGCTGTAATATTCTGTATAATTTGTCTGTAATCTGTTCTGGCTCTATGATATGGTCTATGGTAACCTCAGAAACCAGTAAGGTTTTATCAATAGTGGAAGCAACGACTTCTTCAAACTTTTGTTTAAAGTCAGGAAACTGTTCCTCTGTTAACGTCAAACCCGCGGCATATTTATGCCCTCCAAACTGTAGCATATGCTCAGCACAGGCTTCAAGTGCATTATACACATCAAACCCTTTGACCGATCTTGCAGATGCTGCCAACTTATCACCACTTTTTGTAAAAACCAGAGTAGGTCTGTAATAGGTTTCAGTTAATCGCGATGCGACAATACCTATAACTCCTTTATGCCAGTCTTCCTGATATACAACTGTGGTAAAGCACTCCGTTTCTTTATTCGTTTCGATCTGATCTAAGGCTTCTTGAGTTATGGTCTGATCAGCATCTTTACGATCACTATTATATAATTCTATCTCAGAAGCATACTGCAAGGCTATAGTGGGATCTGTTTCCGTAAGTAAATCCACAGCATGTTGTCCATGCTTCATTCTACCTGCCGCATTAATTCTGGGTGCAATAATGAATACGACATCAGTTATAGTCAGCGAATCTTTCTTTACCTGCGTTAGCATGGCTTTAAAACCCATTCTGGGAGCTGAGTTAATTACTTGTAATCCAAAATAAGCAAGTACTCTGTTTTCATCTGTAATAGGTACGATATCAGCGCCTATCGCAGTAGCGACAAGATCCAGATATGGTACAAGATTTTCTGTAGTGAGATTAAAATGAGGAGCCAGACCTTGCATTAATTTAAATCCTACTCCACAACCACAAAGTTCTTTATAGGGATAATTACAGTCTTCCTGTTTGGGATCCAGTACCGCTACTGCATCCGGAATGGTATCTCCCGGACGGTGGTGATCGCAAATAATAAAATCAATACCTCTTTCTGTAGCATAAGCTACTTTGTCTATAGCTTTAATACCACAATCTAAAGCAATAATCAGCGAGATGTCATTATCCTCTGCATAATCAATGCCCTGAAAAGAAACTCCGTAACCCTCTGTATATCGATCCGGGATATAAGTAGCTATATAAGGCGAAAGTGTTTTCAAAAATGAAGACAATAAAGCTACAGAAGTAGTGCCATCTACATCATAGTCTCCATAAACTAAAATGTGTTCTTCATTTTGAATAGCTTCAATAATACGATTAACCGCCTTATCCATGTCCTTCATCAAAAAAGGATCATAAAGGTCATTAAGGGACGGGCGAAAAAATTTCTTAGCCTCATCAAAAGTCTCAATTCCGCGCTGAACCAGAAGCGTAGCAACAATAGTATCAACATTTAAGGCTTTTGATAACGCATCAATTTTATCAGCTTCGGGTTGAGGCTTAATTGTCCATCGCATAGTTTATCGTAAGAGGTTTGATTATTTGACGACAATATATGAAATTCTTTGAGCAGATGTAATGTTAAAGCATAATTACGAATTGCTTATTTAAATTTGTATTTTTCAACTCTTAATCATAAAAATAAATTATGCCGTTAGTAACTCCATTGCCAGCAGATCACGATCAGGAAACCAAGGAACTTGCAGAATTTTTTAATGAAACGCTGGGATTTTGTCCTAATTCAGTATTGACTATGCAGCGCAGGCCTGCTATATCTAAAGCTTTTATTAACCTAAATAAAGCGGTAATGGCTAATGAAGGTCGGGTTACTTCAGCGCTCAAACGTATGATCGCCTGGGTTAGCAGTAATGCTACAGGATGTCGTTATTGTCAGGCACACGCCATACGTGCTGCTGAACGATATGGTGCAGAGCAGGAGCAGCTGGATAATATCTGGGAATATAAAACTCATCCTGCTTTTAGTGATGCAGAACGTGCAGCACTGGATTTTTCTTTAGCGGCGTCTATGGTACCTAACACAGTGGATGAAAAGATAAAAGAAGAGTTGTATAAGTATTGGGATGAAGGTGAAATTGTAGAAATGCTGGGTGTTATTTCATTATTTGGCTACCTGAATCGATGGAACGACTCTATGGGAACCAAAGTGGAAGAAGGAGCCATCGAATCCGGAGAAAAATACTTGGGCAAACACGGCTGGGAAAAAGGGAAGCATGTTTAATTTATTAGATAAATACAGTGGAAGAAGAGTTAGTAGAATATCTCATTAACTATTTTCTTTATTTAATTCCTCTAGAGGAAAATGTAATTTAAAATATCCTTATCTAATGAAAAAGGAAAGGGAGGAAGAGAAGATTCGAATTGCAACTCTATTGTTGGAGAATTATAGTCATAATATATTTTTTAATAATTGTACTAATTGTGGAAAATTGGCAAGAACTCCAAATGCAAAGCAATGTAGATTTTGTGGTTATGATTGGCGTTGATTAAAAAATTATTTACGATTTTGAGTAACATATAAGTATAATTAGACACATATTTATAATAACTTATATTAATTGCGAAGAGTAATGAAATCTATATTACTTACATTATTTCATACTAAAAGAGGGCTTGATATATTAGACGATGAATTCGAGGATGATTTAAAGAGAAAAAGTGCCATAATTTTTGGGGTTTATACAGCTGTCCAGTTTTTGTTTGACTATAATTTTGAAGAAGAAACGAACGGATTTATAATAAATCTTTTATGGTTAGTTTTCTCTATTTTTATTTCAATTCTAATATGGTTATTAATTGCTTTACTATTTCATAAGATTGGCAAAATTTTAAGTGGTAAAGCAAATTACGTAGAGGTTCTTTCTGTTATAGCTTATTCTGTTGTTCCAATTGTATTGGGGTTATTAATTGTAGGTATTTTAAAAAATACGGAATTACTTACCCATGATTTTAATAATCTTTATTCAAGAAACTTCATCCTTTATATAAGTTGGTTTTTTTCGTTAAAAATTTTAATTCAAGGCTTAGCAAAGTTTAATCAATATGGATTACTGAAAGCGCTCCTGAATATATCTCCATTTATTATTCTTCAAGTAGTATTGAAGCTGTATGGTTACTAATCTAATAAAATGAATAACAAAAAACTAAAATTTTATCGTTTGAAACCTGTTAGAGCAATAGTTTTATTAACCATTTCAATACTATTACTCCTGATAGGCTATACTGATTTGTTCAGCAATATTAATGTGAATATTAGAAGTTGGTTTGCCATAGTAGGTCATTCCCTACTACTATTTCCTCTTATTGAAATGGTATCTTTTAAAAACAGAGTGATTTATAATTCAAACTTTATAAATATAACTTTGAATGATTGGAATAGCCACCGGATTTCATTGAAAGAAGTTTCTTCTATTGAGTTCTTTGATGGAATTTTGTATGTACACCTTCATACCAAACCATCTCATAAAATTGATATTAAAAGCTATATTAAAACGGATATTTACAGGCTTATGGAATTATTTGAGCAAGGTCAAAAAAGTGTCTTACCCTCTTAGGTAATATTTATAACTCTTATATAACACAAATACACTGATTAATAAGATTAATAATCCCCACATCCAGTAGTTGCCAAATACGTACGATGCGATGACTTGCGTATCAGAATATTGGATTTGCCCATCTCTTTCAAACTGTTTAGTAAACAAATATCCTATCTGCAAATAAGAGCTAAACACACATTGTGTTCCTAAAAATAATATCGTTAAAGAGGTTATATTTTTCTTTTTGAGCAAAATAATAATAACCAGCAAAATGGCAACGATTCCTAAAACAATCCAGGCGACTATACTTTTTATCCATATCAACAAGGATATAATGAGTATACTGACTAATGCCCAGAGGGCTATAGCAGAGGAGCGGGGATTTTTAGCAGAAACGATCAATAAAGCTCCTGCTATTGTAGGGCCTAATAGACCTCCGGCTGCAGTGAGTGCTCTGGCTAAAGGTTGTGACACATAACTATTTGATATTGTAGAATACGCTGTACCCCCTCCATTTTCATAAATTTCGAGATAAAAAAAGTCACCGCCCAGTAGCATAGCTGTGATGCCATGGCCCATTTCATGAAACCAGGTACCTAAT
>NZVW01000040.1 GCA_002697475.1 Aquimarina sp. | reverse complement strand
TATATCCCTTAGTGAATGTCTTTGTTACCATTTTTTGTAATTTTTTTTGAAAAAAAATCCGGGAAGTTTCAATTCCCGGATTTTTTTTCAAAAAAATTCGCAAAAAAGGGTAACAAAAACATTCACCTGGGGATATAAGGGTGAATCAACAAAAAAACACGATCATGAAAACAATCGAAAAAAACATCACAGTAAATAAAAGACAAACAGTTTTTAAAAAAGTAATCTCACAAATTTTAATCGCAGGGTTTACAATGATAAGTTTAATAAGCTGCGAAAAAGACGATAGCGTTACAGAATTTCAATCCAATGCACCAATATTTGATATTGATCTTTTTGAAGAGAACCTAATTAATTATGTAAATGCCGGAGGAGACGCACCGGTAGGTTGGGCATATACCATCAGTAAAAATGGGAATCTGGCTAAGTCCGATGCCTTTGGTAAAGCGAGAATTGCTATAGATGGAAATGTAAATTTTACCTTAAATAAGGAAATCAATATAGCAAGTGTTTCTAAATTCTATACTGCTATTGCCGCTATGCAACTTTTAGAAGCTAATAATTTAACTATTGAAGATAAAATTAATGAATGGTTACCGGATTCCTGGACAAAAGGACCTGGTATTAGTGAACTTACCTTTAAAGACTTACTAAAGCATGAATCGGGATTGCAAAGTACTAACAATAATTTTGACACTACTCTAGGGTATGAAGGCTTAAAAACCTGTATACAAACTGGCGTTGTTAATGCTACAACACGTAACTATCTTAATGTCAATTTCGCTTTATTCAGAGTACTTATTCCTTCTCTATGGAGTGCCTTAGAAGGTAGTCCTGCGATAGATATTGAAAACGACGCCAATACCCAGTTCATGTATCTTTTATACATGCAAGAAAATATATTTGACAGATTATCACTTCCTCTTGTAGGCTGCTTTCCTGAGGACAGAGAAACCTCAACTCTTTATTATAATGTAAACGATCCTGCAAATTCAACTAACGGTCAATATTATGGAAGCTGGAATAACAAATCCGGAGGCGGAGGTTATTTTATGACCACTCTGGAAATGGCAAAGGTGAACGCATATTTTGAGCATACAGAGATACTTGTTTCTAAGGAACAAAGAGATATTATGAAGTTACATCGTCTGGGTATGGATAACTCCAGCGCTTCTAATGAAATTCATGGAAAATATTATGGAAAAGCCGGCGGAATAGGAACAAGCAGTGACCCCTCTGTGTCTCAGGGAGTGCAAACACAAATTCAAATGTTTCCTATAAATGGTATAGATTGCGTAGTGGTGATGAACTGTCAGGGCGTTACCTTTCAAGGCACTACAAGTCTAAGACAGCTAATATTTAATGCCTTTAATGACGCCTGGATACAACCTTAAACAATAGGATTACCATAAAGTCTGATAGAGGAATTAACTTTATCAGACTTTATTTACATACAAATATTTATATTTAAAGTGTTTAAAAGCAAATCATGAGGGCATTAGGACTCATTTTCATCGTAACTATTTTATTCAAGTCCTATGATACATATGGACAAAATACAATTCAGGATTCAATTCCCAGAATAGCTCCCATCAGTTATGATATTGAAGGGAATCAAGCAAAGTTTAAGGCTACCATGCCTCCTTTGAATCAAATTGCAGGCGCACCTAAGGCATTCTACACCTATTATTGGGAATTTGGAGATGGTCATTACAGTTTTAAGGAGCAGCCCGAACATATTTATAAATCTCCAGGTACTTTCACAGCAAATCTATGGGCTACTAACAATTATGACAATGGTAAGCCTCCCGCATCAAGACCCGTTTCAGTAACTGTCAATGGAAGTTATAAAGATGAAGCCTCGATAGAAAACTCTTCTCCCTTTATGGAAAATGAAGATCTAATTATCAAAAAAAACCGAGAGCCTGTTCCTGATCAGGACATCGTGATAATCACCAGTTATAAAAACACAAATGATTATAAAACTAATGGAAAGTTATACTTGTTCTATAACGATACTAAATTCAGAGATGACAATTTTTATGTTAAGGATACAAGAATGTATCATAACGAAAAGATAGTTCCTCTGGAAGGGATAGTTATTTCTCGAGACGAAAATGATTCGAAAAGTTATCTCGCTACGCTTAACGTAAATCATGAATTCTCCGTAAACAGAAGAAATCTACAAGATAGCACGAAGCGAAAAAACTTACCCCTTACACTTGAAGAGTCTAAGGCCCAATACAGAAATTATCAGGTCATTGATTTTTTTGACATGAAACCTGGAGAAGAAAGGAATATTTTCAGAACTTTAAAGACCACCCCGGAGATGATAAAAGATACCAGCGCCATTGTCACGCTCCGGAGTATCTATGTGCCTGATGAGAATTATGATAACCATACCGTCAAGGATACTGAAATGGAGATCGTAACCTCTCATGATCCTAACAAAATGTCTTCAAACGGATGGTTTATGAATTATCGGCTTGTCAGATTCAAACGTCTTAAGTTCAAAATAAGATTTCAAAACAATGGTGAAGGCCCTGCTAATACAATTCGATTAGAAACCGATGTTCCTGAAATGTTTGACAAATCAACTTTAAAAATAGATGGTATCTATCCTGACTGTCGAATATGCCCTAAAGATAAAGAAGTAAATTACAGTTGTCTGGACACCATCATACAAAAAGATAAAATTATTTTTAAGTTCAATAGAATATACCTTCCGGGAAGTCAACAAAAAAATGTAGAAGAGATAGATTCTACTAAAGGTTTTGTAAAATATTCTATGAAATTCGCCAACGACTTTCATAAGAAAAAAACAAAAAGCAGAACAGCTATATATTTTGACAAAAACGAACCCATTAATACAAATTATGCCGTGACAAGATTTATGCCCGGAATTTCAATAGGGGCAAAAGCTGGTTACAGTTTCTATACTAATCGGGATAACAACCGTGAATATTTTATAGGAGCAACACTTTCACCCTTTAAATCCTACAGAGCCTACTATCAGGCAGAATTGATGGCTTCATTATCTACTTATAATGAGACGCAGAACTTTGAAGAAAGAACTATCAACGCTGATGGTTCTACAACGATTATAAACTTTACTGAAAATAATAGCTTTACAAACACTACGCTGTATGCAGTTCCGGGTTCATTACGCTACAACTTCAATAATTTTATGGCTATGGGCGCCGGAGTGCAAACAAAGATTGATGTTACCAGCAAAAATGAACAGGAAACTACCGGAGAAGCCTTTTTACTTGATAACAATGGTAATCTAATACCCAATCCAGATTTAAATCGCTTTGAAACCAGAACTATTGAAAATGATTTCATAAATTTTCAGACCGGGATTTTCATAGGGATTAACTTAGGCACGGTAAGAATTGGGCCCAGTGTTGGTGTTAGATATGTCCAATATTTTGATCAACCAAATTCTCAAATTCAGTTTTATGGAATTTGGAAGTTTTAGAAAGCATTTTTTATTAGTATTTCTCATTGTAGGAATAAATTCCTTTTCACAATCTGAGGATAAAACAGCTTCTTTTTTATACAATCAACTAGATCAATTTTTAGAAAACCCCTCATCTTCTTCATTATTAAGATTATCAAAACTGACTCATTCAAAAGCAAGTCTTTTGGATTCAAAAGAAAGTCTTTTGGCCTGGGTTATTGTCAATTGTAACCTGGGATATTATCAAAATACATATGGAAATAAAATAGCCGCTATAGGCAACTATGAAAAAGCCTGGAGTGTTTTTGATGATAATAAATTGAACAATTATGATATAATTGAAAACTGCCTCAAACCACTAGGTGTGTTGTATATCCAAACAGGAAATTTGCCTAAAGCAGAAACCACAATTATGAGCTATTTGTATTTAGCGCAAAAATCAGAAAATAAAGAACAAATTATTGCTGCCATTACAAATCTATCCATAGCCTATACCCAAAGAAAAAACTATCCTAAATCCATTGGATTATTAGAAGAAGGTTTAAAAATTGATCCCAAAAATCAGAATCTCATTATCAATCTTGCCTCAAACTATTTAAATTTAAGAGACTTTGCAAAAGCCAACGAGTTGGCTAGTCAGGCCATAGCTGAATCTGAAAATAGTAAAGCCTATCAAATTATTGCCGCAGTACACCTTGTAAATCAGAACTATGAACAGGCTATAAAAAATCTTAATTTCGCCAAAGAAGTATTAGTTCGAAACGATTTTGAACCAAGAGAGGTCGCATTAATAGAGATGGAGTTCGTGGATGTCTTCTTACAACAAAAGAAATATACTAAAGCAAATGAGCATCTTAAAAATGTTTATTCTTCTTTACTTAGTAATTATACCGCTAAAATTCAATTACCAAGTGAAACCGATGTAATTCCTGATAGAATTTTATTAAATGCTCTCGACATACAAGCTGAAGTTTTTAAAAAGAATAAGGAGCCTGAAAAAGCTATTAAAGCATATAGCTTATCCTTTGCGGTTTATGATCTTTTAAGCAAAGAATATTTTCTACAGGATACAAAATTATTATCTCAGGGACAAAATAGGTTAAGAACAGAGAAGTACCTAGAGGTTTTATATGGTCAGTACACATCATCTTCTGATCAAAGTTACCTAAACCTTGTTTTTGAAATCATCGAGAAAACTAAATCACCTCTAGTCAGACAAGCATTACATCTGCAAAATCTTTCTCAAACCATACAAAAAGACACCTTAATTTTCACCTATAACCATTTAAGAAAACAAATGGCTAATATCTCCACATCTCTCATTAAAGAGAAGCTTACTGGAGATAGAGCAAGTGTAACTAAAATTCAGAGTTTATCCGCGGATTATCAGAAAATAGCTTTAAAATTTAAAGAAATCACGCAGCAGGTTTATCAAAAATATCCTGTGCTTTTTGACACAAATACTGTTTTAAATTGTAAACAGGTTCAGGAAAAACTTAAGGATCAACACACAACATTAATTGAATTTTTCTTTGGTGAAAAATATATCTATCAGTTGATAATAAACAAAAATGAGACAACCCTAACACGCATAGAAAATACGGCTAAAGTAAGTTCCAGTATTGATAAGTACATATCTTTTTTTGATGACTCTACTAAAATATTGAACGATGTCATTGGATACAATGCTATTGCATTTGATTTATACCGCATCTTATCAATCCCTTTGGACCACAAGAAAACAATTATTATTCCTGATGGAAAACTTTGCTACATCCCTTTTGAAGCTCTTTTAACAGAAAAATCAAAGAGTATCAACTTTGCAGAAATTCCATTTTTACTCAAGTCCACACAAATTGGATATGAAATTTCAGCCAGTAAGTATGTTAGTGGTAATGTTATCAATTTGAAAGACAAAAAAGTACTTGGTATTTTTCCTGTCTTTAAAAACACTACAGAAGAACTGAGCTATTCCATACCGGAAAAGGAAAGTATTGGCAGCCATATGAAGGCAACTTTTTTTAGTGAGAAAGAAGCGACTTATGAAAATTTTACTACAAACGCTAATACATACTCAATTCTCCATCTTTCAACACATGCTGAAGCAGGGTCATATAATCGCCCCGCCAATATCTCTTTTATTGATCAAAAAATACTAATCACAGCATTGTATGGCCTTAATCTGAAGTCGGAGCTTGTAATTTTAAGTGCCTGTGAGACAGGAGTAGGCAAAAGAGTAAAAGGTGAAGGCCCATTGAGTATAGGAAGGGGGTTTCAATATAGTGGTGTAGATAATGTATTATTTTCTCTGTGGAAAGTAAATGATAATGCTACTTATCTTCTTATCAAAAATTTATACTTTCATCTGAGTCAAGAAGGTATTGCTTCAGAAGCGCTACATCTAGCCAAGCTAGATTACATAAAGGATAAAAGCTTATCAAATGATCAAAAATCCCCTTATCATTGGGCATCATTTGTGTACTATGGTCAACCTAATGAAGACTTAAAATCTAATTTTATCATATATTTAATTCTAACTTCAGTACTCATTCTTATTTTAGCACTTTTAGTAAAAAACAAGGTTTCAAAAAGATGAGTTCACTACGTCAATTTCTTATTTCTAAAGGCTATTCCGTTATAAAATTAGAATACACATTAACTAATCATTTTGAAATCGATGCATCTATAAACGGTATATCCGGTAAGTTTATAGTAGACACGGGAGCCTCAAACTCTTGTTTAGGGTTTGATGGTATTGAAAAATTTAAGTTATTGGCTGAGGATAGTGAAGTAAAAGCTGCCGGAGCAGGAGCGATAGATATGCTGACTCAAGTATCAAAAAAAAATAGCATAACCATTGGCAAATGGTCCAGGCAAAATATTCCATTAGTTCTTTTTGATCTTACCCATGTAAATAATGCCTTATTACAACACTCTGCAGAACCAGTAGACGGCATTATCGGAGCCGACATATTGAAAAAAGGCAAAGCAATTATTGATTACGAAAGAAAAAAACTTTATCTGAAATAGAATTTTTATTTTTATGCAAGGGTGTCACGATTTTTCTTATCTTTAAGTTGATGTTATCCAAAACATTAACTCTTAAAACCACCTTATTATGAATAATCTCTACACCTTGACTAAACTCGCTTTTAGATCAACCAAAGCATTACCTGTACATAAGAAATACTCTATTAGACATCTTTATTTTGGTTAAGAGTTCTTGATATATTATCAAAAAATAAATCAGGTATATCTACCTATTTATAATCACTAGGTTGAGTTATACCTTGTGTTTCGAAAAAAAATCTAATCATATTTTAACCAAAAACAATTATTTATGGAACCATTCATTGGACAGATTATATTATTTGGCGGAAACTTTGCGCCTAGAGGATGGGCAATTTGTGAAGGACAATTATTACCTATATCGCAAAACACGGCTTTATTTTCAATTATAGGAACCATTTATGGAGGAGACGGAAGAACAACCTTTGCTTTACCTGACCTTAGAGGGAGAGCTCCTATCGGGATGGGTCACGGATCTGGATTATCTGATAGAAGATTAGGGTCTAGGTCTGGTGAGGAAACACACACTTTAAATATCACCGAAATGCCGACACATAACCACTTAACTCAAAATAACATAAATAATGACCAACACGTACAGTTAAGTACTGAAGCAGGAGTAAGAAGTGTTCCTCAAGCTGGTGATGTCCCAGCAGGTGCAAGTTTTGGATCTGGATTAAGTGCAACACCAGTAAATGCATACGGTCCAGCAAATAGTACTGTTGAAGGACAAGCTATCAGCAGCAATTCAGGCTTAGAAATATTAAATAATGGAGGAAATTTAGCGCATAATAATATGCAACCATTTCTTACAATGAATTATATAATAGCTTTAGTTGGAATTTTTCCTTCTAGGAATTAAAAAATTTCAAATATGATGAAATCACTTAAAACTCTAATGAATTTTCATTAGGGTTTTAAGGTTTAAAAACTTTAGTCTCAAATAAACTAACTTACCCATTATGAAAAAACACTACTATAATTCAATTACAAAACTTATTATCTTATTATTAGTCATAGTTACAATAAGAATGAATGGACAAGCGCCTGGCACTATGGATTTTGGAACCTCTATCGTTATCCTCGCTAATGGGACAAATCCGAGTGCCGATCAATCCCAAAGTACATTGCTTAATAATTTTGACGTTTCAGCAACATCTAATGGAGATATAATACTTGCGTTGGCTAATAGTGGGAATGGCGCTGGTACTGATGCTATTGGTGGTGCTTCAGATGCTGTTTTAGGCTGGTTCGGTAATGGCGGAGCCGCTGTCTCATCCGGTACTCTATCCACAGATAACGGCACTGAAATCCGTGTAACAAATTTAGTGTTCGCCTATGAGCAAGCTATTGGTTCATCTGTGGTTGATTTTACAATAACTGGAAAAAGGGATGGCGCAACTGTTGGGACATTAGATTTAATATCTCCACTTCATAATACAGCTATTACTATTGATTTTACCATACCGACAACTGGATCATTTTTGAACATAGACGAATTAGTAATTACACCAAATTCTCCTATATTTGGAGGATTTTCAATTGATGATAAAGTTGTAGGTTCTGCCATTTCCTGCACCAACCCAGATGTTCCGACGGTAACTTATACCCCATCAACAGTTTGTGAAGGTAATAATGCGACATTAAATATTAGTGGTAACTTAAACGATGCTACGCAATGGGTAATTTACACAGATTCTTGTGGAGGTACTCAGATAGGTACAACCTCTACTTCCAGCTTTGTGGTTACACCATCATCTCCGTCAACAATATATTATGTAAGAGGTGAAGACGGTGCGGGATGTGTTGATGAATCAAGTGGAAGCTGTGGTTCCATTACGGTAAATGTTACCGCTGATGATGATGCGTCCTTCTCATATGGCGCGACAACTTATTGTGTAAATAACGCAGATCCTACACCAACCATCACAGGATTAGCAGGTGGTACTTTCTCCTCTACTGCAGGTTTAAGTATCAATGCTTCTACAGGACAAATTGATGTTTCTGCTTCAACACCTAATACGTATACTGTAACTTATACAACTGCAGGAAGTTGTCCTAATTCATCGAATGTAAGTGTAACCATTAATGCTTTGGATAATGTTTCCTTTAGCTATTCTGCAGCAGCTTATTGTATCGACGCTTCTGACCCTACACCAACCATCACAGGATTAGCAGGTGGAACTTTCTCCTCTACTGCAGGCTTGAGCTTAAATTCATCTACCGGACAAATCGATGTTTCTGCTTCAACACCTAATACGTATACTGTAACTTATACAACTGCAGGAACTTGCCCTAATTCATCAAATGTAAGTGTAACCATTAATGCTTTGGATGATGCTTC
>NZVW01000039.1 GCA_002697475.1 Aquimarina sp. | reverse complement strand
GTAGCGTAGCCCGGTCATCGCGCCTGCTTTGGGAGCAGGAGGTCGCAGGTTCGAATCCTGCCACCCCGACAAAAATTAATACCAATAGAAACTAAAACCTTGTAAATTGTATGATTTACAAGGTTTTATGGTTTTTAGACTATCATAAGAATTGAATAAATATGACTTAATTCGGTTCACAATTCGGTTCACAGTTTCAAAACACAAGAAGTGTGAACCGAATAGATACTTAAAATACTGTAATTGAAATAGTTGATTTGACTTTCGTCTTGAATAAATGTTTAACAAAAAGACGACAACTATGCAATCACAAACCACCTTTACCCTGTCATTTTGGGTTAATGCCACACGTATTAAAAACAATCAAGTTTCAGTTTTTGCGAGAGTTACTGTAAATGGTAAACGTGCAAATATCAGTTTGCAACGAAAAGTAATTGTATCTGAATGGGATTCCAATAAAGGAAAAGCGAGAGGCAATAAACAAGAATCTCGAATACTCAACAGGTATTTAGATCAGATTAAAAATAGAATCTATGAAGCTCACGATGAACTTATAAAAGAGAAAGCTTTTATATGTGCTCAATCTATTAAAGCAAGGTTTCTAGGAGAAGATAATGAAGAATATTCTTTGCTAACATTGGTTGATTACCACAACACCCAAATGAGTGAATCTTTAAGTTACGGTACTTTAAAGAATTACTTTACAACTCAAAAGTATATCAAACTATTTCTAACGAAAAAGAAAATCCAAGACATCTATTTATCTCAATTAACATTTCGTTTTCTGGTTGATTTTGAAAAGTTTTTACGTTCCTATGTTCCGGAGGACCATCAAAAGCAAATGGAAAACAATACAGTTATGAAGCATATCCAACGACTTCGCAAAATGGTAACATTAGCGTATAAAATGGAATGGATAGATAAAGATCCTTTTATAAAATTCAAACCAACATACATTAAAAATGAGCGTGAGTTTTTAAGTGAAAATGAACTACAAACTATTATCGAAAAAGAATTTGAAATTGAAAGGCTGGAGCTCGTTAAGGATTTGTTTGTTTTTAGCTGCTATACTGGTTTATCATACATTGATGTAATGAACCTCAACGAAGATAATATTACGTTTGGTATCGATGGTGGCAAATGGATAATAACAAATAGACAAAAGACACATAACAAAGTAAAGATTCCATTACTGCTTATAGCTGAAGAGTTAATTGAGAAATACAAAGGACATATCAAAACCAAGAAAACAAAATCCTTATTCCCTAATATTTCAAATCAAAAGCTCAACTCATATTTAAAGGAGATTGCAGATTTATGCAAAATCAAGAAGAATTTAACTTTCCATATTGCTCGTCATACATTCGCAACTACAATAACGTTAAGTAATGGAGTGCCCATTGAAACTGTTTCAAAACTTTTAGGTCATACCAAAATTGCAACTACTCAAATATATGCGAAAGTCATTGAACGAAAAGTAAGTGATGATATGAAGTTGCTTAATGACAGACTAAAAGAAACTTCAAAAATGACGAAATATTCCTAAAACCATTTTATCTATCATAAGGAATTAAATGCTTCTTTATATCAAGTAAATTTTCTCGTATATAAATCATAAAATTTCAAATTAGTTGAGATTTTTTGTAGTTGTTTAAATTAATTTATTTAATTTTGACCAATCGTTCATTTTTAAATATGAGTCCAAGAACCGAAAAACAATTAAAAGAACACAAAAAGGCACAAAAAGAAAAAATTCTTCAAGGTGCCTTGAAATTATTTGCAACTAAAGGATATTTCAATACATCTGTTAGTGATATTGCTAATAAGTTAAAAATCTCAAAAGGTTTATTATACAATTACTTTGATAATAAAGAACGATTATTAAATGAGGCTGTTGATTTTGCTTTAAAAGAAGCATCAGAATTAAACTTGTCTGAAGATGATTTAAAAGATTTAAGCCCTGAAAAAATATTCAAGGCAGTAGTTGAGGGATACTTTAAGTTGCTTGAAGAAAAAAAAGAACTTTGGAGTCTTATAGTGTCTTTGGCCATACATGTAGGGTCAATACCATCAGTTCATAAAACAATTTCATCCATATATGAAGAACTCACCAAACAATTGAGTGAGCTCTTTACCATGATAGGTCACCATGATCCTGAAAATGAAGCTGTCAAACTAGGGGCGCTAATGGATGGCATTGGTATTCAATATATGATTTTTGGTGAATCATATCCTTTAAACTCGATTAAAGAAAACATTATAAAAGGTTACATAAATTCTAAAAAAAATTTACCATGAAATACAAGTTATTATTATTGTTAATGGTTGTTTCTAACTTCTCATTTAGTCAAAATGCTGATGAAATTGTTAAAAATGCTGATGATAAATTTAGGGGAAAATCGTCCTATTCTGAGATCACCATCAATATCAATAGACCAAAGTGGTCCAAAGAATTGAAAATGAAACATTGGTCAAAAGGTTCAGATTATTCAGTTTCAGTAATAACCAGTCCAGCAAAAGAAAAGGGCACTGTTTTTCTCATGCGAGAAAAAGAGGTTTGGAATTACCTGCCAACAGTTGAAAGAACAGTAAAGTTTCCGCCTTCAATGATGTTACAGAATTGGATGGGCACCGATTTAACAAATGATGATTTGGTAAAACAATCTTCACTGGTGACAGATTATGATAAAAAAATTATTGGTGAAGAAGAAAAGGAAGGTTACACCTGCTGGAAAATAGAGTTGACCCCAAAGCCTAATGCCGCTGTTGTTTGGGGAAAAATAATCATTTGGATTGATGAAAAAGAATACATGCAGATGCAGACAGATTTTTATGATGAAGATATGTTTTTGGTCAACCAAATGATAGGATCGGACGTAAAAACATTTGATAGCAAGTTACTTCCTTCAAAACTAACTGTTGTGCCGGTCGATAAACCGGGACAATCTACGGTAATTAGTTATAGTCAGTGGAAGTTTGGTATCGATATACCTGATGAATACTTTACCACCAATTACATGAAACGCATCCATTAATTATTAATTAGTAAACAATGATTCTAAAAATTGCCTGGAGAAACATTTGGCGTAATAAAAAAAGGAGTCTAATTACTGTAGCCTCTATACTCATAGCAATATTCCTTTCCTTAATCATGCGTTCTATGCAGTTGGGTACTTATAAGGGTATGATAGACAATGTGGTAGGTTCATATACAGGATATATACAGCTACATCATAAAGGATATTGGGATAATCGATCAATAGATAATTCAATAATTGTAACTAGTAACTTAATTAATCAATTGTCAAACACAGAAGGTGTTGAAACGATTTTACCAAGATTGGAAAATTATGGTTTATTGTCCTTTGGCGACCTTACTAAAGTAATTAGTCTCAATGGGGTTGATTTTAAGAAGGAACAAAAATTACAGGATATAAATTCAAAATTGATAACAGGTTTCCTTCCTCAAAACCCAAAGGATATTATTATAGGAAAAGGAGTAGCCTCTTATTTTAAAGTAGAAACCAATGATACTTTGGTTTTTGTAGGACAGGGATACCATGGAATGTTGGCTGCTGATAAATTTCATATTTCTGGAATTATAGACTTGAAAAACCCTGCCTTGAATAAAGTTACGGCTATGATGTCCTTGGAAGATGCCCAAAATCTTTTTAGTGCATCTGGCATTGTTACAAGTCTTGTGGTAGATAAAAATGACAATGTCCAACTTAAGTCGTTGCAAAAAGCAATCTCAAGCAAGTTGGACAGTAACTATGAAGTAATGAACTGGCAACAAATGATGCCTGAATTGCAACAAACCATTTTAGCAGATAGTGTTGGTGGATTGTTGATGATAGCTATCCTGTACATGATTCTCATCTTTGGAATTTTTGGCACCGTACTAATGATGACACAAGAAAGAAAATATGAATTTGGTGTGCTCGTCTCTATTGGGATGAAAAAAGGCAAGTTAATGTTTATGGTGTTTATAGAAACCATTATACTATCATTGTTGGGAGTAATTATGGGTGTTCTTCTTGCGTATCCAATCATGTTGTGGAAACACTACGACCCTTTGGTACTACCTGGTACACAAGCCGAAATGATGGAGAACTTCGGGTTTACTGCAGAAATTCCATTTTACATACAACCTGACCTGCCCTTGGTGCATGCTTCACTAATTTTCATAATAGCCTTGTTGGTATCTCTATATCCTATCTTAATTATTAAAAAACTGAATCCTCTGCATGCTATGAGAGGTTAACTTTTTAAAGTAACAAAATGAAAACATTATTAATGATTGCTTGGAGAAACGTTTGGCGTAATAAACTACGAAGCAGTATTGTCATTGCTTCGGTAGTTTTAGGCATCTGGTCTGGGTTGTTTATCATGGCCATGGTCTCCGGTATGAACGATCAGCGTTTGAGTAGTTTTATAAATACAAATTTGTCCCACATCCAAATTCACAATGCTGGTTTTCAGGAAAATTTTGATAAAAAAGATACTATCATAGGAAGTAATACTCTTTTAAAAGAAATAGACACCATGAGTCATGTAACGGCTTATACGAAACGGTTGGTATTACAAGGAATGGCATCTACAGCTCATGGTAATTATGGTGTGAAGATTATGGGAATATTCCCTGATAAAGAAAAAAATGTCACAGATATTTCAGAAAAACTGGTGCAAGGAACCTATTTGTACAAACTAAAAAGAAATCCAATTATCATTGGGGAAAAACTAGCCAATAAATTAGGTGTTAAAGTCAATTCCAAGGTGGTACTCAACTTTCAAGATTCCAATAATAATACCGTTTCAACTGGTTTTAGGGTTGAAGGAATTTTTAAAACCATAAACAGTTCGTTTGATGAGGAAAATGTATTTGTGAAGTATGATGATTTAGCTCCACTAGTTAGTTTAAGTGGCAAATACCATGAAATAGCCATCTTGTGTGATAACATTACTGAAACTGAAACTGTAGAGAACCAAATCAAAACAAACAATTCCGTTGAAAGTTGGGATCAACTTTCACCAGAATTGGGCTATGCCCAAGAAGCCATGAGCAACTTTATTTACATTTTTATGGGGATTATCTTATTAGCCTTGGCTTTTGGCATTGTTAATACTATGCTCATGGCGGTTCTGGAACGAAAACGAGAAATAGGGATGTTGCTATCTGTTGGTATGGATAAACGAAAAGTCTTTACCATGATTATTTTGGAAACACTTTTCTTGGCTTTTATAGCGGCGCTTCTAGGTGTATTGTTGTCAATATGGACGATTGAATATTTTGGTAGGAATGGCATCAATTTATCGGCTGTGGCCAAAGGACTGGAAAGTTTAGGTATGGGTGCAAGAGTATTTACCAAACTGCCATTTGCCATGTATGTAGATATTACACTAATGACACTTTCTGTAGCTTTGATTGCAGCCATTATACCAGCAAGAAGAGCTTTAAAATTAAATCCAGCAGAAGCCGTGAAAGCTATTTGATAAAAATTTAAAACTCAACAAAAATGAATGTTATAAAAACAGAAAACCTAACAAAAGTTTATAATGAGGGTAAAGGCAATGAAGTAAGGGCTCTTAAGGGAGTATCCTTGGCTGTAGAAAAGGGAGAGTTCACTGCTATTGTTGGTCCTTCGGGGTCCGGAAAAAGTACCATGCTCAATATTATTGGTGGCCTTGACAAGCCTAATTCAGGAGAAGTGCTTGTCGATAAAACAGATATCATTGGAATGAAGGAAAACGAACTTATCAATTTCAGATTACAAAATATTGGTTTTGTGTTTCAGGCTTATAATTTAATCCCAGTCCTTAACGCTAAGGAAAATGTAGGTTTCATTATGCTTTTGCAGCATAAATCGAAAGAAGAAATTGATAATAGAGTTGAATCTTTGCTCAAATCGGTTGGATTGGAAAGTCAAGCATCAAAACGTCCCAATGAAATGAGTGGCGGTCAACAACAGCGAATTGCCGTAGCCAGAGCATTGGCTTCAAAGCCTAAATTTGTATTAGCGGACGAACCTACTGCTAATCTAGATTCAAAATCCACATCAGATCTTCTTGACATTATGGAGCAACTCAATGAAAAGGAAGGAATAACATTTGTTTTTTCAACACATGATCAACGGGTCATAGATAGGGCGCATCGTATAATCACTTTGGAAGATGGTAAAATAATTAATGATACCACGAAATTAAGTTGAGGTTGAAAAAGCACATAGTATCCTATATTTTGGTTATTGCATCAATAATCAATATGACGGCACAGGAAAAGCAAAATTGGGCTTCAGAACATTTAGACTTTTCGGGTTATTTAAAGTATTTAAACACCTCCAGTTTTACTTCCTTGGATAGTATAGGAAATGACAATCTAATTCATAATAGATTGAACTTTAAGATGTATGCCAATGATAATCTTACGCTAGCAATCGAATTACGTAATAGGATATTTTGGGGCACTTCAGTCAAATCAATTCCAGACTATGCGTCAATGGTTGAAAATTCAAACCAAGATATAGATATGACTGCTTTATTGATAAATCGGCCAGCACTTATTATGCTTTCAAATATTGACCGGTTGTATGTAGTTTATCATTCAAACAAATGGCAGTTGGTTTTAGGTCGTCAGCGTATAAATTGGGGTAAGAATTTGGTTTGGAATCCAAATGACCTTTTTAATGCTTACAGCTTTTTTGATTTTGATTACGAAGAGCGACCAGGGACAGATGCCTTAAGAGCAAAATATTTCACTTCTGGAAATTCCAGTTTAGAAATTGCTATTAATTATACAGATGAATGGAAAAATAATACAGTGGCTATAAAGTATAATTTCAACAAATTTCAATATGATTTTCAAATGATAGTCGCCAAATATTTGGAAAATTACACCTTGGGGTTAGGCTGGGAAGGTGTTATAAAAGATATGGGTTTCAAAGGAGAATTAAGTTATTTTATGCCCTATGGCAATTCCATCGAAGACAATGCTTTTGTAGGTTCCATTTCGTTTGATTATTATTTCAAAAATGATATTTCCTTAAATGTTTCTACATTATATAATAGTGATGGTATAAGTAACACAAATGCTTATGATACTTCTCAATTATACAGTGAATCTATTGACGTAAAACACCTGATGCCAAATAAATGGTCCTTTTTTGGTCAAGCTTCTAAAACATTTACACCAGCAATAGCAGGTTCAATAGCTTCTATATATGCTGCTGATATTGATATGGTTTTTTTTATGCCACAATTTACCTATAGCATATCACAAAACTGGGACTTTGATGTCACAGGTCAGTTATATTATGGTAAACAAGAAGAACAGTTTTCTAATTTAGGAAACAGTGTTTACTTGAGGTTTAGATATAGTTTTTAGAATTTAATTACCTGTCTTTTGCGAATTTACACGAGGTTCAATGAAAGATTTAAGAAAAGTGGCTATGAAAAAACAAATATCAATTTATTATTCAATCATGAATAACTTTTTAATTGAGGAAATAAATAAAATGGGGTTTGAGTGTATTGAAATACATTAGGTGATTTGTTAAATCTATTTAGGTTTTTCTATCCTAAATTCAAAAAAGAAGTTAGGGAAATATACAAAAAGCTAAAATCCATTTTAGAAGAAGCATTTAGAAAGGAAGAGTCTCAAAATGCTTCAATGGATGCAATTGGTTAATATCAAAATATGAAGGTTTAATTTTTTGGTTCGCGATTTACCCTGAAGAAAGAATAAATGAGTTAATTGAAAAAATATAAAGCAGAGGACTAATAATATTTATGGGTTTTTTTAAGTAATAAAATGATAGTGTAAGGATGTTTCTTAAAAAGAAGTAAATCAAAAATTAGATAAAGTTAACCAAATTACAAAATATTTATTATGAAAGTTTTATTAGTCCTATTTGCTAGTGCCTTCTTTATTAATGTTAATGCTCAAAAAATGAAAGAATATAAAATTGAAATAGCTGTAAAAGCTTCAAAAGAAAAAGCCTGGGAGGTGATAACAGATTTTGAAAATTATCCTAGTTGGAATTCTGTTTTAAAAATGGAAAGTAACAATAACTTAATTATGGGGAATAAATTCAAAGTAACAATTACACAACCAAATGGCAAAAGTTCAAATTTTAAAGCTAAGGCAGTTAGTAAAAATGATTTTAAATCATTTTCTGCTACTCAAGTTGTTATGCTGAATTGTTTTTTTAAGGCAACACATAGTTTTATAATTGAAGAGGTAGACAAACAGAATGTTGTTTTTATTCAAAAATGGGAATTAAAAGGAATTATTGCCTCTCTGTTTAGAAAAAAGATTTTTAAAGAATTAGAAATTTTTAAGAAAATGAATAGAGAACTTAAAGAATTAGTAGAACAGTAGTAAAGTAGGATTGTTATGTTAAGACTTGGTGGATATATAAATATAATAATAGCATTTGCTCACATTATCGGTCTATTTTGGGCAGAAAAAATGTTTGAGATAACAGGGATAGGAGAAGAAATGGTTAAGCTTTCTCAAATACATTTCTCATTACCTTACCTATTGACGATTTTTGTTGCTATTGTCTTTTTCATTTTTGGACTTTATGGCCTTTCCGCAGATGGAAAAATTAAAAAACTCCCAAATTTAAAATATGGAATATTTATAATTTCAGGAGTGTATATCATTCGCGGTGCTGGAGAATTATTGTTTGGTATTCCTCAACAAAAAGCTGTATCCAGTTTAGAAACAATTTATTCTATTGTTGCTTTAGGCATAGGGTTACTGTTTTTATTTGGAGGTTTAAAAAAATGGAAGTTTAAAAATATAAGAGTATAATTAAAACGGGGTGTAAAATTCGCTTAAAATTAAATGGCAGATTTAATAAAAGAAACTTCAAAAAAAGAAATATC
>NZVW01000038.1 GCA_002697475.1 Aquimarina sp. | reverse complement strand
TTTTTAAATACTATAACTCAAAAATAATACAACTTCAAAAAATTGATCTAACCCACAAGATGGATCTAGTCTTAATTCTTAATTTTTGTATTAAGTAGCTCTCGCTACTACAATACGCGCTGTCAATCAATATATCAATGAACTCGTTATACTTCTTAGACGTCAGCCATTATAAAACTCTGACCCTAATCCGTATTTGTTATCGCTAAAGGAATCGAACCTTTTGACTATCTCTAGCCTTCCAAACCGATACTTAAAACATTCTTTTTATGAACTCTCGCTTACCTTGTTTCTCAAAGCGGGTGCAAATATACAACCACTTTTTAAACTCGCAAACTTTTTTTGAAAATTTTTGTTTTATTTTTTTCGAGACCTTAAACCCCATAAAACAATCAAAAAAATCAAGGAACCCCATCTAAAACATCGCTGTTTTTTGACCACCTAACCTACCTGCGTAAGCGGGTGCAAACATAACACCCTTTTTTGAATTTCAAACTAATTTTTTAGATTTTTTTAAAAGTTTTTTCTCGCTATCTCTACTCATTTCTAAACCACAAAAAAACCTAAAATCTCAATGAACTAACGCCAAACGTATCCCGTTTTGCGGGTGCAAACATAGCACCTTTTTTTAAATACAAAACAACTTTTTTAAAACATTTTCTTAACTATTTTTTAACCCGCTGAAAGGCAATAAAATAAAGAGTGAAAAAATAAAGAATGGAATACTAAAACAACTACAACTATTAAATTACAGCTACAAGAATGAGTGAACTAGCGTTACAGCAATGAAGATCCACGACTATACAAAGATGGCAAGATAGGGATTGAAGCGGCATCCTTATATAGCATAAACTATATAAGATACAGCGAAAAGCCCGCAGATCCACATTGTGGAGATGATCTGCATAATTAATTAAGCCTTTTGCAACTTAACGATAACCGATTTACTAATAGGCGTATTGCTTTTCTCTGCATAATGATCATAAGGAATCAATACATTGGTCTCCGGGAAATATGCTGCGAGATTACCTCTAGGTATATCGTATGGAATCACCAAAAATTTAGCTGCCACCCTTTGTGTTCCATCATATTGAGATATTATATTGACAACATCTCTTTTTTGAAGATTTAGATGTTCCATATCAGTAGAATTCATAAAAACAACTCTCCTTTCATTAAATACGCCTCGGTATCTATCATCTAAACCGTATATAGTAGTATTGAATTGATCGTGTGACCTAATCGTCATTAACAAAAATTCATCCTTACTTAAATTATGTTCAGGAACTTTGCATAAACTAAATTTTGCTTTACCATCCGGCAGATTACTAAAATCTAACCCTCGAACATTGTTTGGCAAATAGAATCCGTTACCCTTTGATCTTTTATTTATCAAATCAAATCCATCAACGACTTCTGCTATTTTATTTCTGATTTGATCATAGTTCTTACTTAAGCTTAACCAATCAACAACATGCCCGTTTTTAAAATAAGCATCAGCTATTCCGCCAATGATCTCTGGTTCACTTTTTAGTTTATCAGAAGCTGGTTTAAGAATTCCTCTTGATCGATGGACCTTGCCCATGCTATTTTCTACAGTAAAAAACCTTTGCTTATCTGCATTAACATCTTTCTCTGATCTGCCAAGTGTAGGTAAGATTAATGCTTTTTTACCTGTAATAAGATGAGAGCGATTTAACTTAGTACTTACCTGAACTGTAAGTTCACAGTTTTGTAATCCTGTCGCGGTGTAGGCTGTATCTGATGTTGCAGACACGAAATTACCTCCCAAGGCCATAAAAATCTTAGCCTTACCCTCATGCATTGCCCGCATAGCGTGTACTACATCTACACCTTCTTTCTCTGGAGGATCAAACCCGAAAGACTTTTTTATTGCTGCATTAAACTTTTTTGAAACGAAATGCATAATCCCTACTGTACGATCTCCCTGAACATTACTGTGGCCTCTGACCGGACAGGTTCCTGCACCAGGCTTCCCCAAGCTACCCTTTGCCAATAGAAGATTAACACATTCTTTAATGTTATCCACAGCATTTTTATGCTGCGTTAGCCCCATAGCCCAACAAATTATAATCTTATTGCGATGAGCAAGTAGCTCTACGACTTTATCTATATCAGACTCATCAAGACCTGTTTGCCCTAATAAATCAGACGTAGAATAGGTGTCCAAATCTTCCATCAAATCCTTAAACCCTTGAGTATAGGTTTTAATAAACTGATGATCAAACACTTCTCCAGTTTCATCGTCCTTTGCTTTCAACTTTTTTAAAATTAATTTTAGCAAGGGAACATCCTGATTTATTTTAACAGGAAGATGAATATCCGAAATAGTTTCGCCAGATGCTAATACTCCTTTTATCTCCTGAGGATTTTTAAATCTTACCAGACCGGCTTCCTTTATAGGATTTATTGCCACTATTTTACCTCCATTTTCTTTACATTTTTGTAAAGCGGAAAGCATGCGAGGGTGATTAGTTCCTGGATTTTGTCCCAATATCATTATCACTTCTGCTTCATAAAAATCCTCAAGCTTTACAGAACCTTTCCCTATACCTAATGTTTCTCCTAATGCTACTCCACTAGATTCGTGACACATATTCGAACAATCCGGAAGATTATTTGTTCCAAAAGCTCTGGCAAACAATCCATATAAAAATGCTGCTTCGTTACTTGACCGTCCTGAAGTGTAGAAAATTGCTTCATCTGGGGAATTTAAGTTATGTAGCTCTTCAGCAATCAAACTATAGGCGTCCTCCCAAGAAATAGGCTCATAATGGAGACTTCCTTCTCTTAATACCATAGGCTCTATAAGCCTACCGCTTTTACCTATTTCATAATCTGTCCATCTGGAGAGTTCTTCTACAGAATATTTAGCAAAAAAGTCTTTGCCGATATGCTTATTGGTAGCCTCCTCAGCCAGGGCTTTGGCTCCATTTTCGCAATATTCTGCAATTGCAGAACGTTTCTCAGGGTCTGGCCAAGCACAACTAGGGCAGTCAAAACCATCTTTTTGGTTCATTTTATTTAAAGCGGTAAGGGAACGAAATACTCCTGCTTCTTTAAACGCGTGTTCTAAGGCTACCTTAACCGCAGGGACTCCTGCTGCATACTCTGCAGGTTCAGTAATCTTAATTCCTGTAAATTCATCTGAACCTGTATAAGAAACATTTCTTTTTGAAGACTCCATAGATTGATACTTTACTCAAAGATATGGGTTAACTATTGATTAAAGTAATCAATACTATGATTCAAAGAAATTTTTAGAAAACTTTAGCGCTCTGCTATATGGATTTATAAAAAGAAGTTCCAGACAATGCCAAAACGAAGTACAGCATCTCTTGTAGGATATCTCAGAGCTGAGAATTCTGAGTTTTGACTAAAAGCTTCTCCAAAGTTTTCGACTTTAAAATAAATTCTGGTTTGTCTAATTTTGGCATTAAAAAACAAATCAACCTGAGGAAATCCTCCCAGTTTTTGTGTAAATCCACGTGAAGTTCCATCAGAGTCTTCCAGATCCTGAATCTCTTCATCGCTTAGTACATAAAATTCTGACAATACCGGATCATAACCATCTGCATAATATTCTGAGTAGTATCTAAAGGTTACCCCTGTTTGCAAAAACAATGCTCGCTTAAACCAATGATCTTCATAATACACACTATTTCTGGTAACAAGTTCAGGCACCCGATACACCTCATCTCCTTCTGAAACGTTCTGGTACATAATGGTATTTTCCAATCCTATCTTACCTATTTTGAAACCTTGCCTCCATTTCAATTTTAGCAGGCTCACAGTTTGGTCATATTGTCTGGGCAGTGTAACAGAATCCTGATTTTTTGCAAAGAATGTATAATTATCTATATTTTGCTGAGTGGCCTCCAACTCTCCAAATACTCCTGCTTTAATCTTTGCACTAAATGAAGTAGACTCTACATTTGTAAAGTTAGCGGGTGAATCATCAAGGTTATAATTTTGCCAATTGTAATTAACGTAATCCGCTTGATACAGTAAAAAGTTATAGTTTGGAGCTACTGAACTAGAATTTGCACTTACCTCAAGCCTATAATTATCTTTAAAATCATATCCTACACTGGCATTAATATAATTACCTTCAAAATCCCCAGAAGCCAAACTCATTCCCCGGCCATAAATATCAAATCCTCCTATTCTATTTTGATAGGTTCCACCAAAAGACATCACATTTCCCTTAATCCTATTAACTATTGAGTTTTCATTGCCTGGTTCTCCTAAAGTTAATACCGTATCATATCCATAATTATAATCGGTAAAACCTGCTTTAAGTTCTATGGAGCCTATATTTTTATTCGAGAAATTAAGATAGCCGTAATTTGTAAAATCTTCTAAAGCTACTCTATCAATAATATTAGTATTAACAAATGAAGGACCAAAAAATACGGTATCAGCAGCAGTTTTGGTGAATTCAAAAGATTTATCTGTAATATCCAGCTCGTGCCCCAATCTTAACTCTGTTGAAGAACTATCTGAGGACTTAATAATAGCAAATGAATGATCCAGATAAAATCTTTTACCCTTTAAAATATTCTGCGCATCTTCAAATCTAACTGTGATTGCACCTCTATCAGAAAACCGATCTCTATCATCCTGATCATTAAACTCACCTGTTCCAAGATATTCTTCTAACCCTTGATCGCTTAACCCACCATTTTCTTCATTTAATAAATCTTGTGACACAAAATGAGCTCTCATTCTATATCTATTGTTTTTAGTATGATAGTTAGCTGTAGTCCTAAAATTTCCTGTGCTGGTTAATGCCTGCTGATACTTTCCTAAAGATCTCACCCCTTTATAAGCAATAGAAAAATTGAGTTGAGGAGATGTATTAACAGTAAAAAAAGCATCCAATTGCTGACCTTGTTCAAAAGTTGTTTTAAAATATATTTCTGTTAAAGGCGTAGCGACCTGATAATACTTAATATCCTCTACCTCCATAAAATTGAAGTGTCTGGCTCTCGCTCCAAATAAGGGCAATAAATGATTGTATTCCTTACGTTTTGCTAAACTATTATATCCCTGTCCAACATTGTTTATAGGTTGTAGCTCAAAATCATCTCTGCGTAAGTAATTAAAATTATAATCTTTCTGCAGAGTTAAGGTTGTATCTACAACCGTTGTATCATTATAGAAGTTGATAATCTTATACTCTGTTATA
Organism: Aquimarina sp.; assembly: GCA_002697475.1. Classification (GTDB taxonomy): domain Bacteria; phylum Bacteroidota; class Bacteroidia; order Flavobacteriales; family Flavobacteriaceae; genus Aquimarina. The sequence continues at coordinate 18,538 of NZVW01000038.1, read as the reverse complement.
GGAGGTCTTTCTCTTTCTTCCTTTTTTCCTCTTAAAGATTTGAACTCTGATTTATCAGTACGTCCTTCGTTATCCTGAGTATTACCTCTAAAATCTTCTTCTTCAACTCTTTGTAATTCTCTATCCTGGGAAAAGATTATATTTCCGCAAAAAAGCAATCCTATTAAGACGATGATATTTTTCAACAGTTGTTTTGTTTTTTTATTACAATTAATAAGTCAATTTTTACTTATGAACCATATTTTTCTTAACGCAGCAAAAATAGACTTTTTTTAAACAAACCGATTATTTAACCAGTTTTCTATATCTCAATATAGAAGTTTAGTAACTATTTTTGATGATCTGCCTCTGTTCTTATATTTTAGCACAATGCTACAACTTAAAGTCCATCCAGAAATTATAGAGTGCGGAACTGATGAGGCCGGCAGAGGGTGTCTTGCCGGACCTGTTACAGCAGCAGCTATAATATTACCAGATGATTTCTCCAATTCATTACTCAATGATTCTAAACAGCTTTCTGAAAAAAACAGAGGATCACTAAAACTTTTATTAGAAGACTGTTCTTTGACCTACAGTGTGACACACATTACAAATGAAAAAATTGATGAGATTAATATTCTAAATGCATCAATACTGGCTATGCAGCAATCCATAGGAAAGCTAACTATTAGACCTCAACATATCGCTGTCGATGGAAACAGATTTAAGAAATTTGAAGATATTCCTCATACCTGTGTTATTAAAGGAGATGCAAAGTTCCTAAATATAGCAGCTGCTTCAATCTTAGCTAAAACATACAGAGATGAGTTTATGGAAAGTATACACGAAGAATACCCTATGTATAATTGGAAAAAAAATAAGGGTTATCCCACCACAGAACATCGGGAGGCCATAAAAAAATATGGCATCACTAAATATCACAGAAAAAGTTTTAGACTATTACCTGATCAATTATCACTGGATCTTTTTTGAAAAAAGTTTATACTTTATAAGCTTTAGTTTACGTTCTGATCTTCGGTTCTATTATAAAGATCATATCATTTAATTATCTTTGACCTCAGTTGTATAATTTTATAATTGTTACTGACAAATCATCCTGACAATGAAGAAATTTTTTATTGCGCTAATTGCTATTATAGCATATTCTTGTTCCAATACTGAAACCAAGTCAATATCTTTAATTGATTACACACCACAAGACGCACAAATCATTATTAAGATAAATGATCTAGAACAAGCTAAAAATCAGTTACGCAATAACTCTTTAATCAAAACAAATAAGGACCTCAATCTTTATAAATATTTTGAAGAGCTTCCTACACTTAATTCAACTTCGAGAAATAGTGGTTTACTTTGCTTTTCGCCAGTAGGGAAAAATGACTATGAGTACACATACATTTCTAAATTTGATCCATTATTAATCAATAGTGATAGTAGTAATACTAAAGAGATAAAAATCATCAAGTATTCAGAACAAGATATTTACAAAGTATCCGTGTCTGACAGAACATATTTTAGTACAATTCAGGATAGCATTTTAATTGCTTCTTCTTCTCAACTTATTATTGAAAATGTAATTAGAGAACAAAAAAGTAATGTAACTATTTCAGATGATTTAAAGCGAGTTTACGAAGTATCTTCTAATGAAACTCCAATGACTGTTCTGGTAAATGGTAATAGATTAGATGCTATTCAAGCAAATCTATTACCCAAAACAGATATAAAAGGACTAAAAAGATTTAGTGGATGGGGAGCTCTAGACACATCTATTGATCAAAACTCCATCTATCTCAATGGGATCATTGTAGAAAAAGACTCCTTACCTAGTGTTTTAGGTATTTTTAAAAACACATTGCCACAAGAAAATAAAATTGCAGATATCACTCCGGTTACAGCTAATGGTTTTATATCTTATTCATATGATGACTTTAATGTTTTAAAGACCAATCTAGCTGGCATTCAGGAAAGAGAATTTCATGATATCCCGGTTGAATTTGATGATATCTTTTCGGGTGTAACTGAGTTGGGTGTCATCTATAATAATGATGATAAGGTGTTAGTACTTCATACACTTGATCCAGAGACCACGCTAGAAGAGCTACAGGGCGATAAGGTTTCCTCATATCGAGACCTGGATATATACAAACATGAAAATCAAATTAAATTTTCAGGCATATTCAAACCTCTTCTATCTGATTTTCAGGAAAACTTCTTTTTTAGACATGAACAATTCATATTATTTGCAGAAAATCAGGTAGCCCTACAGGATGTTATTGCTAATATCCTTAACACATCTGTTATTGCTAAACAGTCTTTTTACACAGATATAAAGGATCAAATTGCTGATCGCGCATCCATACACGTTTTAGGCCGGGTTGATTTTATAAAAAAGTACCTGTCTGAAAACAGCGCTGAAAATTATACAGAAAGTTTTAAAACTATCAACTCAAAAGGTTATGATATTGGAGTTGTTCAATTAATTCGCGAAAATGATTTTGCTCATTTTCATGGTTTGTTGCAAAAAACGAAAGATCCGGGAGCGGCAACTTCTGTATCACAAACAGCTTCTGTTACACTTGAAAATGAATTACTCACCAACCCTATTCTTGTTAAAAACCATAGAACCAAGGGTATGGACATAGTCGTACAGGATATTGCCAATAATCTTTATTTGATTTCTGATGCCGGGACTATTTTTTGGAAAAAACAAATTGATGGTGCCATTATGGGCGATGTTCAACAGATTGATATGTATAAAAACGGTAGATATCAGTTATTGTTCAATACAGCAAATACACTTTATGTAATAGACAGAGATGGTAAGGATGTGGCTCCATTCCCTAAAAAATTTGAGAAAACCATTACACAGCCTCTTTCTTTATTTGATTATGACAAGAATAAACGCTACAGAATATTGATTACTCAAGGTAACACTACATTAATGTTTGATGCTAAAGGTGATGTGGTTTCTGGTTTTGGCTTTAGTGGAACGGGAACAAAAATTACAGCACCACCTAAGCACATTAGAATAGGCACAAAAGACTATATACTTATTAGAGAGGAAAGTGGAAAACTTAACATTCTTGATAGATTAGGTCGGGCTAGGGTTGATGTAAAGGCTAATATTAATTTCTCCGAAAATGAATGGTATCAGTATCAGGACTTATTTACCTCTACAACTAGTGAGGGAAGCTTGATCCAGATTGACAGCAAAGGAGGAATCAACAAGAAAGATGTAGGCCTTTCTGAAAATCATCAGGTTACTATGACCAATAAAACTTTAGTAACATTAACTGAAAATAAACTTACCATAAAGGATCGTACTTTAGAACTAGATTATGGTATATATACAAAACCTCAATTATTTTATATTGATAATAAAATTTATATTTCTACTACCGATAAACAAACCAAAAAGGTTTATCTATACGATAGTAATGCAGAAATATTCCCTAATTTCCCGGTATATGGTAATTCTCCGATTAGTTTAGGTAATATGGATAAGGATGCTAAACTGGAGTTTTGTGTTCAGGGGGAAAATAATACGGTACTGATCTATCAAATTAATTGATTCAAAATGTTGACTTAATTGCTTTATCTACCACTAATAGGTAAATCAATAAAGCATTAGTCATGAAAACATTAAAATTAGTAGTACTAGCGAGTATAGCAATTATTGCTATTTCCTGTGAAGATGATGATCCGATAAGAGTATTGGACATAGATTTACAAGCCACTGCCATAAATTTTTCAATAGAAAAAGAAACTGATTTTGCGGGTACCGCGACAATAACAGGTATTGTGACCAATATAGGCTCTGAGAATTTTGTCTCCGCGACAAATCAACAAAGAATTCTTTTATATGAAAGGCCCTTTGGATCATCCTCTGCAGGAAGTTTGATTGGAGAAGTCAATTTTACATCTCTAAATGCAGGAGAACAACTAACTGTTTCCTATACCAGAAACTGGAATTCGTCATCTCCAGATGAGGGGGAGTTCCCTCCGAACTATGTATTACAAATTACTTACGATCCGGATATCGCCATTGATGGCAATGAAAATAATGATGATAAAAATTCAGCCAATAATAGCTTAACCGAAAGCGGTACAGCAATCAATGATTTGTTTTGAGTTAGCCAAAAAAAGCAGCTAAATTAACTTACTTTGGCTGCTTTTTTTAACTCTGCTTCAAATAATGTACTAAAATGAAGCAGTAGCTTTTCCTTTACCTCTTCAAGATCTACCTCCGACTTTCCTAATTCTACATTTAATGAGGTTACGGCCTTATCATTAATACCACAAGGAATGATATTATCAAAATAGCCAAGATCTGCATTGATATTGAAGGCAAAGCCATGCATGGTCACCCATCTACTGGCCCTTACACCCATTGCACAAATTTTACGAGCAAAAGGGGTCCCGGCATCAATCCAAACTCCGGTTTCACCTTTGCTACGACTGCCTGAAATACCATATTCTGCCAAAGTAAGTATGATCATTTCTTCAAGCAGTCTTAAGTATTTATGTATATCCGTAAAAAAATTGTCTAAATCTAAAATAGGATACCCTACTATTTGACCTGGCCCGTGATATGTTATATCTCCTCCTCTATTAATCTTATAGAAAGTAGCTCCTTTTTCTTGTAATTGTTTCTCATTAATGAGCAAATTAGAAACATCTCCACTCTTACCTAAAGTATATACGTGCGGATGCTCTACATAAAGAAGGTAATTAGGCGTTTGAAGATCAGCCTGCTCCCTTCGGTTTTTAACCTTAATATCTAAAATATGTTTAAAAAGTTCTTCCTGATAATCCCAGGTGTCTTTGTAATCCTTTTTCCCTAAATCCTGAACTTCTACAATTTTATTCTTCTCTGCCATAATAGTACAAAAATACGACTAAAGCTTAAGAGCAGTATTTCATTATGAAATTATTTTTCCAATTCCACAACGACATCAAGTAATTTAGGATCTTCCATATACTTGATAAAATCGATCTCTAATACAAAACTTTTACCATCCTGACCAAATAATGCATTCTTGTTAGAGATTTTCTTGATTTTTCGTGGAAAGCTATAGTTCAGTTTATATTTAGAACTGGCTAAAAACATTTTCATGCTTTCTAAGCTATCCAGCTCCTTTTTTAACTTCTCCCTGTCCAATATTTCCGTAGAACGAATAAACTTGTTCCCTTTAAAACTGTAAGAAACTTTAGTAGCATCTTCGTCTTCAGTTTTACCTGCTAATGGATCCATCATTCCGGATTGACTGGTTGCATTACCATTTTTACCAACAGCACTTGCTGTTTTAAAATTATTAAAAATATCTCCAAGTTCAGAAACATCCTTAAAATCAGTATACATATCCATATTCATTACTTGCTCTTCAGCATTAATCACCATGTGCATCTTAAAGTTTTCTAACTTTTTTAAACGCTCCTGTTCTTCCAGAGGCAACTTGGAAATACTGTCTTTATGTTCCTCTAAAAACTCTTTAAAAACGATCAATGTATCCACATCTTCCTCTTTGTTTTCTGAAACTTTTTCGCCACCCATTTTCATAATTTCGGAGCCGTCAAACTTGATAGACATTTTACCACTGCCATCTTCATTTAAAGTTAATTCTTCAGAAAACTGGCAAGAAATAGTAAGCAAACAAAAACAACTCAGTAAAAAAAGAGATACTATCTTATTCATTTTAATTCAATTTGGTTAGTCCTTTCTCTTGAAGAATATAATACTATTTAGGATTATTCAGAATAACCAATGCAGCTATGACACCAGGTACCCATCCACATAAAGTTAGCAAAAAAACGATCAATACTGAACCGCACCCTTTATCTACCACAGCTAAAGGTGGAAAAAAGATTGCCAGTAAAACTCTCCAAATACTCATATTCTTAATAATTAGTGAAATTAAAATTTTCTTCTAATTAATAGGACAATCATCTTATTTTTTTGTTACAAAAATTTACTAATTATCTCCATTTTTCCGTGAATTGTAAAATTTTAAACAACTGCAAAATAGACTCCGCTGCGATTGATAGATTAATGCATAGTTATTATCTTTGCAGGCTTAAAATAGCAGTAATTATGCAATTATCAGAACAAGAACTCGTACGAAGAGAAAAACTAAAGTCATTACGTCAACTAGGCATAGATCCTTATCCGGCAGCCTTATTTCCTGTTGATCACACTTCAAAACAGATTAAGGAGAAGTATGAAGAAGGTAAAAAGGTCACTATAGCAGGGCGTTTGATGTCCAGGCGTATTCAGGGTAATGCTTCTTTTGCAGAGTTACAGGATGGCGATGGCAGAATACAAGTCTATTTTAACAGAGATGAGATATGTACCGGAGAGGACAAAGGAAAATACAATAACGTCTATAAAAAATTACTTGATATAGGAGACTTTATTGGGGTTACCGGGGAGCTTTTTACTACTAAAGTAGGAGAAAAGACAGTAATGGTAAAGGATTTTACAATTCTTAGTAAATCTTTGAAGCCACTTCCTCAACCAAGAACTGATGCAGAAGGAAAAACACACGATGCCTTTGCTGATCCGGAATTAAGATATCGTAGAAGATATGTGGATTTGGTTGTTAATCCACAGGTAAAAGATGTTTTTGTTAAGCGAACAAAGCTCTTTAATGCTATGAGATCTTTTTTTAATGACAAAGGTTATTTTGAAGTTGAGACTCCCATACTACAACCTATACCTGGTGGTGCAGCGGCAAGACCATTTGTAACACATCATAATTCCTTAGACATTCCTCTTTATATGAGAATAGCTAATGAGTTATACCTAAAAAGATTGATCGTAGGAGGATTTGACGGTGTATATGAGTTTTCTAAGAACTTCAGGAACGAAGGAATGGACAGAACTCATAATCCTGAATTTACGGCTATGGAAATTTATGTGGCCTATAAGGATTATAACTGGATGATGGATTTCTGTGAGCAATTGCTAGAGCATTGTGCTATCGCAGTTAATGGAACAACTAAAGCCACATTTGGTGAGCACAATATTGATTTTAAAGCGCCTTATCCAAGAGTCACCATGAGAGAAGCTATTCTTCATTTTACTGACTTTGATATTGAAGGTAAAACTGAAGATGAAATCAGAGCTGCTGCTCAATCTATGGGTGTAGAAGTTGATGACACTATGGGTAAAGGGAAGTTGATCGATGAAATCTTTGGCGAAAAATGCGAAGGAAACTACATCCAACCAACGTTTATAACGGATTACCCTAAAGAAATGAGTCCTTTATGTAAAGAACACAGGGATAATCCAGAACTTACAGAACGCTTTGAACTTATGGTATGTGGTAAAGAAATTGCCAATGCATATTCAGAACTTAATGACCCTATCGATCAGAGAGAACGTTTTGAAGATCAATTAAAATTGAGCGAAAAAGGTGATGATGAAGCTATGTTTATCGATCAGGATTTTATAAGAGCTTTAGAATACGGAATGCCTCCTACTTCAGGAATGGGGATAGGTATGGACAGATTGATCATGTTCTTAACTAATAATCAGTCTATACAGGAAGTACTTTTCTTTCCTCAAATGAAGCCTGAGAAAAAACCTCTTGATCTTAATGAAAACGAAAAAGTAATCTTTGATATCCTTAAAAAAGAGAAAACCATGTCATTAGCGGATCTCAAAAATGCTGCAGGTCTTAGTAATAAGGCCTGGGATAAAGGGATGAAAGGATTGTCAAAATTAGGACTTACTAAAGTAACTAAAACAGAAGATGATCTTATTGTTGAAGTGAGTGAATAAAAAGGGTTATTATAATATTCTTTCAAAAATACAGCCAATAGAGCTGTATTTTTTTTTGAGAAAAAGTTAAATTCTTTCAAAACCCACTGTGTTAAAAAAAATACAATATTTTTGCATTTATTTAACAAAAAACCCAAAATAAGAAATGAAAAAAACTACTAGTATTTTAATATTATTGCTAATAACTGTTAATACAATTTATTCCCAATCCTTTTCTTCTAAGTTTTTAGAAATAAAAGAGGTTTCCTATCCTAAAATTCCTTTACCATCTGACTTACAAACTTTTTATATAAAAGCATCAGACAAGGAAAACTTGGGTCCCTTTATGAGTGACTCAGAAGCTGCTTCAATTTTAGATTTTAAGAGTCTTACATATGTAGAAAGCAACCCAAGTTTTCTAATTAACTATAAAGCATCCGAACCTTTTATAACGAAGACTTTAACTCCACATATAGATAAAGAGGGTAGAAAATACTATAGATTTACCGTTAACACAAAAATGTCTATAGACTTATCAGTTACTGATCCTTCTAACACAAAACTAATCTACAAGAAGCAGTATCACACAAGAGAAAGAGTGATTGATCCGGCTACAGGACAACCTTCTACTTTAGTAAAGCAAGAACCTTATGAATTGCATTACGGTGCTATAAAAGAAGTCAAAGAAGAAGAAGTTGGGCAGTATTTCATAATTACTGATGAAGGGAAAAAATTTAATATCACTCCTTCTTACAAAAAGCAGGTATTGGGAGCTCAATTATCTCGTTTACTTCAACAAGCCGCAATAGATTTACGAAAACAATTTGATCTAAGATTATCACAAAAACAGCAGCGATATTATGTTCTTAACAAAATAGAAGAAGAATCAAAGTCAGATGAGTTATTGATTTCTCTACAAAATATTTACAATAATATTGAGTCAGTTGATGACTACTATAATGCCAAAAATGCAATACAGGAACATTTAGAATTCAACCAAAGAATTATTGATAAATATGATGCCAGCGATAAAAAACAAGCCAAAGTAATATGGGCTTCTACATTCAATCAGGCAATTTTATTAATAGTAAATAAAGAGTTTGAAAAGGCAAGAGAATACGCTAATAATGCCAAAGACTTCAATATTAGACAAGAGGTAACTCGTTTAATGTTTAATGATGTTTTAAATGCGAAAGATGGTTACAAAAGAGTCTTTAATTCAGATGGAACAAAAAAAGAAGTAGAACCTCCTTTTATTGGAGTTATAAATACCGAAAATAATATCAATACTTCTTCTGAAGCCATTAAAGAAAAAGTCACCGGAGTAAAGGAAGTCAAGATAGATAAACTTTTAGGAAAAGTATATAATGAAAAAGGAGAATTAGAATATGAAGGTACTCTCTATATCGAATTTGTTGGTAACAAAATGAAGAAAGTTTATGATGTAGACACTCAGCAAACCACTGAAGAACCAAGTACAGACTATGGTAAGGAATTATTAGTAGCCTATGAAAAGAAAGGGAAAATGAAAGGAGAAAAAATCAAGGCAAAAGAATTATATAGCTTCACAATAAATGAAAGTGGTGAAAAATATGAAAGTTTTGCTACTGAAAAAGATGCCCTTGAAAAGCTAATGAGTATGGCTACATTAGGTGGTGGTAATCATAAATTTTACTTATTATTAGAAGATTTGGATAAAGTGAAAATTTATGAAGATAGAACTACAGCTTTTGACGGTTTTATTCTAAAATTGGATAAAGAAGAAAAAGGAATTAAAATCACAAAAAAAATGGAGTCTCCTAAATTTATAAATGAGATGAGTGATTTTTATAAAAAATGTAAAGAATTGGCAGAACGCATCAAAAATGGTGAATTTGAAAATACCCTTGAAGGACATAAAAAGATGGGGGAAATATATAGTGCTTGTATCAAAAAGTAAATTAAGTAAATGATATCTATTTAAAGCGCAATCTATCAGTTGCGCTTTATTTTTTATGCTCTATCCATATTCCCATTTACGGAAAGACAATAATAAAATTTTCTTAAAACCCAATAATCTTCTATATTTGAGAACTTTAAAACAATAATATTATGCCCTACTTAAGCGAGGAAGAATTATTAGAACTTCAAACCCAGATCGAAGATGCACAGGAACAAAAGCGTGTTAACGACTTTGCTCACACTAAGGCACTGAGAGATGAAAAAGAAAAAGCCGATAAATTTAAGATCGCCACAATCATTCTTGGTGTTGTTGCATTACTAGGCGTTGCCGGTACTATATACTTTATGAATTTCAATACTCCAAGTGACATGATTTCTAAGAAAGAGTATAAATCCAGAGTTGCTGTTCTGGAGAAAAAGATCGAGGAACAAACGCAAAACATTAACGAATTAAATACTGCTCTTGAAAGTAAATCAAATAACCCTACGAGTTCAGGTTCGCTGAATGATCAGGTTGTTTATGCTGTACAAATAGGTGCATTTGAAGATAAAGACTTATCCCTCTACTCCGATAAATTTGTCAATTTCAGAGAGATAAAGAGTGGCGGATTCAACAAATACGCGCTTGGTAACTTTGAAACGCTGGAAGAAGCTAAACGTTTTAGACGTGAAATGGTCAAACTAGGCTTTAAAAACGCTTTTATTGCCTCTTACCAAAACGATCAACGTATTAAAATTGAGGAAGCCTGGTAAAAAGAATTTACTTATAAAAAAGGATAGAGGAAGATTTTTATATTCCTCTATCTCTTTACATAATCTTTCATAGATACCTCATCAATCATTACATCTTCCAGAACACCAAGCCCATCTTTAATATATACTTTAGCATATACCAGTGCGCTATTCAAACTATCAACTCTATTTAATTCAGTATAAACTTTCTCAGCTTTTGGCGCCTTATCTTCTTCCATATAAAAACGATTAAACGGAAGACTAAAATTCACTTTCCCATTATAATTACCAGTCACTTCTGCTACCACATAGTCTCTTTCATTCTTCAAAGATTCTTTGCTTACAGTATCTGCTATTGCAAATCCTTCTTCATCTTTACGTAAGTACACATAAACCTGATCTCCATAAGTAAATTTGTTATCAAAGGATCTGAACGAATTTAATTCGAAGTTCAAAGTGATATATTTACCTCTAAATGGATCAGTTGGATCAATAGGTTGTGTTTTAAATTTATACATATTTCCTGAGGACAATACGTTTTCATGTTTCCAAATCATCTGTCCAGGCACAAAAAGCTGAGCCGCAGTTAATACCAGAAACAGTCCTATTACATAAATTCTCTTCATCTTTCTATGATTTTATTTTTTGCTTCTTAAACATTAAGTAATTGGCAACAAAGAAGCCTGCTCCCACTATAACAAACAAAAGTCCTCTGACCACAAAACTCATACTGGTATCAAAAAACCTGCATGTAATTAGTACTGAAATAATCAGTAATCCATAATTAAGTCTGCCAAAACTCATAGCTTCCGAGCCTTTTTTGATCAAATTAAGCCCTAAAATCAACACAATGACATTGGTAATAAGAGTAGGAACTTCTACTAACATCGGAACAAAAAAGATTATCCAGAATACACTAAAAACTATTTTAAAGATGTCAAAACCTTTAATTCGATCCGTCTTTTGAGAAAATATAATTACCAATAAAACTAGTAGCAAAAGAAACAATGAAATATAAAATTCAGTGCTGTTCATTACATATTCAAAAGGTATTTCTTTCCATACTTCTCTAAAGGTAAATGTCATAAACATAACAACCGTACCTAATGAACCTATCGCGACAAATCCATTTTTTAACGTACTAAGCTTATTATAAATTGGAAGCTTACCCACGTTATACAGGAGTCCAAATAGAGTAATATACATTACAAACCCTAGTTCCTCATTTTCTTTAATAAAAGTACCTAATGCTATACATATACTTAATGGAAGCACCCAATTAAAAATTGTGATAGTAAGACTGTTTATATTTTCTTTGGTAACCTTATAATAATGTGGAATTATAGCCCCTAAAAAAAGTAAATACGTCCATGGAACTTCTTTCGATCCGTATTTCCAATAGCCCACTTCTATGGCATAATAAGTACTAAAAATTACACATAGTAACGCTACAGCGTGCGACTTTAATAAATAGATTAGAGGTAGACATAGACTAATCCAGATAAGGAGGAAAAAAGCTAAGTCCCCCGGAATATGATAAATTTGACTTACTAACGAAATAGAAATCCCAACTCCAAAAAACAGGAAAGTACCTGAAGCCTCCTTCCAACTGTTATTTTTCTTTTTAAAAATGCTATAACCTACAAGAATTTGTCCAATACACATAGGAATAAAAGCTAAGATTGTTTTAATTAATCTTGAAAAGTTATCCCAATTATGCCCCAAAATCAACACAATACCTGATCCAACCAATAATGCACCAAATATTCCAAATATGGTAAATAACCTATTGGGACGATCGGAGGTCTTCATGGCATAATATTCTTCTATCCTTAAAGACTGCTCAGCGGTTATCATGTTATCCCTAACCAGAATATCCAGTTCTTTTCTAAACCTTATACTCATAATTACTTCTGTTTTTTATCATAACAATAAAGACAGTCGCAGCCACACGACTGTCTTTATCTCATCATCAAAACAAGAGACGATCTTAGTCTCTTGTTTTAACGACACCTATTGTTGATCAATGAATTTTTTATCTCTTGTATTTTTCTGTACGGCTATAGCCGCATAAAGACTCAGGGTAAAAGCCATTCCATAAAAGCCTTTTTCGCTTAGTTCCAAATCAGCATTCCAAAGTCCTATAATTAAAAGTAGTATGGCCGCTAAAGTTGTAAACCAACTTATCCCATAATACAATTCAGTGACTGGTATGCCTTCTAATTTATCCCTAACACTTTTTTGAACAGAGATCACTGAGAATAAGCCAAATAACAAAATAGTAAAATAATATCCTTTTTCATTTAGTGCCATATTTGCATTCCATAATCCAATACAATAAGATACCATACCAATTAATAGGGCGGTCCAGGATGCTGACATAAATGCTGGGCTTGGTTTTAAGTTTAAACTTTTGTCAGATTTATTGTTCTTTGAATCCTTTACTGTCTCTTCTATAAGATCACTACTAAACTTATATTCCATAATAGTTATATTTTGATGATTAATTATGCAGCAAAGTTGTATAATCTTCACTATTCTACAAAACCAAAATAACCATAAAACTTACGATTAATTTTAAAATTAAAAATCATAATTAATTATTTATCATATATTTAAAAACAATTTTAATTATGACATAATGTATCATTTATCTCTGCTCATAGAAACACTATCAGATCAGGAAAAGCGAAAATTTATACGTTTTTTGGGCAAAAGAAATAAGAGAGTGGATGTTAAAAACATTGAACTATTCAAACAGCTCGAAGAAGGAAAGGAAGATGTAAAATTAAAAACTACAATAGGATCAGGCGCGTATCACGCATTAAGAAAACGGTTACTGGATACTTTACTGGATTTTATTGCAGTTCATAGTTTTGAAACCGAAACATCAGAAGAGTATGAAATACTTAAACTATTACTTACTGCACGTATACTACTGGAACAAAAACATTATGCATTAGGCTTGAATATCCTATCAAAGGCAGAAAGACAAGCAAAGGATTTAGACCTGTTCAATATCCTTAATGAAATCTACTATACCAAAATTCAATTTGCACATCAAAATTCTAAAATTGATCTAAGCAGTATACTTTTAGATTATCAAAGCAATAAAGCCAATTTAGAACAAGAAGAAAATCTCAATATATTTTATGCAATTATTCAAAGAGAATTTTCTGATACCACGACAGACCTGCTTTCTATTATTGACAAGGCATTCTCTCTTTCCAATATTCATATAGAAAGTAATATTTCGATAAGATCGAGCTATAAACTTATAGAAACCCTGAATAAAGTTGGGCATCATAGCAGAAAATATTATCAACTTCTTCCTCTTTTCGAAAAGTTGTTTATTAATCTCAAAACAAAGAATAAATATGATTCTAAAAACCTGTTTTACTTTATCCAAATTCTATATTATATGACTAATGCATACTTTAGAGTAAGAAAATTTTCAGAAGCTCATAGCTACTTACATCTTATGCACGAAAAGATGATTGAACAGCAAAATAAATTTTATAAACGTTTTACTCCTCAATTTACTTTGCTTCAAGCATTATTATATAATTATACAGGTGAAGCTTCTTCTGCAATAGCGTTATTAGAACAATTTGACTACAACACTTATAAAAATCAATTCACACAACTTTTAGACCTAAGGTTAACCTTAGCTTTATTACACTTTCAGCAAAACAATCTTAAAAATACTTCCGGCATACTTAATGAATTTACTCATACCGATACCTGGTATGTCGAAAAAACAGGAATTACCTGGACATTAAAGAAAAACATATTAGAAATCCTTTTGTTTTTTGAAAAAAATGAGATTGATTTATTTGATTCCAGATTTAAATCTTTCAAAAAAAGGTATCTAAACTATCTTAAAGCAAATAAAGAGAAAAGGGTACTACAATTCGTTCAAATTTTAAACGATATCAGTAAAAATAGAGATATACTAAATGATCATCAATATCTTGAAAAGATCCAAATCGCTCTAACCAACCTTCCTTCTGTGGAAGAAGATATCTTTGAGATGAGTATCTATGCCTGGTTAAAGTCAAAAATCAACAATACTGATTTATATTCCACTACTTTAGTACTTATGAACTCAAATTAAGTACATAAACAATTGGGTTTAACTTAAATTTTAGAATTATACAATGGTAATTTTCTAACTTCCGCGGTTTAACAAAGTTATCATCAATGCAAAATAAATTTTTACTCACACTTGCAACAGCTGTACTACTGTTCTCTGGCTGTTCCACACTTCAAAACAAAAAAGATAAGGAAGCTCCAAAAAATGGAGCTACAACTCAAAAATCGGATAAGGATAAAAACGGTATAAAGCCTTATAAGGATGTAATCACAGATAAAGCTATAACTGATAATGGTTTATTTGATGTTCATAATCTTGAAGACAAATACTACTATGAGATTCCTGATTCGCTATTTAACAGAGAAATGTTAATGGTTACCCGTATTGCCAAAACTGCTTCAGGCATTGGTTTTGGGGGAGGAAAACAAAATACTCAGGTATTAAGATGGCAGAAAAAAAATAAGCAGGTATTACTTAGAGTAGTAAGCCACGAAATTTTTGCCAGCGATTCATTACCTATACACGAGGCTGTTGTTAATTCTAATTTCGAACCTGTTTTATACACTTTTCCGATAAAAGCGTATCACAAAGACTCCATTACTAATAATGTCGTCATAGAAGTAACCGATTTGTTTACTAAAGATATTAAAGCTTTAGGGTTTCCGGATTCAAGAAGAAAAGATTATAAGATTACCAAACTTGATCAAAGCAGATCCTATATAGATACCTTAAGAAGTTATCCTTTAAATATTGAATCCAGACACGTTAAAACCTATGACGCGGGTAACCCACCTTCTAATGAAAGTGTAGGATCTATATCTTTAGAAATTAGTAACTCTATGATCTTATTACCAAAGGAGCCTATGAAACGTAGATATTTTGATCAACGTGTAGGCTGGTTTTCCAGAGGACAAACAGATTATGGATTGGATGCACAAGAAAGTAAAACTATCCAATATCTTGACAGATGGAGATTAGAGGTTAAAGATGAAGATATTGAAAAGTATAAGAGAGGCGAACTTGTAGTTCCTAAAAAACAAATCGTTTATTACATAGACAGAGCTACTCCTGAAAAATGGAGGAAATATATCAAGCAAGGAATTGAAGATTGGCAAATAGCTTTTGAAGAAGCAGGATTCAAAGATGCCATCATCGCAAAAGACCCTCCGAGTAAAGAAGAAGATCCGGATTGGAGTCCTGAGGATGTAAGATATTCTGTAGTCCGTTATTTAGCTTCACCCATACCTAATGCCAATGGCCCACACGTTAGTGATCCTAGATCCGGAGAAATTTTAGAGAGCGATATCAACTGGTATCATAATGTGATGACACTATTAAGAAACTGGTTTTTTGTACAGACGGCGGCTATTAATCCAGACGCTCAGGCTGTGGCCTTTGATGATGAAGTTATGGGTAGACTTATTAGATTCGTTTCAGCGCATGAAGTAGGGCACACATTAGGACTACCACATAACATGGGTAGTAGCGTAGCCTATCCTGTAGAATCCTTAAGAGATCCGGAATTCACTAAAAAATATGGTACTGCACCATCCATTATGGATTATGCCAGATTCAATTATGTGGCTCAACCAGGAGATGGAGATGTAGCTCTTATGCCTAACATAGGCGTGTATGATAAATATGCTATTAAATGGGGATACAAACCTATTTTAGATAAAAGCGCAGAAAATGAAAAGGAAACACTTGACAACTGGATATTAGAACATCAGGATGATCCTATGTATCGTTTTGGGCGCCAGCAATTTGGTGTTATCGATCCTAGTTCACAAACAGAAGATCTTGGAGACGATGCCATGAAAGCCAGTGGTTATGGTATTAAAAACCTAAAAAGAATAGTGCCTAACCTTATCAAATGGACCAGCAAAAAAGGTAAGAATTATGATGATCTGGAAACTATGTACAATCAGGTTTTAGGTCAGTATAATCGTTATATGGGTCATGTTGCCTCTAACATTGGTGGAGTTTATGAATACTATAAAACCTACGATCAGGATGGAGCGGTATATACACACGTTGACCAAGAGAAACAGAAAAGAGCCATGCAGTTTTTGCAGGAAGAGTTATTTAAAACTCCGGAATGGTTATTAAATGAAGAGATCTTTAATAAGATCGAATCAGCAGGTAATGTAGAGCGTGTTCGTAGTTTTCAGGAACGCACTTTAAATAATCTTTTAGACCATGGAAGAATGGCCAGGCTTATTGAAAATGAAGCCTTGAATAACAATGAAGCATATACATTACTGGATATGATGACAGAGTTAAGAAATGGAATTTGGGAAGAACTAAGAACCGGTAGAAATATTGATGTTTATAGACGTAATCTACAGAGAGCTTATATAGACCGAATGGAGTTTTTAATGACTAAAGATCAACCAAAAGTTCCTGAAAACATTCGCAGATGGGTAGAAAGAACTGAAGTTAATGTATCCCAAAGTGATATCAGAGCAGTGGTTAGAGCTGAATTAAATAATCTACAACGATCGGTTAGAAGCGCTATTGGGAGAACCAATGACACGATGAGCCGTTATCATTTGAGCGATATTAACGAGAGAATCTCTTTAATATTGAATCCCAAAGGATAATCAAATAGTATTGTATAAAAAAAGCGCCTTAAAGGCGCTTTTTTGTTTATAATGTCTTAGCCACTTTTGCTACTGCGGCAATGGTTTCATCCAGGTCATTATACGTCAATGCCTCTGTAATAAACCAGGTTTCAAAAGCACTTGGTGCTATATATATGCCATTATCTAACATACCGTGAAAAAACTTCTTAAAAGTATCGTTGTTACCTTTTGCAGCACTTTCGAAATCAATTACTTTATCCTCGGCAAAGTGCACGGATATCATTGAGCCCAGTCTATTAATTGTATATGTAACCCCGGACTCCTGTAGAACCTTGTCCATACCCTGATGCAAATACTCAGTTTTTTTATGTATACTGGAGAAAATTTCGGGATGATCATTCAATTCTGTTAACATAGCCAAGCCTGCAGCCATAGCCAGTGGGTTACCACTTAATGTACCAGCCTGATATACAGGACCTATAGGAGCCAGGTAATTCATGATCTCTTCCCTGGCGGCAAAGGCGCCAACAGGCAAGCCCCCTCCTATTACTTTCCCAAAAGTTACAATATCCGCAGCAATACCAAACAACTCCTGAACTCCTCCTTTAGCCAATCTGAAACCAGTCATTACCTCATCAAAAACTAAAAGTATTCCATGGTGATCGCAGAGTTGTCGAAGTCCTTCTAAAAATCCTTTAACCGGAGGAATACATCCCATATTACCAGCCACCGGCTCTATAATGATACAGGCTATTTCACCCTTGTTTGATTTGATGATCTCTTCTACATTAGCCAGATCGTTATATCTTGCCAGCAAAGTGTCTTTTGCCGTACCTGGAGTTACTCCTGGACTGTTAGGACTACCAAAAGTAACTGCACCACTACCAGCCTGAATCAAGAAAGAATCACTATGCCCATGATAACATCCCGCAAACTTTATGATTTTATCTTTACCTGTAAATCCTCTTGCAAGTCTTACCGCACTCATACAGGCTTCTGTACCTGAATTTACAAAACGTATCTTGTCAATATTAGGAACCATGGATACTGCCAATTCTGCAATCTTAGTTTCAATCTCAGTTGGCATACCAAAACTTGTTCCTTTTTTTGCTTTTTCCACAACCGCATCTACTACAGATGGGTGAGCATGACCAAGTATCATTGGACCCCAGGAATTAATATAATCGATTAATCGGTTTCCGTCTTCATCATATAAATAGGCACCTTTAGCCTCCTTTACAAAAATTGGATCTCCCCCTACTGCTTTAAAAGCTCTAACCGGAGAATTCACCCCTCCGGGAATAACTTTTTGTGCTTCTGCAAATAAAGCACTACTTCTTTTATAAATCATATGGTTTTAAAAATCTTCAAATTCTTCTTCCGGCTCTGGAGTAATATCAACTTCTTTAACCTTAAGTACCT
>NZVW01000037.1 GCA_002697475.1 Aquimarina sp. | reverse complement strand
TTTATTTCCAGAAAAAAAAATTTTTTCTAAAAAAAACCTTAAATCCTCTAAATAAAATTGTTAAACTTCATTTTTGCGTTTTGCCTTCCACCATCTTTCAGGTATTTCTTGATTGCAAGCGCGCTCATAATCGTTGTATGTGCAAGGTAATAACGTATGTCTTTGCAATTTATTATCTGAAGATGAAATAAAAGGTATTTCTATCCACCATCTTTCTGTTTTTGGACTTTTATAAAAGGACAAAACCTCATCTTCAACCGGCACATTATAATGTAAGGTGTCTGAATTATCTCTAATATTCAGTTCGTTAGACCTATAATTTACTCCTTCGACAAAGTACCAAAGTATCTGAGCTATCATTAAGGAGGCAGTTTCCTCATTTTTGAAATTTTTAAACTCATAAACCCCAAAACTTTTTACTTTATCACTAATTCCTGCATATCTAGCTATTGCACATATTTCCCTTCCATCAAATCCATTAGGAGAGGCGGTGGGGTTCTGCAAGCAAGTAGAGTTTATAGCCTCTATATCCAGACTAACAATATCAGCATCTCTCATAATAGGCTCTACTACTGTTATATCAGAAATAATCTCTCCTAAACGATACGCATCAAAATAGAGTTTTTCTATCAAATCTATTTCTTCCTGAGAGTTAAAATAAGTCTGATAACCTAAGTTGCTATAATTAAACAAGTTATAAGGTTGTTCTACGATTATTTTTCCAACGAATGACTTATTATTTATCGGTTCTGCAGAGTTACCTAAATCAAATCTACTATCTATGTTAACCAGATTTACCATTCTTTCAAGAACATCAAAAGATCTGTACTGTGCATAAACCAAATCCTGACTTCCTCCTATTATGATAGGGATAATATTTTTTTGCAGTAAATCCGAAAGAATTTCCTGAACCAAATAATAAGTATCCTTAACTTTCTCTCCGGGCTCAATATCGCCCAAATCCATAAGAGTCGTATTCCAGTTTCCTGGAAAAAGATCATAGAAAGACTCCCTTATAGTATCAAATGATAATTTTTCTCCCAAAAAATTGACACTATTCCTGTTTTCCTTTATGCCAATAATTGCCAGATCAACTCCATTAAAATCCGGAATACCAGATTCTGGCGTATGTATTCTAAGCTTATTACCTAAAGCATATTCAGAAATAAGTGCTGTATGGGCTACAACTCTATCACTGACTGGAGACAAAAACTCATATGACATGGGTTATTTCTTTTTTGAAGAGGTTTTCTTTTTTGTGGTCTTTTTTGGAGCCTTCTTTTCGATTAAATCCTTAACTTTTTCTAATGTAAGCTTCGAAGCATCAACCGTTTTAGGCAACTCGATTTTAATTTTACCTTTAATTATATTACTCCTTCCCCATCTTGCCTTTTCAACTCTTATGCCTTCTTCTTCCCAATTATGAATAACCTTTTCAATTTCCTTCTGCTTTTTATCTTCTATCAATTCAATTACATCTTGTTCAGAAAGATTATCAAAATCATATTTTTTATTTACATTTATGAACATGTCGTTCCATTTAATGAACGGACCAAACCTTCCTTTACCTTTCTGTACCGGAAGATTTTCATACATATATATAGGAGCGTCTGCCTTTTCTTTTTCTTCTATTAACTCGTAAGCTCTCTCTAAACTCAAGTCTAAGGGGTCTTCATTCTTAGGAAGGGAAACAAATTTTTCTCCGTAACGAACATAAGGACCGAATCTTCCGTTATTAACAGTAACTTTCATTCCTTTATACTCCCCTAGTTCTTTAGGAAGTTTAAATAAATCTAATGCTTCTTCAAATGTTATACTACCAAGTGTCTGTCCAGGCGCTAAACTTGCAAATTGAGGCTTATCCTCATCTTCAGCAGTTCCAATTTGAACCATCGGTCCGAATTTACCTAATCTAACACTCACCACTTTACCTGTATTAGGGTCATCTCCCAGTATTCTCTCTCCAACCTCGCGATCTGCGTTCTCTGAAACATCCTGAACTTTGGGGTGGAACTCTTTGTAGAAATCTTTCATAACCTCAGTCCAGTCTTCCTGACCCTCAGCGATTTCATCAAAATCCTGTTCAACCTTTGCTGTGAAATGATAATCCAATATCGAAGAAAAATGAGTTACTAAGAAGTCATTAACAACCATGCCTACATCAGTAGGTATTAATTTCCCTTTATCACTACCTACTTTTTCTGAAAGGTTTTTTTCTTTCAAAACTCCTTTTATCAAACTAAGCTGAACATATTTTCTCTCTTCACCTTCTTTAGAGCCTTTCTCCACATAATTTCTGTTTTGAATGGTAGAAATTGTAGGAGCATATGTAGAAGGACGACCAATTCCTAATTCTTCAAGCTTTTTAACCAAAGAGGCTTCCGTATATCTTCCCGGAGGCCTGGTGAATCGTTCTGTAGCCGTTATGAAGTTATTAAACAAACTTTCATTAATCTTCATTGCAGGCAAAATTCCTTCCTGTTCTTCATCCTCATCATCATTACCTTCTAAATAAACAGTCAAAAACCCTTCAAATTTTATTACCTCTCCATTAGCTGTAAAATGCTCATTATGATTATCAGCTTCAATCTTAACATTAGTACGCTCTAATTGCGCATCACTCATTTGAGATGCAATAGCTCTTTTCCAGATTAACTCATACAAACGTTGCTGATCTCCATCAACTTCAACTGTATGTTTTGAAAAGTCTGTAGGTCGTATAGCTTCGTGAGCCTCCTGAGCTCCTTTTGCTTTTCCTTTATACTGTCTTGGCTTACTGAATTCTTTACCGTAAGCTGTCAATATCTCTTTTTTTGCACCTTCTTGCGCTTCTTCAGATAAGTTTACACTATCCGTTCTCATATAAGTAATATGACCTGCTTCGTATAAACGCTGAGCTAAAGTCATAGTCTTACTTACTGAGAAATATAATTTTCTCGAAGCTTCCTGTTGTAATGTAGATGTAGTAAAAGGAGGTGCCGGTGATTTCTTAGCCGGTTTTGTTGTTAAATCTGCTACTTTAAAGTTTGCACCCTTATTCGTGTTAAGAAAATCCTCCGCTTCCTTTTTATCAGTTAAGTTCTTAGGTAATTTTGCTTTAAACGATTTTCCTTCTTCATTAGCAAATTCAGCATCAATCCTAAAGGAAGCCTCTGGTTCAAAACCTAATATTTCGCGTTCGCGTTCTACAATTAAACGTACGGAGACGGACTGTACGCGTCCGGCTGAAAGCCCTCCTTTAACCTTTCTCCATAATACCGGAGAAAGCTCATATCCTACAAGCCTATCCAAAACTCTCCTTGCTTGTTGCGCATTGACAAGATTGTAATCAATCTTTCTCGGATTTTCTATGGCTTTTTTTATTGCATTCTTCGTAATCTCATGAAAAACAATTCTTTTTGTTTTGCTTTCATCAAGGTTTAATTCTTCTGCAAGATGCCATGCAATAGCTTCACCTTCCCGGTCTTCATCACTTGCCAGCCACACCATCTCTGCTTTCTTAGAAAGATCTTTTAATTTCTTAACCACATCTTTCTTGTCTTTTGAAACGATGTATTTTGGTTTAAAATCACCATCTACATCAACCCCCAATTCTTTAGACGGAAGGTCCGCTATATGCCCAAAACTCGATGCTACTGTGTAATCTTTCCCAAGAAATTTTTCTATTGTTTTAGCCTTTGCTGGTGACTCTACAATTACTAAATTCTTAGCCATAGTTGTTAGTTTTCTGAGAACAAAAGTATATCAATTTTTTTTATCCTTAATTTAATATAAAATTTTAGATTAAAAAAAGCCTATTAAAATAGGCCTTAGGTTCTATGTTAGAAAAATTAGATTTTGATTTTTCTCCTGATCATTATCCTCAAATCCTATTGAGTCCTTGTACACATAATACAATGGAATATAAATAAATGAGAATGTAAAAAAGATCCCAACAAAACAAAGAAACATTCCTAATTGGGCTAAAAATCCGGATACAAACATTAACCCAAAAATAACAAACCAATATTTATGACCTAACTTAAAACTAGCCTTGATAATTTCTGAAACACTTAAATCAGGATTAAAAGCAAAAATTACAACTACCAATTGTAAAGGTACCATGACGTAAAAAACAGGAAAATAACACAGTAACATTGCTACAAAAGCAATTCCCAGATTTGCGCAAATCAAGCCTAAGAGTTTACCCAGATACTTACCTTTTAAGAATCTAAAATATCCTGAGTCTTCTGGCTCACCATGATCGGTCTTTTTACAAATAGTAAAGAAATGCGCATTAATCCCCATTTGTAGAACTGCACTAAGAATTGACATAGCAAAAATTAAAAATAGAAATAAAAAAACGAAGCCTACAGACATTGCTCCTATTTGCTTCTGATAAAGCTCAAAATCCTCATCGTATGCATGCAACCCATCCAAACCTGCCATAATTAATATCGGAGCATATAAAACTACAAAGAAAGGAATCAAAACAATCATACTTAACAGTACGTGAACAAAACCCTGAACCCAGACTTTTTTATACAATTCCAAACTCTTACTTAAAATGTCACCAAAATCAATTGATGGACTTTGTTCTATCTTCTTAAAAATAGGATTATTCATTGATTAGTTATTTAAGAGACCAAGATTAAAAAATATTTTAGCAAAATAAAATCCTGCCACTTTGTCACATAGTAATTAAAAAGTATCTTTGCACACTATTTACCCCATCATTAAATGAATTTATGGAGAAGATAATTGATGAAAGCGCACAGGGAAAACCTTTGATTCTTGAACAAAATCAAGAAAACAAAAGAAAGCTTTTTATTGAAAGTTATGGATGCCAAATGAATTTTAGCGATAGTGAAATTGTTGCATCTATTTTAGCAAAAGAGGGTTTTAATACTACACAAAACCTTGAAGATGCTGATTTGGTATTGGTAAATACATGTTCAATTCGGGAAAAAGCGGAGCAAACTGTAAGAAAAAGACTGGAAAAATATAACGCAGTAAAAAGAATCAATCCTAAAATGAAGGTTGGCGTATTAGGCTGTATGGCTGAACGCTTGAAGAGTAAATTTCTGGAAGAAGAAAAAATCGTGGACCTGGTTGTTGGTCCAGATGCCTATAAAGATCTTCCTAATCTTATAGAAGAGGTTGATGCCGGGAGAAATGCTGTGAATGTAATTTTGTCAAAGGAAGAAACTTATGGTGATATTTCTCCTGTAAGATTGCAGAGTAACGGAGTGTCTGCCTTCGTTTCCATTACCAGAGGATGTGATAATATGTGTACTTTTTGTGTCGTTCCTTTTACCAGGGGTAGAGAAAGAAGTCGCGATCCACAAAGCATTTTATCTGAAATTGAAGATCTGGTATCTAAAGATTTTAAAGAAGTTACATTATTAGGTCAAAACGTTGATAGCTATTTATGGTATGGTGGTGGTTTAAAAAAGGATTTTGATAAGGCGAGTGACTTTCAAAGAGCCACAGCTGTAAATTTTGCGAAACTATTGGATATGGTAGCTGAGCGATTTCCTAAGTTACGTCTAAGATTTACAACATCTAACCCTCAGGATATGACTCTGGATGTAATTGAGGTTATGGCTAAACATCAAAATATTTGTAAGTATATTCATTTACCAATCCAGAGTGGAAGTGATCGAATACTTAAAGAAATGAATCGCTTGCATACTCGTCAACAATATTTTGAGTTAATAGACAATATCAAAAAAATCATTCCGGACTGCGCTATATCTCAGGATATCATTACAGGATTCCCTACTGAAACAGAAGAAGATCATAAAGATACACTTTCTTTAATGGAATATGTAAAATATGAGTATGGTTTCATGTTTGCCTATTCTGAAAGACCGGGTACTCTTGCTGCCCGTAAGTTGGAGGACGATGTACCAGAACCCGTTAAAAAACGTAGGCTGGCAGAAATCATAGAGTTGCAGAGACAACATAGCGAATACAGACACCAATCCTTTATCGGTAAAACTGTAGAAGTTCTGATCGAAAAAGAATCAAAGAAATCTGATCAGCACTGGAGTGGTAGAACAACTCAAAATACAGTGGTAGTTTTTCCAAAAGAAAATTATCAAATAGGAGATTTTGTTATGGTAGATATTAAAGAATGTACTAGTGCAACATTGTTAGGAGAGGCAGTAGAATATTCTAAAAATAATTAAAAAAATATTGAAAAACACTTATGGAGTCAGTTCAAGCCATAAAACAACGCTTTGGTATTATAGGAAATGATCCTAAACTCAATAGAGCTATTGAAAAAGCCATTCAGGTAGCTCCTACAGATATTTCAGTACTGGTTACTGGAGAAAGCGGTGTGGGTAAAGAAAGTATTCCTAAGATCATTCACTCCCTATCCCACCGAAAGCACGGTAAGTACATAGCAGTGAACTGTGGAGCTATCCCAGAAGGTACTATTGACAGTGAGCTTTTCGGACACGAAAAAGGAGCTTTTACCGGAGCAACACAGACCAGAAGTGGATATTTTGAAGTCGCAGATGGCGGAACCATTTTTCTTGATGAAGTAGGTGAATTACCCCTTACAACTCAGGTTAGATTACTTCGTGTATTAGAAAACGGTGAATTTATAAAAGTAGGATCTTCTAAGGTGCAAAAAACTAATGTGAGGATCGTTGCCGCTACAAACGTGAATATGTTTGAAGCCATTAAAAAAGAAAAATTCAGAGAAGATCTTTACTATCGTCTTAGTACTGTAGAAATCATGCTACCTCCTTTAAGAGATAGAAAAGAGGACATTCATTTATTATTCAGAAAATTTGCTTCAGATTTTGCTACCAAGTATAAAATGCCGACTATAAGACTGGAAGATGATGCGGTTTTTTTATTAGAAAAGTATCATTGGAGTGGAAATATCAGGCAGCTACGCAACATTGCAGAGCAGATATCAGTCCTTGAACAGAATAGAGTAATCAATGCATCCGCTTTAGGAAGTTATTTACCTGATATGGGTAGTAATCTTCCAGCAATTGTTTCTCAAAAAAAGAAAGACAGTGATTTTAGCAATGAGCGTGAAATCCTGTATAAGGTACTTTTTGATATGAAAAACGATCTGAATGATCTTAAAAAGTTAACCATGGAGCTTATGCAAAATGGCAATTCTCAGCAGGTACAAAAGGATAATGAAGGACTCATCCGAAAAATTTACGGCGATGACGAAGAAGAAATTCAGTACGAAGAACCTATAGCCAGTGGACCTACTGAATTCTTACAGATAGAAAACCCTGCTCCTCCTCAGCGTAAACCAGAAGACGATAAATATCATTTTGCCGAAGAAATTGAAGAAGAAGAGACGTTATCGCTTCAGGATAAAGAAATTGAATTGATTAAAAAATCTTTAGAAAGACATAAAGGAAAAAGAAAAGCTGCCGCAGAAGAATTAGGAATAAGCGAAAGAACACTGTACAGAAAGATTAAACAATACGATCTATAAATTTTGATAATGAAAAAAATTCTTGCATTCATCTTATTTTTAATTTGCATAATTACCCTTCAGGGCTGTGGAGCATATTCTTTTACCGGAATTTCTGTATCACCAGAAGTGAAAACTTTTCAGGTTAATTTTTTCCAAAACCAAGCCCCAATTGTTAGACCCGGTATTGATCAAAGATTTACTAACGAATTACAAGACTTGATACAGGATCAAACCAATTTAACCTTAGTAACCAGCAGTGGAGATATTGTATATGAAGGAGAGATTACACAATATAACATCACACCAATGAGTGCCACTTCACAAAGTACGGCAGCTCAGAGTAGACTTACCATTGCCGTAAATGTAAGATACTACGACAGTAAGGATCCTAAACAAGATTTAGAACAACGTTTTTCTTTCTTTTATGACTTTGCAGCTTCAAGAACGGAAAACGAAATTAGAGAAGAAGCTCTTGATGAAATATATACAAGATTGACACAAGATATTTTCAACGCCACATTGGCTAGATGGTAATTAATATTGATTTTTTGACTACGAAAGAACTTACATATCTGCTTAAGCATCCGGAATCGCTAAAAAAAAATCAAATTCATGATCTGGAAAAAATTGTGAACACTTTTCCTTATTATCAAGCGGCCAGAGCCTTATTTTTAAAAGGTTTAAAAGAGCAAGAAAGTTTCAGGTACAATCTTGAATTAAAAAAGACTGCCGCACACACCACAGATAGAGAAGTTTTGTTTGAGTTTATTACATCTGCCAGTTTCAATAAACCCAATAAAATTCAGGATAAACCTGCAAAAGAAAACATTACAGTCTATGAAGCTGAAGAAGTTAAAGTCTTAGAAAGAATTCCTCTTGATGAAGCTGTGACAATGAAGATGGAAGAAGCCGAGGATGTACTTGACCCTTCCTTATTTGAGTTGGCAAAAGATGAAAATCAAGAAAACGAAAGCCCGGAAATCATTAGTGATAATGATGATTTATCTTCTTCAAAAATATCAGTACTGGAAATTGACAAACCTCTTGAGTTTGACAAAAATGAAAATCACTCATTTGCAGAATGGCTTAAATTAACCAATGCAGAGCCCATTCAAAGAGCGAAAAATGCAGATAATAAGGATGATAACAATATAAATACTGCCGAAGATGAAGATTTAACTTCAGAAAATTCTGAAAGTCCACTTCCTATCGAAAAGAAATTTGAGCTTATTGATGACTTCATTGCCAATACCCCTAAGATAAAACCCGTTGCTAAAAATGCAACCATAAGGAATCTGGCAAAGGAAAATCAAGTAGCTCCTGACGAGTTAATGACAGAAACATTAGCTAAAGTTTATCTAGCTCAAAACAACTATAAAAAAGCAATTCAAGCATATAAAATTTTAATTTTGAAAAATCCCGAAAAAAGTGGTTTCTTTGCAGACCAAATTCGGGCAATAGAAAAGTTACAAGAAAATAAATAACAATATAATAATGACAACGTTTACAATTTTTTTAGGTCTTATCGTCATTGTGTCGTTTCTACTTATCGTAGTTATTATGGTACAGAATCCTAAAGGAGGAGGTCTTTCTTCTTCATTTGGTGGTGGCGGTACACAGCAGTTAGGTGGTGTAAAGAAAACAACAGATTTTTTAGACAAAAGTACCTGGGCGTTAGCTACGCTATTATTAGTATTAATACTTTTATCTAATATTAACCTAATGGGTGATGCCAGCTCGGTTGAGTCTCAGGTTGATACTGATCAGGTTCCTGTGCAAACTACACCTGCAACACCAGAAGCTGACAATACTAATGAGTAATAGTTAGAAAAAGAATATGTAAAAATGCCGACTTGTCATAAAGTCGGCATTTTTTATTTCAATTTGTCAGGAATATTCATGTGGCATAATTTCTGAACGAAAGCCAAGAGAATATTTCATTTTAATTTTAATAACAAAAAACAAATCATAATGGGATTAAATATCAAACCTCTATCGGATCGTGTGGTAGTAGAACCACTTCCGGCAGAAACACAAACAGCATCAGGACTGTATATACCTGACTCAGCACAGGAGAAACAACAAAAAGGTAAGGTCGCAGCTGTAGGTAACGGTAAAAAAGATCACGACATGACAGTAAAAGTTGGTGATACAGTATTGTATGGAAAATACGCCGGTACCGAATTAAAATTAGATGGAAAAGATTATTTGATTATGCGAGAGGATGATATCCTGGCAATCGTATAATGCATCTTAAAACTAATTACTAACATTTAAAGTAAATACTGTTTAAAACCAGTAAAAATTGAGAAATCAATTTAAAAATAAAATTCAATTATGGCAAAAGACATAAAATTTGATATAGAGGCACGCGATGGTATTAAGAGAGGTGTAGACGCCTTAGCTAACGCGGTGAAAGTTACCTTAGGACCAAAGGGACGTAATGTAATTATCAGCAAATCTTTTGGAGCACCAACAGTGACTAAAGATGGTGTTTCTGTTGCAAAGGAAGTAGAGCTTGAAGATGCACTGGAAAATATGGGAGCTCAGATGGTAAAAGAAGTGGCTTCAAAAACCAATGACCTTGCAGGAGACGGTACTACTACAGCAACTGTACTTGCACAGGCAATTGTAAAAGAAGGCCTTAAAAACGTTGCTGCAGGAGCTAACCCAATGGATCTTAAAAGAGGTATTGACAAAGCTGTTGATGCCATCACTAAGGATCTCGAAAAGCAAACAAAAGAAGTTGGTGATTCATCAGAAAAAATCAAGCAAGTAGCAGCTATTTCTGCTAATAATGATGAAACTATAGGAGACCTTATTGCTCAAGCTTTTGAAAAAGTAGGTAAAGAAGGTGTTATCACTGTAGAGGAAGCAAAAGGTACAGACACTCACGTAGATATCGTAGAAGGTATGCAGTTTGACAGAGTTTATCTTTCTCCTTACTTCGTTACTAATAGCGAAAAAATGACTACGGAGCTAGAAAATCCTTACATTTTATTATATGATAAGAAAATTTCTGCAATGAAAGATCTTTTACCAGTACTAGAGCCGGTTGCTCAATCTGGTAAACCACTTTTAATTATTGCAGAAGATGTAGATGGAGAAGCGTTAGCTACGTTAGTGGTAAACAAATTACGTGGTGCACTTAAAATTGCTGCTGTTAAAGCTCCTGGTTTTGGAGACAGACGTAAAGCAATGTTAGAGGATATCGCTATTCTTACAGGAGGTACAGTAATTTCTGAAGAAAGAGGATTTACTCTAGAAAATGCCACTGTTGATCATTTAGGTACAGCAGAGAAAATAGCGATTGACAAAGATAACACTACAATAGTTAACGGATCTGGAGATGAAGAGTTAATCAAAAATCGTGTTAATCAGATCAAAGCTCAGATTGAGACTACTACATCTGACTATGATAAAGAAAAATTACAGGAACGTTTAGCTAAATTAGCTGGTGGTGTTGCTGTTCTTTACGTAGGTGCTGCATCTGAAGTAGAGATGAAAGAAAAGAAAGACCGTGTAGATGATGCTTTACACGCTACAAGAGCTGCTGTAGAAGAAGGTATTGTTGCCGGTGGTGGTGTAGCTCTTGTTAGAGCAAAAGCAGCTTTAAGCGCTGTAAAAACACTAAATAGTGATGAAGCTACAGGTGTACAGATTGTGAATAAAGCTATTGAATCACCACTTAGAACTATTGTAGAAAATGCTGGTGGTGAAGGTTCTGTAGTTATCGCTAAAGTTCTTGAAGGAAAAGGCGATTTTGGTTATGATGCTAAATCTGATCAGTATGTAGATATGCTTAAAGCAGGTATTATTGATCCTAAAAAAGTTACGAGAGTGGCATTAGAAAATGCTGCTTCTGTATCCGGGATGATCTTAACCACTGAGTGTGCCTTAACTGACATTAAGGAAGAATCTGCAGGTGGTGGAATGCCTCCTATGGGTGGCGGAATGCCAGGAATGATGTAAAAATTAAAAACATCAAATACATATATCTATAAATACAAAAGCCCCGGTCTATCGAACCGGGGCTTTTTAATAATATATTTTAATGTTACAATGGTTTTCTACCTGAGATTACGTTGTATAATATCACAATAACAGCGATAACCAATAATACATGGATTAAACTACTGGTTCCAAGACCAGGTATTATTCCTAAAAGTCCTAGCAACCATGCTATAATACATATTACTGCGACTAACCATAAGATACTTTTCATAATACTAGTTTGTTTTGATTAAGTATCTAAAATTAAATAACACAGATCGTTACGTTAACTTAAATAAGATAAATACTAACTCAAAAAGAAAAGCTTAGGAATATTGTTTAATTAAATTATTCACCAACTCAGCTGTTTTTTTATACTTTTCCTTCGCAAGAATACGCTTAGGAGGTGCTTTTCTAACCTCACAATCTATTAAAGAGCAAGTTTCGCAAGTCACACCCACTTTTATCTTTGGTATCTTAGAATCATTGACAAAGTTTATT
>NZVW01000036.1 GCA_002697475.1 Aquimarina sp. | reverse complement strand
TTCTTGTCCTGAAGTTCTTTATAAAGTTCTTGGGTTAAAATTTCCGGATAGAAAAGTTTTTGAGTAAGCCAGATACTATCAAACTCCATTTTGAGGTCTGAACGATAAAAATCAGGAATATATTTCCCTTCTTTTTGAAGTATTTGTAGTGCATACTGTCCTGGAGTAAGGTTTTGGTCATATAATTTTTTTGCGACTTCCATTCCATCGATAGCTTGCCCTTCTTCTTCATTAACTGCTTTTCTGCTACTTCTATACCCTCTTTTTTTATTAATAGCCAATAACACTTTGGCCAAGTCTTCCAATGCGATCTTTTCAGTTGCAGCAAGAGCTCTAAGAGATAAAGTTTGATATGTGGTGTTTTTTCCAATCTCAGTAAGAGGCGTTTCATCAGAAATAAAATGATATTCTTTTAAGATTTCTATTAGGGCTTTCCTTCTGAGCTTATACCGCTGTAAATTACGGCGCATTCCTCTTTTTTGAGTTCTATCCGCATTAGTAGAAAGAGGTCTTCCTTTTTCAAAGTTAATTTTCTCATCTATGGATAATGGGTTTACGCGAACTCCTAATTTTACTATAGATGATTCTTCAATTTCGTTTTCTGCTTCGTTGACCAAAGCCCAACCAATTGAGTTTGTTCCTAAATCCAGACCTAAAATTCGTTTCATTTAATTATAAATTTTTCTTAAGATAATTATACTTATTGAGTATCTTTTGCGGAAAACCACATTGATCAGAATTTTTTTTAATGTATTTTTACATTACTGAAAGCAATTCACAATAAGGATTATTCCGTTGTGAAAACATTTAAAGCGGCCACTGGTCGCTTTCTTTTTTAATTTAAATTCCTTAATTAATGGTAGTATAAATGCAATACCCCATATTCGGAGATAATCCGGATATGGGGTAATTAACAAGTTTTACGTTATCCTAAATATAGAATTTTTTATTTAATTCATAGACTTTATGGTTTGTTCAAACTTATAAACTTTCTTATGATTTATCCATTCCTTCATTGATACAGGAACTTTTAATAACAATTTCTTTATTCTACTTTTTGATAAAAGCCTCAAACAAAGTATCGTGGTCGTATTTATATAATATTTGACAGGTAATTTATTCATTGTTTTCTTCTTCGTAATCATTGATTTCTACAGCGATCAATGATTTATCTGATTCTTGTTCGATAATTCTCATTTTAAATTCTTTGCTTATTGCTTTTAACCGATTATAAAAAAACATAGTGTAATCATTTTCAGGAACTCCATACTTCTCTAAATCTCCGATCAAATGAGTCTTCATTGTTGCATCAATATCATCATTTTGCCTGATAAATTTTTTCATGTAAACACTTGGTGCTTTTGCTCGAATTTCTCTTTTATTGAGAAAATCATCAACTATCGTAATGTTGGCAATATGATTAATATAAAACTCTTCTTCTTTGTGTTTTCTGAGATATGCTCTTGGAAAAAAATGATGATAGTTTTTGCTGTTCGCTTGTTTCAACCAATAGTTACTGATATTCACAATTGAGCCGTCATTAAATGATTTTGGTTGGTGATATGTGAAAATACATAGAATTGATTTAATATAACTTCTTCCTGCGCTAAACCAACCGTTCTTCTCTATGAACTCTGTACTTATATCAACTGTCCATTCATATTTAGGTAATTCATCCTTCAAAATTAAATCTATTCGTTTTACATCTTGTGCCAGTTTTGTCTCTACACCTGATGAAAACCTTCCTGACGATGCACATCGCCAAAAATAATCTTGAAGGTATTTTTGTTTGCTTCCTGTAGGCTGATCCTTATGATGGTAAAAGAAATAAGAAAAAGGAACTATTAAAGCGTTATACGGAAGTAATTGGCTTACCGGGATTCGATAGTAACTTCTAAAAAATTTACTTGACAACAAATTACTTGAAAGTACAAAACTACAATAAACAGCTCTTTCAAATAGATATATTATTTAACTCATTATAAGTTTCTTAAATTCTATTTAGGATAAAATAGCAAACATTGTAAAATTCACAAACCACAGGTACTACAACTACTACATCTAATAACCAACTAGTAATATGTTGGTAATAATTGTATTACAAAATATATTTATTTATAAACTGTAGTTAAAGTAGTAGATGTAGTAATGTAGTAGTGTAGTATCTTAATTTAACTTTATAAAGATTAAATATATTTATCCCAGCCATAAATTAGATATAGATATTATCACTGCTCTTTATCTGCTCACTGTTACAAATTAGCACTGTTTGTATTTCCGTGCGTACCGTCTAAGACAGAAATATACACATCCCGATCGGGATGCAGATTTACAGGAAATACCCACCCCGATTGCACCTTACTATTTATTGATATTCTATAACTAAAATACACAGCCCGATCGCACCGGTTAATTTAAAAACAGAACATCCTGTAAACATTGAGTGCATTAGAGATTTCGGGGTGAGTATTTTTAAGAAATACACAGCCCGTTCTAACACAAAAAACACAGCCCGATCGAGGTGTAGATTTTGCATAAATACACATCTGGAATCAACCTTGAGAATTTATAAATTATTAAAGCATCATTTTATTCCTGTTTCGTACCGATTTTAATACAATCTGTTCAGAGAGGATTTAACTTTTGATGAAGTACCGCGATGGAAATGATCATTAGTTTTCTTTTAAGGATTACGAGGCACATATTTCTCTTATAGTAATAATTCGCGCAACTTTTTCTTATAGGGATAATACACGAATATTTTTTTCTATAGCAATGACTGATAATTTTACTTAAGGGAGAATTGTCAAAACTTTTTCCTTTAAGGATGATACCACAACTTTTTCCTATAGGAATAACACGTAACTTTTTCTTATAGTAATAATTCGCGCAACTTTTTCTTATAGGAATGATACACGAATATTTTTTCTATAGCAATGACTGATAATTTTACTTAAGGGAGAATTGTCAAAACTTTTCCCTTTAAGGATGATGCCAAAACTTTTTTCTATAGGAACAACACGTAAGTTTTTCTTATAGGAATAATTCGCGTAACTTTTTCTTATAAGAATGATACACAAATTTTTTTTCTATAGCAATGACTGATAATTTTACTTAAGGGAGAATTGTCAAAACTTTTCTCTTTAAGGATGATGCCAAAACTTTTTCCTGAGGAATAACACGTAAATTTTTCTTATAGTAATGACGCGTAAGTTTTTTCTATAAGAGTTATGCATAACAGCATTACTAATTGCATTAAAAATCAGTTTGCTGCAGAGCATAAAAAAGCGAGCATATGCTTTTCTTTTGCGGTTTTGTTTGACGCAAATTTATTTATCCCAATCATAAATAAGATATAAGAAATATCAACACTTCCTTAGTTGTTTACTACTACGAATTAGCACTGCGTACATTGCCTTACGTACCGTCCAAAGAATAAAAATACACAGCCCGATTGCACCTTACTATTTATTGATGACTTATGACTAAAATACACAGCCCGATTACACCGGTTAATTAAAAAACATAACATCCTGTAAACATTGGGAGTATTAGAGATTTCGGGGTCAGTATTTTTAAGAAATACACAGCCCGTTTTAGCAAAAAATACACAGCCCGATCGAGGTGTAGATTTTGCATAAATACACATCTGGAATCAACCTTGTAAATTTGATACTTTCTGATCAGTTTTAAAACCTCGTATGCGTACCCTTGATCCAATGATGCAGATATTGTTTAACTTTTATCAGAGTAACATAGAAACATAAAAGAATATTTTATTATCCAGCGTAAATTTTCAACTTTTAATTATTAAGAACAAGCAAAGCTTTGACAGAGCTATTTTAAGACTTTCCTTACTTTGTCGCTCCTTTGTCTACCAGAAATTAATTTAACCCCATTAAAAGCCTTAAAACATAATTTTTAAGCTTGTTAGAAGTAATGCCAGGAGATGGTTTTAAATACTACATTGGTAAATACAATAAAAGAATCATCTACACTTAAAATTCTAAAAAAAAACGAACCTTTTTTTACTACGGTTTAAGCATCTTGAATTTATTATGGGTATAAATTCGTAAGTACTATGGGCAAAAGGAATCTCGATTTTTACTGTTCTTTTTTAACATTTCTTTTCGCAACGATAGCGTACCGAATACAAATGACTTGATGCCTTTACCCTTTGGATATGTGCAATGTTTTTAAGAAATTTCTGAACTCTTCTTCATAATGAAACTTCACATTCATCTGTAGCCCATTTAAAGGAAATGAAAATTAAGTTATATGGATTGGGTGTGTATAGAAATTTAAAACAATATCAAGAGTATAATGGAAAGAACACAAAATATCAGAAAAAAACGACTTCAAGGTAATCAACCGCATCATAATGATCTGAAGAAAGATTTGATGCATCATTCTAAAGAGCTTTTAAAGCACCCGCTTGTCAAAGGGGTTGCCATTGTCGGAGCAGTATATGGTATACTTTTTATATCCAAATATATCATCAAAGAATATGCAGAGGTGGTCATTGCCACGAAGAAATTAAGAAATGCACATAGGCTGTAAATTTTAATTTAAAACTAAAAGCATATGAATGTAAATCATACCAACGCTATTGTGCAAGCAACTGTAAAAAAAGATCCGATAACAACAGCCTTAAAAGTATTGTCTGCCATCTACCTTATAATGAATATCATTAGATTAGGTAAGGAATTAACAAGAAAAGATATTGAAACCCGAAAAACAAGTTCAAAATAGTTTAGAGCCAACACTAAAATTATTAGTGATGATATATTTACTCATAATTGAGTAAAACTAAATTCCCTGAATGAACCTCCTTCTGATTTGGCTTATGTTTTTTAAGAAAAGTTTTAATTGTATCTTCTTTTGCTGTGTTTTCAGTGTTCTCTAATAGATTACGTTTTGTTAACCTTAGAAGCTCTAAAGGAGCATATTTTGTCTTAAAATAATACCTGTCAAATATAGAGAAACGGAAAATCCCTCTTCGTTGTTCTTTATACAAATGAAGCCAAGAGTTTGACCCTACAAACTCACAAAAGTTGCCATTGGGTAAAATGGTAAAGTGAAAAGGATCGATGTCTTTGTTTTGATCTAAATCAGCTTCAATAATACATTTAATAGAGTATTTGTTTATAGGACTTGAGGCGTAAAATAAAAGCACTTCTATCTTTTGAAGCATATCCAACACATCCAACTTGTTCATACCTTCAAAATTCTTCATTACTTTTAGAAGTACTTGATGTTCTTTTTTCATAATATTTTACATTTTTATGATTCTTCGCTTTTGGCGATAACAATATGAATTAGCGTCATTCCGAATTTATTTCGGAATCTCATTATCCATATAACCCGTTGTTTGTGATGAGAACCTGAACCCCCCTAAGTCTCGGGACAGGTTGACGACAATAATTTATTATCCTTTACGGATATTCAATAAATTTTTAAAGTGTGTTAAAAGAGCAGTGACATTATATGTATCAGTGTTGCCTACACCCAGTTATGTATATGATGTTCACCGCTCTTTAACTCAACCCAACTTAACTAATTCTTTCTTTATCCTTTCTAAAGTTGCTATTGCCATTATGATCTTTCCATCCTCAATCGAAATAGGAGGATTCATAGTTTCTAAAACATGCTTAATCTTCAGCTCTGTACTATACAATTTTGTGGATAATCGCTTTATGATGATTGCCCTATCAGTACAGTTAAAATTAAGATATGTCTTATCGATCATTGTTTTTCTTTTGAATGCATAAAAGCGAAATGAACATAGCTATCATACCCGATACTGTCATTTGAAATATATTAAGAAGCCCTATCGGTAATATATCTTCTATGGATTCCGCAGTTTTTTGATCAGTATCCAATTGATTCAGATACGCTATATATGCTTGTGATAATGAGTCATCAAATAAATAGAATAAAGTATCTAAAAGCAGATACACCAAAAGACTTGTAATGAGCATAATATACAGTACATATCTTCTTTTTGTCTTTTCCTTGTTCAAATGCTGGCTATTGATAAATTGTCTGCCACTTGTGATGGTAAACGGTATTAAAATGATCAGATACAGAAATGGACCTAACACCACTAAAAGCAACGTCTCAATTTCGCTTAAACCATCCTTCTGCCAATAAAACGTAATTAAAAAGGTAGTTAAAAAGGTGAGTACACCGGCTAATATCCCACTGATGAATACGGGTTCATACTTTTTCATTACGATAGACTCATTTGAAAATTATCTTCCAATTGTTTCCAAAAATCACTGTAAAAATTGTTGGATTCCATAAGGGATATATGCGTGCCATTATGTTTTGTTTCTCCATCTTCTATCACATAAATACGGTCTGCAATTTTGGGTAAAGAATGTAACCTATGGGAAATGAAAACGATTCCAACCTTGTCTTTAAGGCTTCGGAGCAATTCCATAGCAAAATGCTCTGTCTTTCTATCCATAGCAGAGGTATATTCATCAAGTATGAGCAACTGTGGCCTTTTGTATAATGCTCTGGCTAAGGCTACAATTTGTTTTTGTCCTCCTGATAAATTGATACCTTCTTCACCCAGGATGGTGGCATAACCCTGAGGAAAACTTTGGATATACTCGTGGAAACCGTACTCCTGGCAGAATTGTACAACACTCTCCGGTGTATCTTCAGCTCCCAAAACAATATTATCTAAAACTGTACTGTTAAATAAGCTAATATCCTGTTCTATCACCCCGATGGTATCTCTCCAATCACCTAGGGCAACATCTTTCAATGTTATGCTTTGATTGATGAGTACTTTTCCTGCTTCTGGTGTATAAAACTTCTGTAAGATTTGGCCTATTGTGCTTTTACCACTTCCGCTTTCTCCAACCAGTGCTATAAGTTCTCCTTTACAGACCTTAAAATTGACATTTTTCAATAATGGTTTTCGACCCGGAAAGCGAAAACTAAGTCCTTCAACTGATAGCTCTTTGAATTCTTTTAAATTTTCAGTTCCGGTTTCTTCCTTTTGCATAGCGGCAAACTCATACATTCTGTCAAAAGCTACTTTGGCTTCATTGATGGGTATGGCTATTAAAGCTAAACCCGCTACAGAAGGTAACAGTGAGCCTGCTATCCCTAAAATTGCCATAAGTTCTCCCAGTTGTAAAGCATCATGATAAACTTGTAATGATGTAAAAGATAAAATCCCAACTAAAAATAAGACGCTAAAAACTCCGGATATCAGTGATAGCCTGACATTAATTTTTCCCAGGTTGAATACTTCATCCTGGTACTTACCATATATCACACTGTTTATTCGTTTAAACAGCGTTTGTTTGTTATTGTTCTTTATCGTCCCTATACCATCCATAGTTGCGATATAATTGCTTTGGCTATGTGCTCGGGTCTGCATCACCTCTTTTTGTGCTTTGATTATACGGGTATTAAACCGATACACCAAAAAGAAATAAAAGGGTAAGCTTACACTTGCAATAAGACCTGTCTCCCAGGAGTAATAGTATAAAAAACCTAGTGAAACCAGGGATACCAATAAATTAATCACAAAAGTATTGGATACCGTCTGTATGACTTCTTGTATGCGTTGTGTATCATTAAGACGTGATACCAGTTCACCTATTTTTCTGGTATCAAAAAAAGGCTTGGGAAGTCTTAAAAGTGAATCATAAAAATTATCAATGATCCTGTTATTAAAATCTTTACTTTGTCGAATGAGGAAATAAGCCCGTAAGCTGGTAAAAGCTGCCCTTACCAGTAGCAGAAAACCAACCAATAGTATTCCCGTAATCAATTTATTAAAATCCTTTGACGGTAAAATCTCATCGATCAACTTTTGAGAAAATACTGCCATCACCATTCCCAGTCCTGCAATAGCTAATCCTAATAGTATACTAAAACCTAATAAATTGTAATCCTGTCTTAAGAGCTCTAAAAACCAAACCTTTTTATCCTGTTTGGTTTGTTTCTCTTTTACAAAATCTTCGTTTGGGGTTAATACTAAGCAGGTTTTGGATTTCCAAATACTTTCAAGCTTATCATTACTGTAATAAGAAACACCTTTTGCAGGATCGCCAATGATAAAACCTTTTTGAGTATGACCATAACAAATTACATAATGTTGTAACCTGTCCTCAATGGTTACATGCAGAATTACAGGTGCTCCGTGATCAATTAGAGCCTGTAGATCTGCCTCATAGCCTTCTGCTATAAACCCTAGTTGATTTGCGGATTGAAACAATCCGAGAAGTGTTGTACCTTGTTTAGTTGTGCCACTTAATTCTCTGAGCTTTTCAAGCGTATTGCTTCCTTCATAAAAATTAATGAGGGACAACAGACACGCCACTCCACAGTCACTCTGATCTTGTTGAAGCACAAAGGTTTTTTGAAGTTGTTTTAGATGTAATGTTTTTGGTCTCATCTGTGTGTGATTTTAAATATTCAACATTTCAATGATTCTTTCTGCCTTCAGCTGACCCTTGTGTTTAGCAATTAGTTTTTTATCCTTATCATATATTAAAAGGTAAGGAATTGAAGTAGCGTCGAAACGATTGGCAAAATCATCTCGTGTATCAGATAATAAAATAATGTTATCATAATTGTTGAGTTTATATGTTTTAGAAAATTGTTGAATAGCTTCTTTAGTTTCATAAGAAACGAATACAAGCTGAACCTCTTTAAATGATTCTATATGCTGTTCTATAGATTGTGCTTCGTGCTGACAGTAGTCACAACCACTGTTAAAATAAATCAGAACAGTTGGTCGATCAGTATCAAGATTATTTTGGGTAAAAGTTTCTCCTTTAAGAGTCTCAAAAGAAAAATCCGGCATTGTTTTTAGGGCGGCTTCGACTTCTTGTTTATACTGCATCTTAGCATATACCTGATATCCTAAAAAACAAAGAAGCCCCAGCCCTAAAACAACTACTG
This sequence comes from Aquimarina sp., assembly GCA_002697475.1. Lineage (GTDB taxonomy): Bacteria > Bacteroidota > Bacteroidia > Flavobacteriales > Flavobacteriaceae > Aquimarina. The sequence continues at coordinate 1,141 of NZVW01000036.1, read as the reverse complement.
TTGTTTTAAGATATAATTTCATCTGTTTATGTTTATCGTGATTTTAAAGGTCAGATGGTATTCGCCAATACTCACCTGAGCAAGTATCAAGAATTGTAATGGCTCATTTCATCCGTAAATTTTATGGTTTTAAGCAAAGTTTGGTTAGTGTAATTAGTTTTAGCTAAACATTAGCCATAGTCTATGGTCTCTGTACTATTTGCTTGAGACTTAATACTGTCAACTACCAGATAAATCAGCTCATATTTAATGTTAAGAACATCACAGCTACTACCCATATTAATAAAGCTGAACCATAGCTGCTAGCAACTATTTTTAAAGCTTTATCGGTAGTACTTTGGATTTCTTTACCTAATAGCCAAGCTAATATAATCCAATAGGCCAGTTCAAACAGGTTTAAGGTCTGAAATGGATATACAAACCAAGGCTGTAACTCCTGATAACCTACGACACTTAACGCTGATAATGGATAAAAGCTTTGTACATCCTGCAATGTATAATCATCTTGAAATACGAACCATACTAACTTAACCAATCCAACTAGTACAAAGATGAACTCTGCTTTGGTAACGATCAAGAATAATTTTTTATATGTGATTTTTTTTTCAAAAAAGAATGTCCCCATATATAGTACTGCACTAATGATCGACAGTTTAGTTATCAATACAATCGGTATAATAAAATAACTTAGCCATTGCCATTTATCATTCAATTCTAAAATAGAAGCTATTTGTTCCTTGTTCAAATCTTCAGATAGTCGATTAAACAGAAGATCATCCAAATTCAATAATTGTTGGGTTAAGTAGGCTAATAGAATTGAGATTGTAACTACAATTAAAATTAAATATTTTGATTTCATGTGATTAGATTAAGATTATTTAAAATCAGCTCTCTTGTTTTTTTTTACAAGAGAGCTTTAATTCTAAACACCTCGCAATAATCTATTTCTCTTTCCTACTAGCTATCATATACATCACTATATACAAAATACCAAATCCAATTGCTAAAAAATGAATTACATTATCTTGAAAATCGAATTTATCATATCGATTTATTAATTTATAAGCGTTATATATAACTAGTACAATGGAAAAGAATAATAATACTGTACTTTTTTTAAAAAAACTCATAGTTTTATTTT
>NZVW01000035.1 GCA_002697475.1 Aquimarina sp. | reverse complement strand
TACCAAAGATCAAAAAGCTGCCGAAATAGGTTATGACCTAAGCCCGAAGTATCAGGGAAAAGGAATTATGCAAGAAGCCTTAAAAGGCATCCTCGAATTTGGGTTTCAACAATTGAACTTAGAATTAATTGAAGCATATACGCATTATCAAAATGAAAGTTCTAAGAAATTACTGGAAAGAAATGGATTTAAACTGATGAAAGGAAAAGAGGATGAGCATAATGAAAATAACATCGTCTACGAACTGAAAAAACCTTCAGCTAATAGCTTACAATCTCCGTAAAAAAATAACCCTCAATGTACATACATCGAGGGTTGAAACATTATCAAATACTAAATGAAATTATATCCTAGTAAAAGTATCCGTATTCACAACTGTAATTACTTCACCTCCATCATTATCTTCGTCAGTGTAAGATACAGTTAGTGTTGTAGCATTTAAAGTTACGATTGTAGTCTTATCAGCTTCAGCTCCGGATCCAACTGTAATTATATTACCTTCAATAGTATAATTTAAAGTTATGGCAGCAGATGCATTACATTCACTAGTATCCTGTCCAACGACTGAAACTTCTGCAAAACCTGCAAGGGATAACTCCCCATTAGCTTTAAACTCTATTGTAGTTTGTAAAAGACAATCACTTAATGCTACAGGCATTCCATCAACGGTAGAGGAAGTCAATTGCCATTTACCAATAATTAATTCGCTATTAGAAGGAGTCCCTGAGTCATCATCATTACTACAAGAAAAAGATAGTAATACTGTTAACGCTACAAGAAATTTTAATGTTTTCATAAAAATTTTAATTTTAAAAATATGGGGCAAAATAATACTTAATAATTAACCTGAACAAGTTTTCTAACGTTTTTCAGATACTTAAAACGAATTGAAAGCCTTTTAAGTGAATGTTGATTAAAGTTATTTAAAATAAATTTACTGCTCCAACCAGTCTTTAAAATCCTTTACCCTCTCGCGGGCTACAATGACCTCCTGTTCATTAAAATTATTTAGCTTAATCTGTAAACGAGAATTAGTATAAGAGATGATATCGCGTATCGCATTTATATTGACATAAAACTTTCTACTGATACGGTAAAATTGCTTTGGGTTGAGTTCTTCTTCCAGATTTTCCAGTGTGGTGTCGATCAGGTAGTTTCTGTTGTCTGTGGTATGGAGATAAGTGCCTTTATTTTCAGAATAGAAACATTCAATATCATCCACAGAAAAGATTTTAAGATGTTGCCCCACTTTAGCAGTAAACCGTTTTTTATATACCCGGTCAATAGGATTGACCAATAGTTTTTTGATATCCTCAAAATCTACCTGTAGGTTTTTCTTTTCCGGTAACTTGGATTTGTACTTTTTAACCGCAGCTTCCAGTTCTTCATCATCAATAGGTTTTAGAAGATAATCTATACTGTTTAGTTTAAAAGCTTTTAGGGCATACTCGTCATAAGCGGTAGTAAATATAATTGCACTATTGATATGAACTTCATCAAAAATTTCAAAAGACAGACCGTCACTCAATTGAATATCTAAAAAGATCAGATCCGGATGATCGTTGTTGGTAAAGTATTCAATAGACTCATTAACGGAATGCAGCATGGTATTCACCTCAATATCCAGGTTAGCTAACATTCTGTTTAAGCGTCTTGCAGCTGGCTTCTCGTCTTCGATAATAATAACGTTCATGATTTGTTTTATGGTTTCTGGTTTTTAGTTCGTGGTTTCAAGTTTCAGCAGTCATAATTGCGTCACTCATTAATTCATTAAGTCATTAACTCATTCAGCTACTCCCACAGTTGCCTGTTTTTATCACTTTCTTCTTCTTCCATGTATTTTTTGATTTTTCTTTCTTCCCAATCCTTGTTATACATAGGGTTTAGTCTAAATGCTTTAGCGGCATGAAACGCCAGGCCGATACCCCAACCAAATGCAGCCCACAGAAACCATAAGTATCCGTCCCAGCTCCTGCCCAGCGTATAATAATTGATAAAGGCCAGGAAGCTGATGACCATTATATATGAAAATAAGTTGTTATAAAACTTTTTCAGTTCATCAACGCGCTCTTTAGCCCGCTCATATCTTTTTTGTTGTTCAAAATTATCCATTGTTTTTTGATTTATAATTTATAGTTGATTGTTAGTAGTTCATAATGTACTACTCTGAACTCCTGGTTACTTTCTATTTCGTTCTTCTTCTTCCAGTATTTTTTTGATTTTACGCTCTTCCCAATCTGAGTTGAAAAACGGATTTTTATGAAAAGCTTTCATCCAGTGAAAAAACAATCCGATTCCCCATAGTACAGGAGTAACATATAAATGCCATTGAAACCAATTCTTAAATCCTTGTCCGTCAAAATTAGTGTTGATAAAAAGGATCAGAACGTTAATGATGATATAAATGGTCAGATGTCTGTAAAACCCTTTTTCTTCCTCTACACGTTTCCTCGCTTTTTCATAAGCGTCTTCTCTATAAATATTTGGTTCCTTCATAATCATCCTTGTGTATTAATTCTTCTAATTTTTTCTTTTCCCACTTTTTATTGAAAAGTATGGTTTTCTCAAAAGCCCATAAGCCGTGGAATAGCAACCCTATGCCCCATAACAAAGGAGTTAGGATTAAATTATAGTTCCACCATTCTTCAAAATTAGGATCTGTTTCTGTCTGGCCTATAAAAATTAGTACTTTACTTTTAAAAAGTAGTATGACTACATTCATTATCAGATATACGACCAGATGAGCATAGAATTCTCTTTCTTTTTTAACTCTTGCTATTGCGTTTTTATAGGCTTGCTGTTTGGTTGGTTTTGTTTTCATTGTGGTAATTTTTTAAAAGTCATCCTTATCCATAAGCTCCTTGATCTTCTTTTCTTCCCAGTTTTTGAATAGTTTAAATCCTTTACCGAAAACTACCAGTCCGTGTATCAGTAATCCTATTCCCCAAAGTAGAGGTGTTATGAAAATTTGCAATCTCAGTTTTTCAATTAAAATATCCTTCATATCAAGGTTTACCAGAATTAAAGCAATATTGATGATAATATATGCAGTAAGATGTCCATAAAACCCTTTTTCTTGTTCTACCCTTTTTCTGGCTCTTTCATATTTAGGGTCATTGCTTTTAATGTCCATAATTCTATATTTTAAAGTAAGTAATTACCTTTAAGGGATATTATATATGCTCATTACGGTCAGATTCGCTCATATACTTTTTAATCTTTCGTTGTTCCCAACCTTTACCAAAGATAGGATGATGGTCAAAAGCTTCTGCATAATGGAATACCAGTCCCAATCCCCAGCCAATAGTAGGGAAGAGTACCCAGGGTAATTCAAATCCTGTAGTTCTGTAATTCAGATACACCAGAAAAGGGATTACCAGACAATAGGATACCAGACTATAGTAAAATTCCTTCATCCGTTTTACACGTTCCTTAGCTCTCTGATATTTGATTTCTTTTATTTCTTCTATGTTTGATGTTGCTGTAATTGTCATTTCTGATTTTTTAATTTGTTTGGTTAAAATTGGTAGTTTGGCTATAAATGCTTTTTCTGTCTTATAGATAGCAAACTCCCTTTTAGTCAATAGACCATAGCGTTGTTTAATGTTTCCTAAACCTACGCCTACACTTTGTTTGATGACCTCTTTTGGCTGAAGGTTATTTTCGACCACCAAAAATCCATTGTCTTCATAAATCTTAATATGTAACGGTCGCTGAGGTGTAACCACATTATGTTTTACTGTGTTTTCTAATAATATCTGTAAGGACAGCGGCACTACTTTTGCCTCAGGGTTAGAAGCACTTTCTGGCATTTCAAAAATGATACTGTCTTCAAATCGTAGTTTAACCAGTGTCATATAGGTTTTGGCAAACTTTAACTCTTCATCTACAGTCACCAGCTCTTTATTTTTCTGCTCCAATACATACCGATACACTTTAGATAGCGAAGTGGTAAACTTCTGTGCCATCTCTGGATTTTCTTCTATTAATGAAGTCAATACATTAAGACTATTAAATAGAAAGTGAGGATCCAGTTGATTTTTTAGCGCGGTAAATTTTGCTGATGCAGTATCCGCGATAATTTTTTGTTCTGTAATCTTTTGCTTCTGTAGCTCTTTATAGAAATAAAAAGCGTGGAAGAATACAGAAAAGAACAGAGTGATGATAAATCCTATGACATAATAGCTTATATTTTCTGTATTGATAAAATGCGCCCAGGATTTACCATAAATTAACACCACCAATGTAAATCTCAGTACTGCCAGAGTCGCCATGGTAATGATAATTGACCCTATTGCTCCAAACCATAATCTTTTTTGAGGCTCTCTCTCCCAGGTAAAGTAATCGCCTATTTTATCAAAGAAGTATCCATTGACTAAAGTAAGTGAAAAGGCGAACATAAAGTGTATGGCCAGATCTCTTAACTCTTTTTGATAAACTATGGGCTCATTGAAGTTGATTAGCAATTCAAATAGCTCAATAACAATCGCAATGATGATACTTACTTTTAATATTCTTTGAAAACCTTTCATGGGTCGTTGGTACTATGATTTACAATTGGCCTGAATTCTTTCTATCTGATTCATCCCCCACTGAGGATAGAACGGAACATCAGAACTCTCTTTTTCAAAGTACAATATAGCTTTTTCTACCTCAGGACAAAAGGCTTTTGGATCCTTACCCCAGAATTTTGCGGCTCCCATTTGCCACTCTGCGTGATATAAAATAGCTCTTGGATTTTCTGGCTCCAGCTGCTTAGCTTGTAGATATAATTTATCCACTTTTGGCGAATGCGTCATTCCATATACTGAAGGATTGTATACCACATAAGCAGTATTGAGCATAGCTTCCAGAATTAAAACTTCAGCATTCGTGTCAGAAAAAGTTTTGGCTTCATTCACTAAATCCTGAGCTTTAATCAATCGGGATTCAATTTCTTTAGCATCTTTAGAGTTGAAAGAAGCGGTAATATGTACCTGAGCTGCATAATAAAAAGGAATCCAGTTTTCTTTTTCAGCTCTGGCAATACGCTCAAATAAATTAGCAGCATCATCAGTCTTTTTTTCTTGCCATAATTCAAATGCCTGAGTCATTCCTTTTTCATAAGTACTCTGCCCAAATGCAAAGTGAAGGCTTAGAATTGTAATAATGGTTATTAGTGTTTTCATTTTTTATTTAGTTTAATTGATAGTGTAAAGATCAGGCTAGCACTGTAATTTTGGAATTAATAGTTACCCAACTGTAGGTATTACAGGATGAATTGTAGCCAATTCTCATAGCTTAATGTTTTGAATAGCTTCTTTTTCTGTAACAGAGAACTTAACATCTTCCCCATTTCGCAGGTCCAAACATTCCTTTGGCGTTATTACTAAAGGCGTAAGGCTCTGAAGGGATGCCGATAAAGTTGGTATTTAATTCACCGTTTTCATCTTTATCATGGAATAATGATATTCCATATTCTCCCGCAGGGATATTTTTAAAGGTAACTGTCACTGATGTAGAGTTAGCATCTGTCTTCTGCGCTTTAAAAACTTTGTCAAGAAAGGTATTTTCATCCTTATATAACCCTATCATTATAGTACCTTTCTGGGTTTTGATATTAGATACAGTAACAGTTAAAGAGTTTGTCTCCTGTGCCTGTATTGAGCAAAGGGTAACTAAACAGATAAACGCGGATAGAATAATTGATTTTTTCATGGTATTTGAGTTTAAATAGTTCTTAAATTATTTTTTAAAGGTTGTCTAATTGATTATCATTTTTGTTATCACTGATGGTCCAAAAGAAACCAACGATAAAGAATCTATCTGCAGGTTGTCTGATGGCTGTACGCGCAAACTGTCCATCTACATCTGGTGTATTACTGTATTGATAGTTAAATATATTGTCTGCACCCAGCACATTAGAAGCAGATACATATAAGATTTTTTGAGGACTAATTAAATAGGCCCAACTTAAATTGAGAGAGTTAAAGCTCTTTGTTTTTTCAGCTAAAAACCCTGAACTATTTGGGTTGTCATAAGGTCTGCCGGAAGCAAAATTGTAGGTGGCGCTAATCATCGATTTCCACTCTTCTTTAAAATACTTCCCTACAACAGATAGATTATGAGCTGCCGCAAAATTAGGAGTTGCTTTTCCTTCAAAATTCTGGTAATCTCTTTCCGTATTCAGATAGGAGTAGGTGACCCAATACTCCAGATTATTTATAGATCTGTTATCCCTCCAAAACAGATCCAGACCAGCGGCAAATCCTTCTCCGTTGTTATTAAATTGACTATCAAATTGTGGCATTTCTGTGCTGTACTTAATCAAATCTTCATAGGTTTTGTAATACGTTTCCGCTCTGAACATTCTCCCATTCTTTTGGTAGAGATAGTTGGCGATATAATGGGATGATTTTTCTTGCTCTAATTCAGTTTCGTACTTTAAAACAGATTGACCGGGGAGTTGATAAAAATCACCGTAGGCTAAGGATAACTGAGAGTTTTCAGAGATTTTATAGGCCAGCGAAACTCTGGGTGATACCTTATAGTCCTGTATTAATGAATTGTATGAGCCTCTAATTCCGGTTTGAAAAGCAAACTTTTTACTCAAAAAGATATTGGCTTCTGTAAATACGGCTGTGGTGTTACTCGTATAATCAGATTCAAAAGTTTCAAAATCAGGGCTGGATGCGGCTTCCTGATAATTGGTAAGGTATTGTTCCACACCATAATTGATTTTAAATCTGTTACTGTATCTTTTTCTAAATTTTAATTTTAGATGGAAACTATTATCTGCACTATCTACATCCATATTGTCTATTGCAATTGCGTTGTTGTCGTTGGCAAAACTAACTCCGCTTATAATGCTCCAGTCATTACCCAGATCCCCTTGATAAGATGAGTTGAGGTAAAGGTTTCTGTTTTTTAAATAAAAGTTGATGCCTTGTGGGACATTGATATCCTTTTGATTGAGTTCAAAATCTGAATAGGTAAAACCGCCATATACTTTAAGTAAACCATTGTCAAACTGATGTCTGTATACAGACTCTCCGGAAATAGATTCATAGGGATTTATCCAGTCTACCCGCTGATCTACTATATTTTGATAGGGCTTTAGATTAAGATAAAAAGCGTTAAAACTAAATGAGTTTTTACCCCATTTTTGGGTATTACCTCCACCTAAGCCTACATTAATAAATTGAAGTTCGGTTTTTTCTTCCTCCGGTTCATCTATTGTATTTAATAATAAAACACTGGATAAGGCATTGCCATATTCAGCCGAATATCCACCGGTAGAAAAGTTAGTACCTTTAAAGAGAAAAGGAGAGAATCTTCCCCTGGTGGGCAGGTTATTGGCAGAAGGGCTAAAAGGTTGAAATACCTGAAGTCCATCAATATAAATATTCGTTTCATTAGCATCACCACCTCTTACAAAAAGTCGACCGTCTTCAGCCACAGTAGATGTACCAGGTAACGTCTGGAATGCTCCTATATAGTCCCCGGCAGCACCTGCTGTGGTAACAATGTCTAAAGGAGTGAGTACAGCAGCTTCGCTGTTGTCTCCGGCAGAGAAGGTACCGGCATTAAGGATAACGCTACCCAGGGAGTTAATATCTTCTTTTAATTTGATGGTTACACCGGAGAGATCCTTTACATCCTTGGTTAGCATATACGATTCGAAAGACAAAAAAGAAACGATTAAAGTTTGTGCTCCGGTTTCTGAAGTGTTAAACTCAAATTTTCCATTAAGATCTGTAGATCCTCCATCGTATGTGCCATCCAGATACACATTGGCTCCAGGTATTGGTGTATTAGATTCATCTGTTACGATACCTGAAACAGAGGTCTGAGATATCACAGCGTTAAGGCTAAAAAAGAGAATAATAGTAGTGATGATTTTCATTGGTTTGATTTTTATACAAGCCAAAATTGAGGACATCTAGGCAATCCTAAAATTCATTACTACCCAATTGTCATAATTCAGGGATCAATTGTAGTTAGAACTAATTTTTAATTCTTAGAAAATCCTTTACAGAAAAAACTTTATAAATTAGGGTAACATTTTGATGGGTTTTTACACTTAGTAGTATAGACTTTATTAATACACCCTAGAAACATGAAAAATTTACTAATCACATTTTGTATTCTAATAGGAACTAAAGGAGCAACACAAGAACTTAAAGTATTGTATACAGAAAAGAGGAAGCCTACTCAGGTTGAATACAAAGAAGATCTAGGAGAGATCATAGATCATAGTAAAATTTTAGAGTTACTATCAAAGGTGAAAGATATTGATTCAGCTAGGAACATTCTTAAAGTTCTTGAAGATTCGACTCTTGTAATTCGAATGAAATCTAGAAAACAGTTAGAAGGTAAATTAGATATTCCTTTCTATGACTACACTACCATTTTAGACATCAACAGACAGGAATCTATTTATTACCCGGAACAGAAAATCACTAATGATACGGCTTCAGTTAGTTTTGTGAAGAGTAATGGAGATAGTCTAAGTAGAAGAAAAGTACATTTTTACGATACGGAGATTATATATACAGATTTTAAAGCTACCAAAATGGTTACGGCTATTAAAAAATATTCCTTTGATCGCTTAGCCAGATCAATTTTGATTGAAGAAACTTTGCCCAAATTTACATGGGTAATGAGTAATGAGTCCAAAGTAATTGCAGGCTACCCTTGTAAAAAAGCTACATTGTTAAACAGTGAAAGACCAGTAGATGCTTGGTATACTGAACAGATTAATGTTAGCAATGGGCCTAAGGAGTACTATGGACTGCCCGGTTTAATATTGGAAATCAAAGAGGGAGATGAAGTCATCACGGCTGAAAAAGTCATGTTGTTTCCTGTAGACAACATTAAAATAGAAATTCCAGCCACCGGTGATAAAATGACACGAGAGCAGTTTGAGAACCTGGAGGCTAAAATTTTTAATGAAT
>NZVW01000034.1 GCA_002697475.1 Aquimarina sp. | reverse complement strand
TAATTTATATGTATTAGACGGCTATTCTCATAAGGAAATAGCTGAAATGTTAGAGATCACAATAGGCACATCAAAATCCAATCTTGCCAGGGCAAGAAATATTTTAAAAGAGAAATTAGAAACCAAACAAAAAATTTGTTTTAATACCTTTGAAGGCGGAAGATGAGTAGTAAAAAAAACATAGACAGACTTTTTCAGGAGAAGTTTAAAGACTTTGAAGCAACTCCTAATGATGTTGTATGGGAAAGAATCAAAGCCAGTCAGCAAAAGAAAAAAAGAAGAGTTTTAATCCTCCCAATCTGGTACAAAGCTGCCGGAATAGCTGCTGCAATTGCTATTTTATTTACTGTATTATATAACTGGTCCGATAACGATACGAAAATTGAAATCGTTGATACTACTACAAATAACCCGGAAGAAAATATTCCTTCCGATAATAATAATACTGATCAAAACAGAAATGTCTTTAACGAAAGTCAAAATACTGAAACTTTAGACTATGTCCTTGATCAGAACGACAAAAATGAAGGCAGTCATAATCCATCAAATACTTCAAATGCCCTTTTTAAAACAAGCAATCCTAAAATTCAAAATACGACTATAGGCAACACAAATACTTCTAGAATTGATCAAAATGATAGAAATTCTGACTCTGATGAGCAAAAGAAAAGCAACCTTACTAATACCGCTATAGCTGATCAAACTCCAGAAGAAATAGAAAACAAAGGTGTTAATCTATCTGAAAATCGAAATCAAACACCTACTAATTTAACGTCAGAAGAAAATACTACAATAGCAAATGAGGAAACTACGGATAAAGCCAACGATGGTAAAAAATCCATTTTTGATGTCATAAAAGAAAGTGAGGATATAATTGCAGAAAAACCTAAAGATAAAGACAAAAGGTGGAACGTTTCTCCCATGATAGGACCTGTTTACTATGATCATGAAGGTAATGGTTCATCTGTGGATTCAAGATTTTCTGATAATGGCAAAATTGGTGAACTCAATCTTAGCTATGGTGTACAGCTTGCCTACCAGCTCAGTGATAAATTAAGCGTTAGAACTGGTTTAAGTAAAGTTGATCTTAGTTATAGTACAAAAGATGTTGGTTTTAGTCCATCGATAGCAGGTCAAAATCTAAAAAATGTTGATTATAACGAAAATTCTGTAGCAATTTATATTTCAGATCTTAATGGACCTACAAGTCAACCCTCAACTTTATCTCCCGATATTAACAATGAAGTAGTAGCTGCCAAACAAAATGAAGGGGTGCTAAGCCATGAATTTAATTATCTTGAAGTTCCACTAGAGCTTAAATACGCTCTTGTGAATAAAAAAATTGGCATTAACATGATTGGCGGTATTAGCACATTATTTCTTCAGGGTAATGAGTTGAGTATTGAATCCGGGGACTTTACAACAAAAGTAGGAAGAGTTAATAACCTTAATGAAGTAAGTTTTAGTGGTAACCTAGGTCTTGGAGTCGATTATAAACTTAATGAACAGTTTATATTAAACCTGGAACCTATCTTCAAGTATCAATTTAATGCAATTGATGATAATGAGGGTAATTTCAGACCTTATTATTTTGGAGTTTATACTGGAGTAAGTTTTAAGTTTTAAGTTAGTCCTTAAAGCCTTTTTGTAGACTTGTTAAAATCACACTTCTGGTTTTATCTTTTAATTCTTTCTTATGCTCATGCGTTAAACCTTTAGTAGGTATTTCCTCATGAATCATAACACGCATCTTACCGGGGCTTCCCGTAAAAAACTGATAAGAGAATCTTTTTTTATTGTCAAAAAAAGTTAGCGGTAATATTGATATTTGGTGATCTATTGCCAAGCGAAATGCCCCGTCTTTAAATTCTTCAAGTTCTACAGAAAGATCATCAGGAACCCCTCCTTCAGGAAAAATACATATACTCGTTCCATCCTGAAGTCTTGCATGTGCTCTGTCGAATACTTCCTTTCTGCTCCTTTGACTACTTCGATCTACTAAAATACAAGTTCTCTTATAGAAAAAGCCAAAAATCGGAATTTTGGCTAACTCCTTCTTACCCACAAATACAAAGGGATGCTTAACACAATGTAACATTAGCATGATATCAGTCATAGAGGTATGATTAGCCACTACCATATAACTTCTTTCCAGATGTCTTTCTCCCTCTCTCCTAACAATAGGTACAAATCCCATGCCGTATAAAACTATTCTGGCCCAGAATCTGGCGACGATAAAAAATTGTGGATACCATTTCTCTCTGGACGTTAAAATCAAAAGTACAGGAAACATAATAATGATAGGTACTGCTACCAATATATAGAACCAAATCCGCCAAAGTAGAATTAGTATTTTTCTGAGTATAGACATTATCCCAAAAATACATAATTGCTTTGAGCTATCTGAACAAAAAAAGTACCTTTGCCAAACTAAATTCTTGCAAAAGATTTTTTTGAACACTAACATTAATTGCAAATCACTAATACTCAACTAAAAGCAAGTTATGTCTAGAATTTTGACTGGAGTACAAAGTACAGGAACTCCGCATCTGGGAAATCTACTTGGAGCCATTATCCCGGCGATTGAAATGGCCAATCAACCAGGAAACGAATCTTTTTTATTCATTGCTGACATGCACTCTTTAACTCAAATTAAAGAAGCAGCCATATTAAGAGAAAACACCTACTCTACTGCAGCAACCTGGTTAGCTTTTGGTCTGGACATCAATAAAAGTGTTTTTTATCGTCAAAGTGATATCCCTCAGGTAACAGAGTTGTCTTGGTATTTAAGTTGTTACTTTCCTTATCAAAGACTAACGCTTGCTCATTCATTTAAGGACAAAGCAGATCGTCTTGAAGATGTTAATGCCGGTTTATTTACCTATCCCATGCTCATGGCGGCAGATATCCTATTATATGATGCAGATATTGTACCAGTAGGAAAGGATCAGCTACAGCACCTGGAAATGACAAGAGATGTGGCATCCAGAATTCATAACCAGGTAGGAGAGCTATTTGTACTGCCAGAAGCTCAGGTACAACAGGAGACTATGTATGTACCAGGTACCGATGGTGCTAAAATGAGTAAATCTAAAGGCAATATCATTAATCTGTTTTTACCGGATAAACAACTACGTAAACAGATTATGACCATACAAACGGATAGTACACCTCTAGAGGAACCTAAAGATCCTGACACTTGTAATGTTTTTGCATTATATAAATTGATAGCTGATGATACTCAAACTAAAGAAATGCGAGCTAATTATGAAGGTGGTAATTATGGATACGGGCACGCTAAGCAAGCACTTTATGAGCTTATTGTAGAAAAATATGCCACGCAGCGTGAAAAGTATAATTATTATATGCAAAATCTCAATGAGATTGACGAGGCTCTAGCTGTAGGTGCTGCTAAAGCTACAGAAGTTGCCAATGAAGTGTTAGCTAGAGTAAGAGAAAAGATGGGGTATTAAATCAACCTCTTTTTAATATACAAGTGCTCCCTTAATCCAAAAGATTAAGGGAGCATTTGTATTTAACTTTTTCTTTTAATTCCTAAAGCTTCTAATAATTGAGGATGATCTGCTAAAGCGTGGCGTGCTGCTGCATCAAACTTCTTCATCCATTTTGCCATCGTAGCAAAAGCGGCATCCTTCTGTTTAGTGGCATCCTCACTCTCTCCAACCTCTCTAAGATACTCGCTTCTGTTATGTTCTACACTAACAATTAAATCCTTTGCTTTAGTCAGGTCCTCTTCAGATACATTAAACTCAAATAAAGTCTCTTTATAAGATGGGTTGTTATCTAAACCTTTATAGAAAAGCTTAACTAAAGCAAGCCAGTCCTGATAGGCATCCGGCGTATTTCCTGCTAACTTAAGTGCCACTACGGCATCAGGATGATCGCTAAGCATGAGATCACGAGCCTTGGTTCTATGTTCCATAAACAAGGTATGTAATTCTTGCTTAACAGTCTTAAATTTATTGGAAGCTTGAGCGGTTTCTATATCTTCTTGTTTATTAAAGTCCCAAATGTTTACAGTGTTCTGTAATAAATCATTGCCTGCTACTAATTTGACATCATTAAAGCCATATTTAGCCATACTTTCCTTGATTATAGACTGATTATTAGCATTGGTGAGTTTTAGCCTCCAGTTTTCTAATAGGGCAAATTCTGTTTGTCTGAACATATTATGTATCTATTTAAGTTGGTTCCATAAATATAAGATATCTTTGGACATTTTTATAACTCTCTGGATAGAGATTGTATCTCTAGGCGAATATTCTAGGGCCTCTGCAAGCATAAATATAGTCTCGTTATAGATATTTTACGCTCGGTATGTACATTGTGTATCTAGTTATGGACGAGCACTTGGTAAATTCCAATAATTTAAGCTCGTCTTCTAAATGGTATAAATACTTTTAACATTTAATATTTTGCTTATTGTTTCTTGTAAAGTATTATTGTAATTCAAAATCTTATGAAGATTTGTCCGATACCCCACAAGTGCTTATAAGTAATTCTTATTTAAGCATATCAAGCAGAAATATAACGAATTCGTTGCGCAACGATAGGCTAAGTTAATAGGCCTTGAACTATTAACGCTAATATCTAATTTTTAATTAAAATGAAACTAGAAAGTTTAAAAAAAGACAAATTTAGTAAGTTTAAGCAATACGAGATTTCAAATCCAGTTGCTATTGTAGGTGGAGAGCCAGTAGCTACTTCAATTGCTGGTTATTCAGACTCTAGAGATTATGCAACTGACAATGGTAATACTGATGGGGCAGGTACTCCGTGGGATTTCTACAGAAGCACTGCTTCTGCTCATAACATTGAATAATTAGTTCATTTTAGGAGGGAGTTATGAAACTCCCTCTTTCAAAAAATTTTATAATGAAGAAATATCTTAGCTTTTTCACTTTTTGTGTATTTTCTATTATTTCATATTCACAAAATCTAGACTATTCGGTTTATCATAATGATATTAATACTGCGGAACAACTTTACTTTATGGAGAATAAAGTAGATAGTGCTTTATATCATTATAATAATGCTTTTGATGAGTTTGATTTTATTTTTGTCAAAGATTTATTGAATGCAGCTCAAATTGCTAAATTTAATGATAGACCTTTTGAATCATATATACTTAAAGCTTTTAAATATGGTTTAAAGATTAGTCATTTAGAAAATTATCCTATTTTAAAAGATTACTTTACAAAAGTCAAAAATGATAAGAGTTTTAAAATTCAATATGAAAAAGGCAGAAAAGAATATTTGAAAAAAATTAATTTCGATTATTTAGACTTAATTTATAAACTGGCCATAATGGATCAGTTAAATAAACATAATAAAACTACACAAGCTCGATACTGGCAGCAAGTAAAAAAAATTACCGATCGAATCAAGGATTCTATAAAAACTATTGGTTTTCCTGGGGATAGATTAATTGGTATTTCTGATAGTACAATATTTAAAGAAATCGGAAAGCCTCATTTGGATTTATACGAGCAAAGAAAAAAATATGATAAATTATGGTATATGACATCTGATGAGAAATATTTAAGTACTATCTACACTTTTGTTATTTATGTCCATAATCCCTGTTCCTATAATTTTTATGAAGACCATTTTAAAAAAGAAATTTTAAAAGGTAATATTCATCCAAGAGATGTAGCTCTATTACATGATCACGTATATACTTACAGAAAAGATCTCAGAAATGGTTGTGGAAATTCCGGAAAAGGATTCAGGTTGCATCAATATGCTAATTACCCTGATGGTTTAAATAAAGATAAAGTTAACGAATTAAGAAATGAGTTTTTTATAATCCCAATTGAGGTTGATATAAAAAAATTGGAATATGAAGAAAAATATAAGTTTAACTTATTTTCCGGGTATTATAACTGTAGGTGATGAATATTGTTATACAATCTGAAAGCCATGATTTAAGTACTGATGATGTGATAAGTTGGATATATCATCTAAACAAAACTAGTAGGATATCAAAATTAGATGATTTTACAGAAGTCAACGATATTTCTCTTGAAATGTCTAACGCTAATAAAGTTTCAGTAGTTGTCAATAATAATGTAAATATTGACAAGGAAACAAAATACTGGTATAGACGTGGTGAATTTGATATCGATAAAAAATTAACTAAAAAAAGTAACTTAAATCGAAATCTCTGCGATGAAACCATACGTCCTATATTGGATTATCTAGACAGTGGAATAAACCAAAATTACTTAAATAAATTTGCCGATAATTCTGTTAACAAATTAAAACTGCTTGAAAAAGCAATTAATCTGGACATCAATATTCCTGATACTTTAATAACATCTGAACTATCCCAACTCAAAGAATTTGTAACCCAGCATAAAAAAGTAATTACTAAACCTATAAAGAACCCTTTCATAAATTTTAATACTACTGAATATAAAGTAAAATTCACAACTCATAGTAAGCTAATAACCAGTGATGATCTGGCTGATGAGGACTATAAGTTTCTCCCTTCATTTTTTCAAAAGTATATTGAAAAGAAAATAGAGATTCGTAGTTTTTATTTAAAGGGAGCATTTTATAGTATGGCGATTTTTAGTCAACAAAATGAAAAAACTAAAATTGACTATAGAAACTATGATCGCACTAAACCTAATCGTTGTGTGCCATTTAACTTGCCTGATGACTTAAAAGAAAAACTTACAGTTATGATGGAAGAATTGGAGCTTAACTCTGGTTCTTTTGATATCATTCTTACCCCTGACAATGAATATTATTTTCTAGAAGTAAATCCAATTGGTCAATTTCAATGGCTGAGTAAGAATTGCAACTATTATCTAGAGAAGAGAATAGCAAAAAGTCTAATAAATGAATAAGCTAGAAACAAAAAAGAGAATTATTGAATACATAAAAGATCATCCTCAAGAATTTCCATTTATTTCCAAATATTGGAATATTGAAATAGAGGAAGGAAATGAAGCTTCAAAAGATAAAATTCTTTCTATATCCTATGGTCATTATAAAACTAAGGATATAGCAGTCACTCCTTTCTATAAAAGCATTTCTAAAATAATTGATGTCAGGAAATTAAAAGGTATAAATTAATATTAAGATGTTACTTAAATTATTTACAAATTGCAAGATTACAAAAGGAAATAACAGATCAATTATATGTGATTTACAAAGGGAGTCATTCACTTATATTCCAAATAGTTTAGCGAATTTATTTGATAGAAATTATATTATTGACACAGAAAAAGTATTAGCTCAACTTGATTCTGATGATAAAAAAATATTCAATGAGTATATTCAACTTTTAGAAGAAAACGAATTCGTTTTTAAAATAGAGGAAAATGATTTTGGAATTTTCCCTGAATTAAATCCTGAATTTGATTATCCTGCAGAAATATCAAACGCTATTATTGATAGAAATCAGAACTCAACCTATTCTTTTAAAGAAGTTTTAAATAAAATTCTAATCCCTTCTAATTGCAGGCATGTACAGATAAGAAGTTATGATATTATGGAACTAGACGAATTAAGAATTGTCCTATCTCTATTTGAGGACAGTTTCATAAAATCTATAGATATTGTTATAAAAGATTTTCCTAATCTAGGAGACAAAGAAATTAAACCTTTTTTATTCAATTTTAAAAAAGTACGAACTCTAATTCTACACTCCTCAAATGAAAACAAACTAATTCAAAAAGAAAATAACTTTGGATTTGGAGTTATATTCTCAATTACTCAAAAAATTAATTCTTCTGCACATTGTGGCATTATACAAGAGGAATATTTTAATGTAAATATGCAAAATTATTTTGAGTCAAATAGTTACAATTCCTGCCTGAATAAAAAAATATCTATTGATGTAAACGGTGATATTAAAAATTGTCCTTCAATGAGTCAAATTTTTGGAAATATAAAGAACACATCATTGAAAGAAGCAATGAGTCATAAAGATTTCAAAAAATATTGGAATATTCATAAAGATCAAATAGAGATCTGTAAAGATTGTGAGTTTCGATATATATGTACAGATTGTAGGGCATATGTTGAAGATCCTAGTAATGATCGTTCAAGGCCTTTAAAATGTGGTTATGATCCGTACACTAATGAATGGTCGGAATGGAGTACAAATCCATTAAAACAAAAAGCCATAGAGAATTATAATCTGAAAGAATTATTTAATAACTAAAAAACCCTCCCTTGCAGGAGGATTTTTGCCAACATAGAATTTTAGTTTTATCGTTCAAAGCCTTTTTCTACCGCAAGGATGGCATTAAAAGTTCCGTTTTCTTTGTTTACGATTACAGGATACTTACCTGCCTTTACGACATTACCTTGAAGACCTAACTCCTTAGATGTTTCGGCATCAAGAACCAGATTCTCTTCAAGATAGAATGTGCCATCTCTAAAAAATCCATCCTCCTGATAAAATTGTAAACCTGCTATTCTTTCGTTTAATGCAAAAGGAAATACATTTTCTCTAGGATCAATTTTAATATCTACTTTATCTCTAAAGGAACCAAAATCTCTTGGGTCTAATTTTTCATAGATATCCCAAGGGTCAAAAATATCGATCCAGCAGGGTATAATAAAGCAAGGATCGAATATAATATCAGGAATACAAATTCTGTATACACTACAGATACCGTTGAATTGTGAATAGCATCTTCCATTAAATTTTAATCCTCTTTGAATTATATAATAACATCTCCCCCAGTGGCCTTTGCCTTCAACGTCATCAATGTTATTTGTAATTTCTAAACTCTCAGACTGTACATCCTCTATTTCTTGTACAGTTTCTCGTTCGCAAGAGCAAAACAAACCAATGGTCAGTAATGCTGTAAATAAAAATGAATTTTTCATAATTAATAGGTTTTAAGATTAGATAAAAAAATCCCCTCTAAGATTAGCTGTTGGCTTGCTAATCCTAAAGGGGAAATATTTTTTAATGATTTTACCTACTTACAGGTAAAAACCTTTATTGACTTGTAATACGATGTTAAATGTACCTTCTTTTTCGTTATAAATCACGGGGTATTTACCTGATTTTATGACATTTCCTCTCATTTCTAACTTTTTCATTAATCCATAATCAAGTTTTAGGCTATTTTTTAAATTGAAATAGATGCTTGGTTGCGGGTTAGGATCACCTAGTGCGCTAATGTTGCTTGTGGAAGAAGCACCCATATAATTTAAAGAGGGATGCGCTTTATATACCTGAAGAACAATAAGATTTCTATT
>NZVW01000033.1 GCA_002697475.1 Aquimarina sp. | reverse complement strand
TTTGAAGATGATAAAATTATAGAAGAAATTACCGCTATGACATATCCTTCCATTGGAGATTTTCTTAAAACTCACGTGGTGGGACAAACTCCAATAGATTATAATAAGTTCTTTGAAAAAGTTGGTTTGGAGACTAGTCAGGAGAAAGTAGAAACAGATTATGTAAGAAATGCGGGAGCATTTATCGTTGCCGGAAATCAGGAAAAGGGAACTATTTATTTTAATGATTTAGTAAGTGATAACAGTTTCTGGGCAGAAAACGGTGTTTTACCTAATGATGAAATTATAGAGGTGAATGGCACTCAGTTGACTATGGCTAACGCTAATAGCGTTTTAGGAGCAACTTTTCAATGGCAGGAAGGCGATGATTTAGTGATCAAATTAAACAGAGCAGGGGAAGAGGTTGTGGTAAAGACTAAAATCGCTAAAGCTTATACTAAAGGGAACAAGCTAAAAGAAGATGAAAATGCTTCACAAAAAGCTGTAGAACTTAGAAATGCTTGGATTAAGGGTTAACCAAACGCTGTATTTTTCTTAACTAGCCTTTAAGTGCCGATGTAATTGATTTTTTTTACTTTGTGTAAAAAAGTTATGCACGATAAAAAAGCAAATAGCGATGTTATTCTTGCAGATATGCACAAAGACGGAACTCGTTTTACGGATGAATTGTTAGCTAAGAAAAAACAAAAAGAATTACAGCAAAAGAAAATACAGAAGCTTAAGCACAAAAATTAAGTAGAATGTACAGAAAGCATACCTTTTTAGGTGTGCTTTCTTATTTAAAATCGGTGTTTAGCATATCCTCTGGTATAGTAACTATCTGACCTTCATTAATATTTGCAGCTTTTTCTGCTCGTGTTGTAAAGTTTAAATGAGTATTACCATAAATAATGGTAATCTCAACGAAAGGAGGTTTAAGTGTTTTTTTAACTACTTTTCCTGATACTGAAGTATTATTATCAGAATTACTCTTAGCTTTTACTTGATGTAAACTACCGTTTTCTAATTCGTAGACTGAGTCTGCAATTTTGTGTAATTCGCTGATATTGTGGCTAATTAAAATTGTAGTAAGATGATAGGCCTTATGAGTTTTGAGAATGTAATCCTGCAATTTAATTCTCATTTCCTCATCAATAGCTGATAAAGGTTCATCCAGAATCAAAAGTCGTGGCATATTAACCATTGCTCTGGCTAAAGCAACTCTTTGTTGTTGTCCCCCGGATAACTTATGTATTTTAGAATGCTGAAGATTTTCTAATTCGATAATACTGATAATATCTTCAATTATTTTGGAGTCTCCATTTTTTTGAAGTGCAAACTCAAGATTTTTCCTAACACTCATATTTGGAAACAAAGCATAATCCTGAAACATCAGGTTCGCAGATCTTTTCTGTGGTTTTAAGTTAATTTTCTTTTCAGAATCATACCAAACCTGATCTGCTACAATAATCTTTCCTTGATCAGGCATTAAAATACCACATAACATCTTTGCTAAACTTGTCTTTCCTTCTCCAGAGGCACCATAAATCCCAATTATTTTACCCTTTTCAATATGTAGCTTTATATTTAAGTTAAAGTTACCTGATTTTCCCTTTAGTATTTTATGTATATCAATATCTACCATAAGCTATTATTTTTTTGTAGCCTTCTGTTTAAGGTAAAAGTGAACACTAAGATTATAAAGGTCACAAGCAACAGTATTGCGGAATAGTAATGTGCAGTTTCATAATTTAGGGATTCAACCTCTTCAAAAATGGCCACAGATGCCACCCTGGTTTTATCAGGGATATTCCCACCGATCATTAGTACTACGCCAAATTCTCCTATGGTATGCGTAAATGAAAGTACTATACCCGTTAAAATTGATGGTTTTATATTGGGTAGCAACACTTTAAAAAGCGTCACAAAATCTGATTTACCTAATAGATTTGATGCATGTTTAAGGTTTTGTGGAAGGCTGGATAAACCTGCTTGTAAGGGTTGTACCATAAAGGGTAAACTATACAGTATCGATGCAAAAACCAAACCTTCAAAACTGAAAACAAGTTGTAGCCCTATCCAATCATTTAAAAATTCACCTATAACACTCGAAGGGCTAAAGGAAATTAATAAATAAAACCCTAAAACCGTAGGAGGAAGTACAAGAGGCAAGCTAATCAGAGCTTCAAAAACGGGTTTCAATTTTCCTCTAGAATAGGCTAAACTATAAGCTATAGGTACACTCACAAAGAACAATAAAAAAGTTGTTAGTAAGGCAAGCTTTAAAGTTAGTAGTAGAGGTCCCCAATCCATATTTAATAAAAACTAAAATGTAATATATCCAAATTTATTAAGTATAGCTTTTGCTTTCTCTGAAACAATAAATTCTTTAAAACGGTTTGCTGCAGCTATATTTATCGTGTTTTTTATAACCACTAAACTCTGTTTAATAGGTTGATGACTTTTAGGGTCAATATCAGCCCATTTACCTTTACCCATAAGTTTAGGGCTCAAAACGGATGATTTTGATGTAAATCCTATATCAGTGGATCCTGAGTATACAAAATGATTGACTTGGGAAACATTTTCTGGCCAGATCAACTTCTTTAAAATAGTATCGTTATTTTTTTTGTAGTAATTCAAAGATTGAAAAGCGGCTTTTCCATAGGGGGCATGTTTTGGATTAGATATGGCAATGGCTTTGACTTGGTTGCTTTCTAGTACATCAATAACAGGTACAAGGGAATCATTTAGAGTCCAAAGCACTAGTCTGCCATTAGCGAAATGAATAGGTTTTTCTGTGGTTAAACCTAGATCAAACAAATAAGTAGGATACTCCATATCAGCCGATACAAACATATCATATGGAGCTTGTTCTTTGATCTGAGAGCTTAGTTTTCCTGATGATCCGGTAATAAGCTTACAATTCACTCCTGTTTGCCCTTTAAATTCCTGAATAAGCTCTTCCATTACAAATTCAGTACTAGAGGCCCCCGCTATAATTAAAGTGGAGTTTTCTTTATGCCCACACGAGGTCATCACTAGAGAAATGATAAGCATAAGCATTATCTGTAATCTAAGCATTACAATCTGGTTTTTTGTTAAACAAAGCTATTGATTTTTATTTAACAGTAAAACACTGATAAAAAACTGTTTATGTAATCAACAAAATCAAAACCATAATTGTTAATTAATTTACGTGTGTGGTGTTTTAATTTTGTAGGTATAACCTTATATTAGCCTGCATTCTACCCAAAATTTTATGAGTCAGGAAACAAAATATACTGAAGATAATATACGGTCTCTGGACTGGAAAGAGCATATCCGTATGCGTCCGGGGATGTATATAGGTAAGTTAGGAGATGGTTCTACACCAGATGATGGAATTTATATTTTATTGAAAGAGGTACTGGATAACTCTATTGACGAATTCGTCATGGGTGCTGGTAAGACCATAGAAATTTCGATACAGGGTACTAAAGTTATCGTTAGGGATTTTGGACGTGGAATACCTCTTGGTAAAGTGGTGGATGTAGTATCCAAAATGAATACCGGAGGTAAATATGATACCAGGGCCTTCAAAAAATCTGTAGGACTTAATGGTGTAGGTACAAAAGCAGTTAATGCATTATCTGCGTACTTTAGGGTAGAATCCACCCGAGATGGAAAATCAGCATCTGCAGAATTCGAAGCAGGGAATTTAACCAATCAGGAAACTCTTGAAGAAACCTCAAGAAGAAGAGGAACTAAAGTTTCTTTTATACCTGATGATACAATCTTTAAAAACTACAAATTCAGAAATGAGTATGTAGAGAAGATGCTGAAAAATTATGTTTACCTTAATCCGGGACTGACCATAATTTTTAATGGAGAAAAGTTTTATTCTGAAAATGGTTTAAAAGATCTTTTATCAGAAAGTATTCATGAAGATGATCGTCTGTATGATATCATTCACCTTAAAGGAGACGATATCGAAGTTGCTTTAACGCATAGCAAAACACAATATAGCGAGGAATATCATTCTTTTGTTAATGGTCAGAATACCACTCAGGGAGGTACACACCAAGCAGCGTTTAGAGAAGCTGTGGTAAAGACTATCAGAGAATTTTATGGCAAAAATTATGAAGCTAGTGATGTTAGAAAATCTATAGTCTCAGCGATTAGTATTAAAGTTATGGAACCGGTTTTTGAAAGTCAAACAAAAACAAAATTAGGTTCTACGGATATGGGTGGTAAACTACCAACAGTACGTACATATATCAACGACTTTTTAAAGACTGCCCTGGATAATTATCTGCATAAGAATCCGGAAACTGCTGAAAAACTTCAACGTAAAATTCTTCAGGCAGAACGAGAAAGAAAAGAACTTTCTGGAATCAGAAAGTTGGCTAAGGAGCGTGCTAAGAAAGCAAGTTTGCATAATAAAAAGCTTAGAGATTGTCGCGTTCACCTTACAGACAGTAAAAAAGAACGCAATCTGGAGAGTACTTTATTCATCACAGAGGGAGACTCAGCAAGTGGTTCCATTACCAAGTCTAGGGATGTTAATACTCAGGCAGTGTTTAGTCTTAGAGGTAAGCCATTGAACAGTTACAATATGAGTAAGAAGATTGTGTATGAAAATGAAGAATTCAATCTTTTGCAAGCCGCTCTTAACATTGAGGAGTCTATGGAAGACTTAAGGTATAATAATATCGTTATTGCTACTGATGCGGATGTTGACGGGATGCATATTAGATTGTTATTGATTACCTTTTTCTTACAATTTTTTCCTGAGTTGATAAAAGAAGGACATTTGTATATACTTCAAACACCGTTGTTTAGAGTTAGAAATAAAAAGGAAACCATTTATTGTTATTCTGAACAGGAAAAGAGAGATGCAATTCAAAAACTATCCGGTAAACCGGAAATCACACGATTTAAAGGACTCGGTGAAATTTCTCCGGATGAGTTTAAGCATTTTATAGGAGAGGATATACGATTAGACCCGGTAATGCTTGATAAAGAGATGACTATTGAAGAATTACTGTCATTCTATATGGGTAAGAATACGCCCGAAAGACAAGAGTTTATTATCGATAACCTTAAAGTAGAGTTAGATACAATAGAAGAGTAATTATAACAACCGCTTATTAATACGTAACTAAATTTAAAGCCCCATAAATACTTATGGACCTGGAAAACGAAAACGAGGAATTACACAATAGCGAATCAAATCAGGAAGAAACACAAGAAGTGATTACCAAAGTATCCGGCATGTATCAGGATTGGTTTTTGGATTATGCTTCTTATGTAATACTGGAACGAGCGGTTCCTGCAATTGAAGATGGTTTAAAGCCTGTACAACGTAGAATTTTACATTCTATGAAGGATCTTGATGATGGCAGGTATAACAAAGTTGCCAATATTGTAGGTCACACGATGCAATATCACCCTCACGGAGATGCCAGTATCTCAGATGCTATGGTTCAGATCGGTCAAAAAGATTTATTGATCGATATGCAGGGTAACTGGGGTAATATTCTAACAGGTGATGGTGCAGCTGCATCCAGATATATAGAGGCTCGCCTCTCTAAATTTGCTTTGGACGTTGTGTATAATCCTAAAGTTACGGAGTGGCAACTATCCTATGATGGTAGAAAAAAAGAACCGATAAATCTTCCAGTTAAATTTCCATTATTGTTAGCTCAGGGTGCAGAGGGAATAGCCGTTGGATTAAGTACTAAAATATTACCACACAATTTTTTAGAATTGATAGATGCATCTATAAAGCATTTGCAAGGCAAGCGCTTTAAGATATATCCTGATTTTCCTACGGCAGGTATCGCCGATTTTACGAATTATAATGACGGTAATCGAGGTGGAAAGGTAAGAGTGAGGGCAAAAATCTCTCAACTCGATAAAAACACATTGATTATTACAGAGATTCCTTTTTCCACAACGACATCAACCTTGATTGATTCTATATTGAAGGCCAATGACAAAGGAAAAATCAAAGTTAAGAAGATAGAAGATAATACTGCAGCAGAAGTTGAGATTCTGGTGCATTTACCATCAGGGATATCTCCTGATAAAACTATTGATGCATTATATGCATTCACCAATTGCGAAGTATCAATTTCTCCTTTGGCATGTATTATCGAGGATAACAGGCCAAATTTTATAGGAGTGTCAGAAATGCTTAGACGATCAACAGATAATACTGTTGATTTATTAAAGCAAGAGCTCGAAATAGAACTGAATGAACTGGAGGAACAATGGCATTTTGCATCTTTGGAACGTATTTTTATTGAAAATAGAATTTATCGTGAAATAGAAGAAGAGGAAACCTGGGAGGGTGTAATTTCTGCGATTGATGAAGGTTTAAAACCTCATATAAAACACCTTAAGCGTGCAGTTACTGAAGAAGATATTGTTAGGTTAACCGAAATTAGAATTAAGCGTATATCCAAGTTTGATATTGACAAAGCTCAGCAAAAAATTGATGTGTTAGAGGCTGATATTGCTCAGGTAAAGCATCATTTAGAGCATTTGATTGAATATGCAATAGATCATTTTAAAAGGTTAAAGAAGACATACGGAGAAGGAAAAGAACGCAAAACAGAAATCAAAATCTTTGATGATATTGAAGCTACAAAGGTGGTGATCAGAAATACTAAACTTTATGTGAATAGGGAAGAAGGTTTCGTAGGAACATCTCTTAAAAAGGACGAATATGTAACAGATTGTAGTGATATTGATGACATCATTTGTTTTACGGCTGATGGTATAATGATGATCACCAAAGTAGATAGTAAAACTTTTATAGGAAAGAATATTATCCATGTAGCTATTTTTAAGAAAAAGGATAAGCGTACAATCTATAACATGATTTATCAGGATGGACGTGGTGGCGCTTCCTATGTCAAGCGTTTTGCGGTGACAGGAGTTACCAGAGATAAGGAGTATGACCTTACACAAGGTAATAAAGGATCTAAGGTTCATTATTTTTCAGCTAATCCTAACGGAGAGGCGGAAGTAGTTTCCATCTTTTTGCGCCAGTCAGGTAGTATAAAAAAACTGAAATTTGACCTTGATTTTGCAGATCTTTTGATTAAAGGAAGAGCTGTTAAAGGAAATCTGGTGACCAAGTATAATATTAAAAAAGTAGAGTTAAAAGAACAGGGAGTTTCTACTCTTAAACCTAGAAAAATTTGGTTCGACGAGACGGTACAGCGACTTAATGTTGATGGCAGAGGAGAATTACTAGGTGAATTCAAAGGCGAAGATAGGTTGTTGATTATCAATCAAAAAGGAATAGCTAAGACTATAATTCCTGAAATGACAGCACATTTTGATGAGGATATGATCATTTTAGAAAAATGGAAACCTAATAAGCCAATTTCAGCAATTTATTGGGACGGTGAAAAAGAGCGTTATTATGTTAAACGATTTTTGATTGAAAATCCAGAAAAAGATGAGCTGTTTATCTCAGATCATCCTAATTCATTTTTAGAAATAGTTTCTACAGATTATAAACCAGTTGCGGAAATAGTTTTTACAAAGCTTAAGGGTAAAGATCAACGCCCTAATGAAGAAGTAAATATAGAAGAGTTTATTGCTGTAAAAGGAATAAAAGCGCTTGGGAATCAATTAACTACATATAAGGTAAAGCAACTAAATCTACTGGAATCACTACCACATGAAGAACCTGAAGAAGTTGCTGCTGAAGATATGGAAGTCATAGAGGAAGAAACAGTTTCTAATGACCAAAAGGACATAAACACCTACAATAAGAGCGAGGATGGAGATGGTGAACAAACGAGTTTATTTTAGATACCTGATATTCAGATTTTTATTTCTGTTTTTGTAACTTATTCATTTTCAGTTTATAGTCAGAATGATCTATACCATAGCCCTTACAAGCTTCTTGAAAAAGATAAAGTCTATCATCTTTTTGGGGATAATGTAAAATTCAGAAAATTACCAAAACTTGATTCTGAAGTTATTTCTGTATTAAGGATAGGAGATGAAGTCAAAATTATAGGTAAATCAGATGAGTTTATAAGTTATAACGGAATTGATTATCCCTTTTATAAAGTAAAGTACGAAGGACAAGAAGGCTTTATTTCAGGAGGACTAATATCGATTGATTATTAAAAAAATAATAACATAAACTTTGTGTTTTCTCTAAGAAAAGAAAACGATCAATATAAAATTTTAATCAGAGCTTTTGATAGTAAAGATCTTCAATATACAGAGTTTATGGAGAGCTTAGTTACAAATGACTTTCAATTAAAGCTTTCAGGGAACAAAGGAATTTCAGGTATCGATAATATATTGTATCTGGATTATATTGCAGAAGCTTGCGGAGTTCAAGGTGGAGGTATTTACTATTTTATTACAGGAAAGGAATTGAAGAAAGTCTTTGAAATTTCTCAGATTTCTGATGCAGGAGTTTTTTGGTATTCAGAAGAGCTGCTTTTTCCAACAGATGAAGGAGGAAAAGATGATGCCATAATTTACAGAAGTGAATCAGGCTCATATAAAGACGAGGCTACGAACTGGATGGAAATTGTCACAGTCAATAGAGAGTTAAAATACAAAGACGGTGAAATTTTACCAAAAATTAATGAAAATCATAATTAAAGTAGCAAAATTCAATTGGAAGGATATTACTCTTTCCCCTTTAATGCATCTTCAAAATCAATAGATTGATCTGTGGTGTTTTCAAAAGCTTTGATCCAGCCATTTTTAAAAATATTTAAAACTGTTGGTAGAATTTTAGCTTTGGTCTTAGACAAATCTCCTTCGATAGGTACCTTAGTGGCAAGCGAATCTTTTTTATGATTTTTAAGAATAAACTTAAAAAAGCCAACAAAACCTTCCCATAATACGCCTAGAAATCCATCATCCTTTCCGATCATCTTAGTATCGACAAGCATGGGCTTAATATATCCCTTTAGGTAAGAATCGGCAATGGCCACTTCAGTATAGATATTAAATTTACCACTGGCAAAGTCTATTCCTGCATAATGTTTTGTAAAATCATTTAATGCTCTAGCATTTCCATTTTCTAAAGAAAGAGATAAATCCATATCCGGTACTTGCTTTACTAAATCCATTCGACCATCAAGTTTAACATCCCCTTGTCCAATAGATACAGCAGTAGCCTGAATAGTGGAAGGTAGATTTTTATCAGATCGTACTACATTTCTAAGGTTCTTTGCTTCAAGTTCTATATTGTGCACATTAAGATCTATATTGGGATCAGCAGATAACTGTACAAAAGCAACAGTTCCATTGTGTACTTCCAGTCGGTTAATTTCTATAGGAACTAAATCCGTGAGTGCCTTACTCCAATCCTCAACATCAGGATCTTCACCTTCTGTTTTTTGTTGATCTTCAAAAACATAGATTACCTTAGGTGTAGTTAAGATTATCTCACTAACAATTTTGCCACTGAAGAGGGATTCCCATTCAATAGATATATCTGATTTGGCTATAGTCAGGAAAGGAACTTCAGAGTCGGCTGATATTTTGTTTAGATAAAGATTTTCAATAACATACGCACCACGAATTAAACTGATATCAATATCTTCAACCTGTCCATAATATCCGGGTATTTCAGCCAGGGTCTTGTTAACGTATTTTTTAACAAAATAGGGAAGTAGTAATCTGGCAATAATAAGTACACTGATGATAAGTATGGGAACTACATATCTTTTTTTCTTATAACGTTTTCTTTTCTGATTCATTTATAACACTACTTAATCAGTGAATGTCATAAATGTCGGTTACAAATCAAAAAACTTTATGATGACTTTTTGACAAATTTTGTTAAAATCACAATTTGTTGACCATTTACTTTCCCTTCTATATGTTCAGCATTATCATGAACTAAAGAAATGTTTCGTACTGCGGTGCCTCTTTTAGCAACAAAACTTGTACCCTTTACATCTAAATCTTTAATAAGAACAACGTTATCACCGGATTGAAGAATTGCTCCATTGGAGTCTAGGTGTTTAATAGCGTTACTATCATCTTTATGATCACCAGCCGCTTTAGCCCAATCCAGAGTTTCATCTTCCAGATATAGCATGTCCAATAAATCCTGCGGCCAACCTTCAGATTTTAATCGGTGTAACATTCTCCACGCCATTACCTGTACACCCGGAACCTGACTCCACATACTATCATTTAAGCAATGCCAGTGATTAGGATCAATATTTTCTGGATTTTCAATTTGGTCTTTACAAGTGCTACATATTACAATTTTAGCATCCAGACCAACATTTGGAGATTCAGGAACATCATATACAGTGAGATTTTGGTCATTACCACACAATTCACACGAGGAGTTACTTCTTTCTATGAGTTCCTTATTCATAATTTGGTTGTTTTTTTGCAAATATGCTTAAAGTTTTGAAAATAGAGGCATAATCTTTTTAAAGAGATTTAATAGGTATCCAGACTTCTTCTTCCGCATTTATATCATTGGGATCATATCCTTCTTTTATTTTTTCAAAATGAGGTCGGTAATCCAAAACATATTCTGACTGAGGTAACCAGTCTGTATAGATGTAATTTAATGTCTTATGAAAAGTAGAAGCAGGGCCCTTATGCAGAAAGACAGCATATCTTCCTTCCGGAATTATGAAGACCTCCATTTCCACAGGAACGTTTTCAGAAGATAAACTCTCAATACCTACATATTTGGTAAATATTGTTTGAGGTGTAAAATGTTTAAAGTCTTGATGTTCTTCGTAAACTTTGATATCATACAAATAATTTTTTTGATCACTTAAAACTTCATTTCTTCTCGGCATAAATTTTCTCCACAAATCAATAGTTTTATTATTGCTCAATGACATACTATCCGAAAGGCCAATGATAATTTTTTGATGTATAAGTAAAGTTTTTAAAAACATTAAATCATTGATTTTTAATCAAATAAATTCACTAATATAAACAAATTAATTAAGTAGATTTTTGATTGATTTTTAATCAAACTTTTACGAAAGTGGTTGTAATCATTTAATCTTTTTGACTACACCTTTTTGTTTTGTATTAGAGCCTACAATTGCATACTCAAACATATAAGTATTACCATCCGTAGTCAAAATCTTCATATGAAGTGCCTTTTGCTCCGCCATATTTTTAGGATTAATTTTCTTGACTATATATTCACAGTCATTAATCCACCGAATAGAGGAAGTGTCGCTTTTGCCCTGATAAAAATCAATCTCTATAGAATCATTACGAATAAAAGTAGTCTTAGCCAGTTCTCCGTCAATTAAGGCCTCAAATTCAAAAGTCCCTGTATGGAAATCATTACAGTTACGCTCAATATTATAACAACTGGAAGTACTTAAAAACAAAGAAAAAAGAAGAATATGTATAAAATATCTCATCGGGCATATTTTGCAACAACGAAAATAAGGCTTTCATACAAAATTAGAAATGATTGGAGTGAGTTATTTTGGTGTATAGGAAAGAAAGGTACCGTCTTTATAAAAAATGACAATTTTATCAATCCTTTCATCATTTTCTGTTTTTTGAAGCAGAGGGGTTTCCTTAGTCTCAGTAGTAGATTCTTCATTTTCATTTTCCAATACATCGTCAGAGTTGCTAAATAAATCCTGTTCTATTTCTTGGGCTGCAGCATTTTCAGGTGGGGTGGATGACGAGGGCACAGAGGTCTCTGAGATTTTCATATTTGATGACAAAGGGAAAGTTCCTTCATTATAAAGCAGCCATTGCAAGCTTACCTCGGGGTAGGCTTCAATAATGCGCATTACAAAATCCAAACTTGGTTTGTTACGACCAGATAAAATATGAGAAATAGATGATCTTCCCACGCCCATAGCATCTGCAAAAGAAGATGCTGATATAGAATAATGATTCATTATTTTTTCAATCCTTTTACCAAATGCTTCTGTGTTGACCATTGTAAACAGTATGTTTTAGAAATGTACTTTACAAAAGTAAACAAAAGATTTGAATTGACTTGTTTACATATGTAAAACCTTAATATCCTCGATTAAACTTATTATACTTAAAGTTTAGATAAGTACATATATTAAATTGATAATCAATAATTAAAATAATTTCATCTTAATTATTATTTAAATTCTTGAAATGGAAGAGTTTTGGTGTAAAACAACGTTTACAACCGTAAACTAATGAGAATATTAAGCCTGTTTACTTTTGTAACATGTTCTTGTTTACAAACGTAAATTGTTAATTAGTTTACATTTGTAACTGTTTATTTAAATCCTTTGCCTTCTCTAGGATTCTATAGAATTCTAGTTTATTTTGGCTCAAAAATTTCTTTATGAATAGTCAGCACTTATCAGACTTATTTTCTGAATATAAGGAAGAGACACTATCAGGCCGATATATAACATCTGACTTAATACAGCCTCTAATTGATCAGTATTCTAAGATTCTGGATGTTGAACAAGTAGGAATGTCTGAAAATGATTTGCCTATTTATCTAATTAAATTAGGAACAGGAAGTAAAACCTTAGTGTATTGGTCTCAAATGCACGGAAATGAAAGTACCACAACAAAAGCTGTTTTCGACTTTCTTAAACTACTAACAAATCACAAAGCGGATTTTGTTGCTAAAATTCTTGAAGAATGTACACTATATATTATTCCTATACTAAATCCGGATGGAGCAAAAGCCTATACGAGATTAAATTATCATAATATCGATCTGAATCGGGATGCTCAAGATTTATCACAAAAAGAGAGTTTAGTTTTAGATAAAGTATTAAGACAAAACAAACCGGATTTTGCTTTTAATTTACACGGACAGCGTACTATTTTTAGTGCAGGTTTAGTAAATAAACCAGCCACAGTATCTTTTTTATCACCTGCTGCTGCGCAAAACCGTAATATAACGGAGAGTAGAAAAAAGGCTATGGATGTTATTGTATATATGAATAAGGTATTACAAAAGTTTATTCCTGGTCAGGTAGGCAGATATGATGATGGTTTTAACTTAAATTGCGTTGGCGATACCTTATCCAGTAGAAATATTCCGGTAATTCTTTTTGAGGCAGGTCATTATCCACAAGACTATGAAAGAGAGGAAGCTCGAAAGTTTATATTTTATTCCTTAATAAGTTCAGCTTATTATATAGCTTCTGAGACGATGACCGGCAATTTATACGATGAATATTTTGAAATACCGGAGAATGAAAAGCTGTTCTACGACATTATTATCAGGGATGTCATTTTAGAGGAAAAAAATGTGGATATAGCTATTCAATATGAAGAAATTTTAGAAGAAAATGTGATAAAATTCTTACCAAAAGTGGTAAAAATCGATAATTTGAAAAAATTTTACGGACATAGAGAAATAAATGGTAAAAAAAGATCGATTCTCAACGAAAACGTTAGAAATCAAATAGTCCCAGAGGCTATATTGTTAAATTTTAGGTTAGACACTGAATTATTCTCAACAGAATTAGTAAAAAGTTAAAATAAAAAGCGTCATTAGTTGTTTTTTCTGCTAAATTTGCAATGATATTAATCGGGAAAAATAATATAGAGTTACTATGGCCAAGTTTAAATTAGACGAAGTAGATCACCAGATTCTTGATATGTTAATCGAGAATACCCGTACACCTTTTACAGATATAGCTAAAAAATTATTGATATCTGCAGGTACCGTTCACGTACGGGTTAAAAAAATGGAAGAAGCAGGAATTATAGAGGGTTCTTCCTTAACTTTAGATTATAAAAAATTAGGATATTCTTTTATTGCTTATGTAGGGATATATCTTCAAAATACTTCTCAGACAAAATTTGTATTAGAGAGAATTTATGATATACCTTATGTAACAGTAGCTCATATCACAACTGGTAAATTTAATATTTTCTGTAAGGTTAGAGCAAAGGATACTAATCATGCTAAGGATATTATCTTTAAATTAGATGACATCGATGGTGTATACCGAACTGAAACTATGATTTCATTAGAAGAAAGCATAAATGATAAAAAACGTTTAATGCATTCTATTTTTCAGGATATGTAAAGGGTACTCCATTACAAGATAAATAAAAGCCCTTTAAGAAGTCCTTAAAGGGCTTTTATTGTAAATATATTATTAACTACACAAACCACCACCACCACAATTATGGCAAGAAAACCTAAAATTGAACGCTTTAACGAAAATGTTTTATCTAAATATCAGATATACAATAGCATTTTTATGACCTTACCTTTTGATACAATTACTAATACAGGTGTATTGTTACCATTGTTTCAGGAGGTTTGT
>NZVW01000032.1 GCA_002697475.1 Aquimarina sp. | reverse complement strand
ACTTGCTGAAAAAGAAGCAGAATATGCTGAAAAATTTGCAAATCCGTACAGAGCAGCTGAGAGAGGATTCATTGATGAGGTTATTCTTCCTGAAAACACCAGAAGAAAGCTTTTGAAAGCCTTTAGTATGCTCGAAAACAAAGAAGTTATAAGACCTGATCGAAAACATGGTAATATACCATTATAAAACACCATATAAAACTAAAGTATAGAGTATATACTCTATACTTTAGTTTTAATACACCCCATGAAGTTTATAATTGTTGAAATTTTAAATATTTAAACAAGTAATTAACAATAATTTGGCTTGTCTTTTCTACTCCATGTGATAAAATAACTGTAACTTTTTTCACATATTCGAAAATTTTGTGAAATGGTAAAAGAGGATTTTCAGGTAGTACTAGCAGAAGATGACTATGATGATATTGAGCTTTTTACCAAAGCTATATTAGAAATAAGCCCCAATGTATCTATTGATGTGACTAGAGATGGAATGGAGCTCATTGATCGGCTAAATAATATAGATAAAAAGCTTCCTGATATTATATTTCTGGATTTAAATATGCCTGCTATAGATGGTTTTGATAGTCTAAAATTGATTCGTATTAATGAAAAGTTTGATACCATTCCTATCGTAATATTTACCACATCGAATAGGTATGCAGACATAAAAAACGCCTACACCAACGGTGCAGATTTCTACATACAAAAACCCAATAGCTACAAAGATTTATTTGAAATTTTTGAAAATCAGCTTCACAGTTCCACCGGTTTCCAACAATAATTTTATGATAATGGAAAATATAATGAAAATACAGATCCTCCTTTTTCATTACTCTCTATATCAATAAATCCATTGTGTAAATCCATAATTTTTTTACAAATAGCTAACCCTATTCCTGTTCCAGGATATTTATCTTTAGGATTTAATCGTTTAAAAGGTTTAAAAATATAATCTCTTTTATCAGGTTCAATACCAATTCCATTGTCTGTAAAAGAAATTTTCTTGTATGAAAGACTCTTTGGATTTAATATGATTTGAGATAATTTTGATGCATCTATGATTTCTGATCTAATTTCAATTATAGGATCATTAGTGTTAAATTTTATGGCATTTCTTATCAAATTAGAGAAGAGCTGATAAATCCTGATTGGAACTCCATGGACCTCACCCAGATCAGATTCAATAATATTTACATTCCTATCTTCAATCAGTAAAGTTAAATCAGCTATCACATCATTTAATATCTCATCCAGATTAATTTGATCATCTTTACTGAGTTGTTCTTCAATTCTGCTGTAATCCAATATACTATCAATAAGCCTACTCATACGATCTGCGGATTGCTCTATTTTGTTTGTATACTTGGAGATGACCTGCTGGTCTTCATCATTTGAACTTACTAAAGAGTTAAATGTTCTTATTTTCCTTAAAGGTTCTTTTAAATCGTGACTAGCCATATAAGCAAATTCCTCAAGATTTAAATTCAGTTTCATTAATGTCTCATTAGCATCTACTAATTCCTGTGTTCTCTCTTTGACACTTTTTTCTAATTTATTGGTAAACTCAATTTTATCATTCATATCAAAGTTAGATCCGAAAAAGCCATTAAAATTTCCATCACTATCAAAATTAGGCACTCCGTGATTATAAAACCATTTATACGTTCCATCAAACCTTCTTACTCTATATTCAACACTGTATGCTTCCTTATTTTCTGATGCAATATCATGACTTTCCTTGGCCTGCTTTCTATCATCAGGATGGATGAACTGAACCCACTTATCCCCTAGGTTGTCTTCAAAAGTACTACCTGTATAATCCAACCAGTTTTTGTTTACATAGAGACAATCTTTGTTTTTATCTGATATCCATATTGTTATAGGAGCAGTATTAGCGATAGTTTTAAATCGTTTTTCGCTTTCCTCTAATCTATATAAGTAATCCTTATCCTTTGTAATATCATAAATACTGGCTACGCAAATTATTGGTTTATCAAAATCATCTGAAATAATTGCTCCTTTAAGCCTTACATATTTAATTTTATCATCCACAACCAATCTGAGTTCATGATTGAGATGACCTGTTTCTAGAGCATTTTTCATCTCCTGATTTCGTTTCTCCAAATCATCCGGATGAATCCTATCCTGGAAATCCTTGTCTTTAATGGTTTTGTTATGACTGTATCCTAAAAACTGTGCAAGTCTCTTGTTATTAACGAACTTATCCTCTTCATATCTGTACTCAAACACTACCATTTCTGCAGCTTCTAATGCAGTCTCTAAAATACGCTGGCTTCTTTTTGCCTCTGTAATTTCCTGTGTTAAATAAAAAATCTTTTTTCCATCAGTAAACGGATAATCAAAAAGCTGCGTTCTTATTTCATAAAACCGATCTTTAAAACTTATCTCAATTCTCCCTTTTTCGCCTTGTAATGTAGCTTTGCATATTTTTTCCAGTCGCTCAGCTTCCTTCTTTTTGGGATTGAGATGCGGCATATATTTGCCAATTATATCCTCAGCTTTAAAATCTGTTAACCCCTGCCCTGCTATATACTCAATCTCTAATTTCTCATTTAAAATACATACTGTTCCATTCGGTATATTTTCTGCTATGGTTCTGTAGATGGATTCATTTTTCTCACTAACACTCTTCTCCTCTTTTAATTCTTTTTCTTTTTCAATTAATAAATCATTTTTAAGTCTTAACTCCTGATTAGCAGTATTTAATTCTTCATTAGCAGATTGTAATTCCTCATTACTGGTCTCCAGCTCCTCATTACTTGACTTTAACTCTTCATTAGCGGATTGTAACTCTTCGTTAATTGTCTGAAGCTCTTCATTTGTGGATTCTAATTCTTCTGTAAATATTTGTAGATGTTCCTTTGTTGAAGCTAACTCATCTTCCAGTACTTTAATTCTTAAATTTTCATAATCCATTGTTTCGAGCTTATCATACAGCTCAAGGTTTCTGGTTTCCGGATCAATTTTCTCAAAGATTACAATAAAGTACTGACTATCGTTAATTCTGTAAACCAGAGGAATCATTTTAAGTCGTACAAAATGTTCTTGATCGTATAACTTAAATCTTATTATATGACTGGTATGAGCTACTCCTGTTTTTCTTACCTGCGCCTGAAGGGCTTTTACTTCTGAGGTTAATTCAGGGTTGACCATCTTAGCCAGATTAAAATTTATGGCTCCCTGACTAATTTCCATATACAACCTAAGACTTCCATGAACTTCCTTAATATCTGAATGTTCATCAACTATGACAAATGGATGTTCATACTTATAGTACAGCGTTTCCTTTGCAATATCGATAATACTCATGTTTCTGGTATTACCCTTCATGCCCTGATCTTCAACTTCATCTCTGGTACCCATTTTATTTCGGTATCTGGAAAATTTTAATTGATAACCGATAGAGGTATCTGCCTTACGGTAAATTTTAAACTTATTTACTTTTTTAAAAAGGTTTGCTGCTACACTAACACTTTCAGATTTCCCTAAAAACATTAGCCCCTTAGGTCTTAGTGAGTAATGAAAAATCTGAAAACTTTGCTTTTGTAATGTATTATTAAAATAAATCAATAAGTTTCTGCAAACAATTAAATCCAGTTTGACAAAAGGAGGATCATTTGTTATATCATGCCTGGTAAATAATATATGCTGCTTAATTTCTTTTGTCAGCTCATAATGTATACTGTTTTTCTGTTCAAAGTACTTATCAATCCACTCTTGTGGTAAGTTTTCTAAACTATCTTTATGATATACAGCTTTGCGTCCATAATTAATAGCCTTCTCATCAATATCCGATGCAAAAATCTGGATATGATAGTTCACAATTTCCGGGCCTAGTATTTCATGAAGCAAAATCGCTAATGAATATGGCTCTTCACCCGTTGCGCATCCTACACTCCATATTCTTAGAGAGTCTCCAAATTCTTTTTCTTTTATTAAAATCTCTAATTGTTTCCTTAATTCATCAAACGCTTCCTGATCTCTAAAAAACTCTGTTACACCGATCAAAACAGTATCAAATAAAACGTCTAATTCTCTCGGGTTTTCTTTTATCAGCTCATAATATTCTGTAATAGATTTAAGTCTAAGTGCGTTAATCCTGTACGTTATCCTTCGCATGATGGTACTAGGTTTATACATGGAGAAGTTAGTTCCTGATCTTTTCTCCAAAAGCTCGAATATTGAGTCTATCGTATTCTGTTTTGTCTCTGTAGAAGCTATAGTTTTACTATTCGTAATAAAATGCACAATTTCGTCAAACATTTGCTCAGCAGGCACTATGGCATCCACACTATCTGTTTCAATAGCTGCCATTGGCATATTTTTATATTCAGCAGTTTCCGGAAGTTGTGCTAGTGTAAAACCATAATTCCGTTTTATATCCTTAATTCCTTTAGATCCATCTTCACCAAAACCTGATAAAACGATTCCGATAGCCTTTCTTTTTTTAGCTTTAGCTAAAGATGTTAAAAAATGATCAACTGAAGGTGTAGATTGATACTCATCAGACATTTCCTCTAAAATAAGCTGATCTTTGGAAATTACAATTTGGTGATTAGGAGGGGCCACATAGACTTTAAACGCCTCTAACTTCTGATTATGCTCAGCGGTTATTACAGGCCATTTACATCGTTTATTCAAAATTGCCGCAAGTTCACTCTTATATTTAGGGCTTAAGTGCATGACTACGACCACGCATAGTTCAAAATCTATACCATTGAATTGCCCTAAAAATTTAGACAATGCGTCCAATCCGCCTGCAGACGCGCCTATTCCTAATACATATAAGTTTGATTTGTCTTTACTGGCCATAGTAATTCTTTAAGTATTAAGCTGTAAAAATACATTTACTCGTACATCACGATCTTTTATTCCTATTACTGCTAAACTAAAAAAATTAGGTCTTATTATCACATCAGGATGGATTCTTAACAAGAATATGCTTTCTTCTCATAAAAATTAGAATCTAAACATAAAATTATTTCTGTTTAAATTGGAAGTATGATACTGCCAATCTGTGGTCAGTACCCTTTTCAAACCCTTTTTAAGGTCTTCAAAATTTGATGGCTTGTTTAAGTAAATATTTGCTCCCGCCAGAAAGGTTTGCTCTATATCTTTTTCTGATGATGAGGTAGAATATATCACAACAGTAATGCCTTTAAGCCCAGGATCCTTTTTAATTTCTCTGAGACATTCTAATCCTCCCATACCTTCCATATTAAGATCTAAAAAAAGAATATCCGGTAAAATAGTTCCTGGCAGCCTTAAATACTTGATTAGGTCATTTCCGTTTGAAAAGATTCTTAAGTTTGTTTTAATCTCTATTTGATCAATAGCCATTTGAAATAAAAATCTATCATCAGAGTCATCATCTGTGAGCACAATTTTTATAGTATTATCCGTCATTAAATGTTTATTAGCTTACTGTTTTGAGCTGCTTTTTTAGATTTAAAAAATAGGATGGTGTCAAACCAGTAGTCTTTTTAAACTGGTTTGAAAGGTGAGAAACACTACTATAATTTAATCTATAGGCAATCTCTGACAAACTTAATCTATTTTCTGATAACATCTCTTTAACATATTCAATTTTCTTTAAAATTGTAAACTTTTCAATAGTCATATAGGTGTCTTCTGAGAATACTTTTGATAAATGTATATAAGAATACGGTAGCTTATCCTCTAAATATTGAGATAGGTTCATCTTCCTACTATCGTTATCCAGATGTATCATTTGAACTATGAGTTCTTTAATTTTTTGAACGATAATTTTATTATGATTATTAATTATACTGATACCGTCTG
Organism: Aquimarina sp.; assembly: GCA_002697475.1. GTDB lineage: Bacteria > Bacteroidota > Bacteroidia > Flavobacteriales > Flavobacteriaceae > Aquimarina. The sequence goes on along the minus strand of NZVW01000032.1, from coordinate 3,131 downwards.
AATTTAAAATTAAAAACAGTTCTTCTTTTTCCTTAGCGTTTAAAGGCTGTAGAATCTCAACTTCTCCTGCACGGTTTACTTTATATCTTATATCCAGAAAAGCTAACTTCTGTTTTAAAAATTCTTTGCAAATTTTATCGTAGTCATACTTAAGCTGTACTTTCATAGGATGGTTTTTGGTTGTACTTTATTTATTAAAAGAATAGCTTAAATAAGTCTTACAGTTATAGGTTTCAAGGCTAGTAGTAATATTGAAAAAAAAAAATGAGTTTTACTGCTAATTAAACCTTAAAATTAGTGTAGTCATTCATAATTCTTAGAAAAAGTTCAAAAATCATACACAAACCAAGTCTTTACCACCCAAATATTAGAGATTCATAAAATTGTAAAAGCTTTAGGTTATAATTGTATAACATTTAAAGCTACTATGACTCTTATTTTTACAATATAAAAATTTAATAGATCGTATAGGGTATTAAGCTATTCACACATTTACACTTTAAGGGCTCTGTCAAAACTTCCGAATAAGGTAATACTAATGTTAAAACTAACTCTTATCACAAAAATCATGAACTTAATTACTCGTTATCTCCTGGGAATCTATTTGATAGGATGGTCAATTTTTGCAGTATTTTTTGATGGATCCTTATTATCTATTTTTATTCTCAGTTTTTTAATAATCCTTGTGGCGTTACTAGTTTTTAAAATTATAAAAAAAGGCTTCTAAAAATAAAAAACTAATAACACCTTAGATTACTTCAACAAATTGAACAGCATTATAACTGTATTTACTTCAGCGCAAAAAGAATGAAATAAATAAAGATTTAGACAAAATTGTGTAACAAAACATCAATCTAATTGCATTATTTTAATCCATTCAACAAACAAATTCACACAATCACTTAAAACCATAATTATGAATTCTATTACTCGCTATTTTTTAATTGTATATCTCATCAGCTGGTTTTTTATATCAGTTTTTTTGAGCGGCACCTATTTATTTATTAGCTTTTTTGCTTTTTTTCTGGTAGCCGTATCTCTCATACTCTTTAAAGTTTTTGAAAGTAAGTTTTAATTAACGAACCCCTACTGCAATTTACTATTCTTCATGCTATATGAAGAATACAATATTGACTGTGAGAATACTAAACAATTAAATAAACTTCAAAATCACCATGGCTATAGATACTTCAAATTCAGTAAAAATTGCAAATAAGGAAATTATAAAGTTTCTAAACCAGAAGAAAAAAGCATCATCCAGCTTTTCCTCATTTGAATTAAATGAATTTAATGGAATAGGTCAGGTAAAATACGGTACAGTATTTCCGGGAGTTTATCTCAGGGTTTTTGATCTACATCTCAAAGAAGATCTTACTTTGACTAAAGACTATTTTTCTTTGAGCAGTTTAAATTTTATACTTATTCATAAAGGATATTATATCTATAAAAATGGCCGAGGCAATAAACCTCAAAAAGTATCCATAGATCATGTATTTAATAATAGTAAACTAACATCTAACTCTGAAATAACAATACCACATAGCACACCTACAAAAATAGTTCTATTATCTATAGATACAGATAAATTTAAAATCCATTCTCTAAACGACAGCTTCAAAGAGCATCTTAAAGATAGCGGCATATCCAGATTAAAAAAAGATCATATTAATTCAGGTGTGGATAAGATTAAGCTCTTTGAATACATAAACGAGTTAATTAAAACAAACTTTCTTTCAACCTCTATTATCGAGATATTTAAAGTAAGGGGAATTGTTTTGAAACTGATAGCACTTTATCTTAGTTATTATAAATTCCAGGAGTCTTCCCTAATAAATAAAGAGGAGTGTCTGTTCAGCAAAATGTGTCTTCGCTTTAAGGGGGTGATTGATATGATACATTCAGAAGTTTCTGAAAACATCTCAATCAATGATATAAGTAGAAACACCAATATTAATCGCAATATATTACAAGATTTAAGTCAAACCTTATTAGGGCTGTCTATCAAAAAGTTTATCATGGCCGTCCGAATGGAAAAAGCCCGAACGCTATTGCAACATACAGACAGAACAATTTCTGAAATTTGTTATGAGGTGGGACTTAGTAGCAGGAGTTATTTTTCCAATGCTTTTAAAAAAACATATGGGTGCCATCCTTCAGAATTCAGAGGTATCAACAAAGAAACAGATACCATTTACGAAATCTATTACACGATGAATATCCACAATAAGCTATCATTACCTGAGAGAAAAGAATTAATTGACCAAATCCAACATATCAACAGCACGCATGAATTATCAGGTATACTTTTGTTTGATGATCATCGTTTATTTCACTTTTTAGAAGGGAATTCTGAGACTATCCAAAAGTTTTATCACAATCAAGTACTTCATAAAAAAAGTGACTGCACTATAATCAAAAAAAGCTACCGTAAAAACAGACGATTCTATGATTGGTCAGCTACTTGTATCCAAGATAAAAATAATTATCCGTTTAACTTTATTTATGATTTTGAGTATATGAGTAAACCGTCAAACCCTGAAAATTTATTCACTATAGAAACGTACATTCAAATAGCTTATAATTACATTTCTAACCTGAAAAGTATTCCTAAATCTTAGTTTTTTATAAGCGTACTAATTATAAACCTATAAACGACGTTACGCGCATTTAGGAATACTGAATTCCATGTGTTCTTTAAATTTAACCTGGATAAAAAACTATTTTTATTGACGAATCCTGTTTTTAAATTTTTTATTTCGTGAAAAATAGTTCTTCATAATAATAAGTGATATTTTTTAACTTATTTTAAAAATAAATTAACAAAACATATTAAATTTTGCGTAATTATTATTTTTAGATATGATATTTTACAAATAATTTATTTAATTTTATAAAATTGATCTTCTGTTTTTTATTGAATTTTACCTAAAAATAGAAACCATATAAATTTTGGAGGGAGAGGTATGAAATCAAAAGATTTTCATTTACTACTAAAACCAATTAGAAAATTATATGCATTGGGTGCATATTTAAAATACAAGAAAAATAAAACTGAGGAGGAAGCTTATCTGCAAAATCGAATATTGTGGTTTAGTACAGAAGTATTTTATAAAGCTAAAAATTATTTTGTT
>NZVW01000031.1 GCA_002697475.1 Aquimarina sp. | reverse complement strand
TGTCAACTATATAAACGCCATCAAGTCTATACTGCTGGATTCAGTAAAAGAGCTTACTACTAATATGGAAAAGAGAGGTGGTGGAGTCAAAGATCTGGTATTGATAGATAAAACTAAAGAATTAGACAATTACTATCAGCTTCACTGTACTTTTGAAACAGTTGATGCCATGGGTGCCAACTTTATCAATTCATGTTTAGAAAAATTCGCCTCGACTTTACTTGATGAGGTTGAGAATTATGGAGAACACGATATCAAGCCTGATAACTTTGATGTTATTATGAGTATACTCTCCAATTATGTTCCAGAATGTCTGGTTCGTGCTCAGGTCAATTGTGCTATTAAAGATCTTCCCAACACGGATCAACTATCATCTCAAGCATATGCAGAAAAATTTGTGAGAGCGGTAAATATAGCTAAAATTGAACCTTACAGAGCTGTAACTCATAACAAAGGTATAATGAATGGAATCGATGCAGTGGTGCTGGCAACTGGTAATGATTTTAGAGCTATTGAAGCTGGTGCGCATGCCTATGCTTCAAAATCAGGTAAGTATACAAGTCTTACATCGGCATCAATAGAAGGCGATTATTTTAACTTTAATATTGAAATTCCTTTAGCCCTGGGAACCGTTGGAGGACTTACTACTTTACATCCTTTAGTAAAACTGGCATTACAACTTTTAGGAAATCCTAATGCAAAAGATCTGATGAAAATTGTAGCAGTTGCAGGTTTGGCCCAAAACTTCGCAGCAATAAATTCCTTGATTACTACAGGGATACAGCAAGGACACATGAAAATGCACTTAATGAATATCCTTAATCAGTACGAAGCTACTAAAGAGGAAAAAATTAAGGCTGTTGACTACTTTAAAAGTAGAACAGTATCTCACTCTGAGGTTGAAAAACTTTTAAATTCCTTACGATCTTAAAATTAAAAAGGTAAAACCCTCATTATAAATTTAGTACATAAGTATCTATCTTTAATCTGCATAATAAATTGTTTCTTTACTATCAAAATGACTATTTTGCAGAATGCGTTTTTATTTAGAATTTTATAAAAAGCGATAGTAACACTAAACTACCAACATATACAATGAAGGAATCTTTCTACAGTCATGGGAAATTATTGTTAACGGGAGAGTACCTGGTTCTTGATGGCGCCAAGGGACTCGCATTACCTACTAAATTAGGACAATGGCTCACTGTAGAAAATCATGAAGACAATTCTATATTATGGACCAGTTTTGATGAAAATAACGAAGTATGGTTCAAAGAAGAGTTTTATATAAAGGATGATTCTGTACAAGTTAAACCTGATGATAAGAGATCTGAAGAATACCAAAAATTATCAGATACTTTAATTGATATTCTTAATTGTGCCAGAGAGTTAAACCCAAAATTTTTATCGGGAAACAAAGGTGTTTGGGTCAAAACAAAGCTAGAGTTTAACAGAAACTGGGGGCTGGGATCATCTTCAACTTTAATCAATAATATAGCACAATGGGCAGTCATTGATGGATTTAAGCTTTTGGACAGTTGTTTTGGAGGAAGCGGTTATGATATTGCCTGTGCTCAACACTCTACACCACTTGTATACAAAAGAGGCGGAAAACCAGCTGTTAAAGAGGTCGTTTTCAACCCTCCCTTTAGTGACAAACTGTTTTTTGTACATCTCAACGAGAAACAAGACAGTAAGGATTCTATAAAACATTACCAATCTTTACCTCTAAAGGATTATGATGTTGCTGAGTCCGCTATTAATGAAATTACCGAAAAAGTAATCACCTGTACTAAACTTGAAGAATTTAACTCTTTAATAGATACACATGAAACTATCATTTCTGATATTATAAAAACCCCTACAGTTAAATCAAAACTGTTTAGCGATTATACCGGAAGTATTAAAAGTCTTGGCGGCTGGGGAGGGGATTTTATACTTGTAACCGGAAATGATTCAGACATGACTTACTTCAAGGAAAAGGGGTATAATACCATAGTTTCTTTTAAGGATATGATTCTATAGATTAAAAATAAACCACTCCAAATTCTTTTGCAATAGAAATAACCAACTAAATTTAAAAGTTGCTATAGAAATTAAGCTAGCTGGTCGCATAAAACTAAAGTTTTTTCAAGAAAGCACAAACCAGACTCAACCTGTACACTCGCTTCAGAAAAATTTGATCCCAATTTAAGTATTACCGCGTTTGTTCCTTGACCAGATAATAATGTAACATCACCATTAACACTCCAAATAACCTCTTCGTTTCCATTACTTGTGGAAAAGGTATATAATAGCTCATCACCAGGTCCACCACAGTCGTCCCCATCAATACCACAGGAGTCATTTAAATCTAAACGATTATCAATTATATTGTAAACTTCAAAATTGTCATCTTCCTTCTGACAGGATAGAAAAAAGGATGACATTCCTACGGCAAATGCAATTAAAATAAAAAACCTCATCAAATAAACTTTTTTTAAAATAAGTAAAAAATACAAGTAAAAAATAAATTCTCGTTAAATAGAATAGATTTGTAGAGTCTTCATAATAGAAGTTAATAGGTTTTAAAAAACAATCAAATCCTATTAAGATACCCCTGACGATCAGAAAATAGAATATCCTAAATTTAGAGATAGTGATTGAAACTTTGATTTCCAAGCAGTATAGTCAGTCAAAAGTTCACGGTTTGATTGATATCTAATTTCCATACTGTATTTATTTTTGAAATTATAACCTAATCCTACCGCAAAATTACCCCCAGAATTTATCTCTAAACTCGGAAAAGAATTATAATAAATATAAGAATCAAAACTTATGTCCCAACTGTAGAAAGCATTTACAAACATCTTGGAGTTATCATTTAAATAAAGATAATGTCTAACTCCGAAAGGTACTTCAATTGACTTATAGTCTGCCTCTGCCAGACGTTGATCTAATTGCTTCTTTGCCGAGAATTTTTGAAATGTAGGCTCTATTAAAATTGACCATTTATTTTTATTAAAAGGTAAAATAAATTCTGATTCAATACCGATCCTGTATGAAATTGATGATCCAAAATCTGCATCTCTAGCATCTGAAATATCATTTGCAACGCTAAGAGAAGATGATTTTAAACCTGGACGGATAGTAAGGTTAAACAAATTTCTTTTTTGAGTTTTCCCATAATCTGCAGTAAGATCGTTGTTACACTCATTGTACGCTATAAACAATGTAGAAAGATCCCTTTTAGCATACTTTATGTCTTTTACTTCATTTATTCCATAATCAGAACATTTTAAATTCTCCCATAATTGACTTCTATAACTTAAATTGTATGCTATTTTAGGGCCTTCTATCAGATACTTTTTATAAATCAACTGCTTAATTTCCTTTTCATCAATAGAGAAAAAATATTTTTTTGAATCTAATTGTCCGTATTCGTACAAGTTAGCTTTACCACTTACTAAAACCCTTAAAAATACTGTTTCTGATGAAAATTCAGGGTCTTTGCTCTTGCTCATTTGATCAATTCGCTCTTTTGAAGAATGATCTATTTCTACCTTAGCTTTTATAAACCTCGATTCTTCATATATCCCAAATTCTTTTATTTCTTCAATATTCTTGCTTTCAACTTCGGCGTTATCGTTAAGCTTAAATTTGAATTCCGTTGGATTATCCCTCCAGTCAATATTCTTTATAAGGCACTCTGTTATATTACCATTATTATCAATATAGTACCCCTGTTCAAACTTAATTTGAGCGAAGGATTGAAATCCAATTAATATAACTATGATAAAGCACAAGATTTTATTCATTTTAAAAAGAGAATTTTTTTAAACATAACATTAATTATTTATATGTGCCAAAAAAGGAAGGAATGTTACCGTTAAAATTAAATTTTAACTTTCATACTACCCCATAAAAAAACACCTCTGGGCGTACCAGAGGTGTTGTTTAGTTCTTGAGTTTATTAATTAAAGCTCCAAGGCTTTCTTGACATTATTATTCATCAATAATTCTTCCGGACTCTCTAAGGCTTCTTTTACAGCTACCAGGAAGCCTACAGACTCTTTACCGTCAATAATTCTATGGTCATAAGACAATGCCACATACATAATAGGAGCTACTATTATCTGACCATCTTTTACAATAGGTCTTTCTACAATATTATGCATCCCTAGAATAGCACTCTGAGGAGGATTGATAATTGGTGTGGATAACATACTACCAAAAACTCCTCCATTAGTAATAGTAAATGTACCCCCGGTCATTTCATCAACTGTAATCTGACCATCTCTAGCTCTAGTTGCCAATCTTTTGACTTCAGACTCCACACCTCTAAAACTTAGGTTTTCTGCATTTCTAATTACCGGCACCATCAATCCCTTAGGTCCTGAAACAGCAATACTGATATCCTGAAAATCATAAGAGATCATCTCTTTACCATCTATCATAGAATTTACTGCAGGATACATTTGTAAAGCTCTTACACAAGCCAATGTAAAGAAAGACATAAATCCTAAACCAACTCCGTGTCTGTTTTTGAACTCATCTTTATACTGATTTCTCAGATCAAAAATAGGCTGCATATTGACTTCATTAAATGTAGTCAACATCGCCGTTTCATTTTTGACAGAAACTAGTCTCTCTGCCACCTTTCTTCTTAGCATAGAAAGCTTGGTACGCTCCTCTCCTCTACTACCTGGACCAGGAGTTCCCATAGAAGGTTTGGCATTCATTGCATCAGACTTTGTTATTCTTCCATCCTTTCCTGTTCCCTGAACTTGAGCCGGGTCCATATCCTTTTCAGCAAGTATTTTCTTTGCAGCAGGTGATGCTGATCCTGTTGCATAAGTATCTTGTTTTTGTACCGGTGTGGAAGGTTTAGAAGGCGTCTGAGTTTTAGCCTCAGCTTTAGAGCTATCAGAAGATTGTTCCTTAGCATCTCTTTGCTTATCCACATCCATAGCGGCATTACCTTTGCCTCCTTCATCTCCTTCATTATTGGCATTTCCATCTGGTGCAGGAGCATCAGTATCAATTAAACAAACCACTTGCCCTACAGCTACAGTGTCTCCTTCTTCTGCCTTTAAGGTAATTATTCCACTGGCTTCAGCCGGAAGTTCTAGTGTTGCCTTATCGCTATCAACTTCTGCTATTGCCTGATCTTTAGTTACGTAATCTCCGTCTTCAACAAGCCATTGAGCTATTTCTACTTCGGTTATTGATTCTCCCGGAGAAGGGACTTTCATTTCTAAAGCCATAATCTTGAATTTATCTTTTGATACTAATCCGTTAAAAACGGAAAAAACTTATTCTTATCTATTGATTTAATACTATTTTCTTTGATTATTTTTTGATTTATCAAAAACATAATCTATCACTTCCTGATGTCTTCGTTTTGATCTTGTAGCACTCCCTGCTGCAGGAGCTCCATAAGGTCTTCTACTGGCAAATCTAAATGAGGTAGCTTTGTCATAATGCATTAACATATGACTTAAAGCACCCATATTTCTTGGTTCTTCCTGAGCCCATACCACTTCTTCTGCCTTATTGTACTTCTTAATAAGCTTATCCATTTCTGCTGTTGGTAATGGGAATAGTTGTTCTATTCTAACCAAAGCAACATCATTTCTGCTATTCTTTTCTTTTTCTTCTAAAAGATCATAATAAAACTTACCTGTACAGAAAACCAGTGATTTTACATCCTTTGCCTTAGCAGTAGGATCATCAATTACGGTTTTAAAGCCACCGTCTGTGAAGTCCTCGATCGGTGATACAACTTTAGGGTGTCTTAATAAACTTTTAGGAGTAAAGACTATTAAAGGTTTTCTAAAGCTAGCTTTTTGCTGCCTTCTTAATAAATGGAATAGATTCGCAGGTGTCGTCACATCAGCGATGTACATGTTATCCTTAGCACATAATTGCAGGTATCTTTCCATCCTTGCTGAAGAGTGTTCTGCTCCCTGACCTTCATAACCATGAGGCAGTAACATAACAAGGCCATTTTGTAATTTCCATTTATCCTCTGCAGAAGAAATATACTGATCAATCATAATCTGAGCTCCATTACTGAAGTCCCCAAACTGAGCTTCCCATATAGTAAGTGTGTCTGGACTTGCCATAGCATATCCATAATCAAACCCTACTACTCCATATTCTGAAAGTAAAGAGTTATATATGTAAAAATCTCCTTGATCCTTACTTAAATTATTAAGCAACATGATTTCTTCTTCACTATCCTCAACCTTTATCACAGCATGTCGGTGAGAAAAAGTACCTCTTTCTACATCCTGACCACTCATTCTTACATCGTATCCTTCCTGTAGTAAGGAACCATAAGCTAAGAGCTCTCCCATTGCCCAATCCAGACTGTTATCTTCAAAGAACATTTTGTTTCTTTGTTCAATGAGTCTTTCTATTTTTCTTAAAAACTTTTTATTATCCGGAAGCTTAGTGATTACCTCTGCAATCTCTGTTAATTTATCCTTAGGAAAGGTTGTGTCTATAGCCTTCATCATCGCATCTTCCTGAACACGCTCAAAGCCTGACCATTCATCTTGCATAAAAGGTGTTATCACCGTTTTTTCCTGCTTTCGTGAATCCTCTAATTCCTCCTCTAAAACTTCTTTGTATTCCTTTTCAAGATTGGACACAAAACTTTCGTCAATAACGCCCTCAGCAATTAACTTTTCAGCATAAATATCCCGAGGGTTTTTATGCTTAGCAATAGCTTTGTATAATTTAGGTTGTGTAAATCTAGGTTCATCACCTTCATTATGTCCGTATTTTCTATAGCCTAAAAGATCGATAAATACATCCTTTTTGAACTCCATTCTAAATTCAAGAGCAAAGTTCATAGCGTGAACTACTGCCTCTGCGTCATCGGCATTCACATGAAGTACAGGTGATAGTGTCACTTTACCAATATCTGTACAATACGTAGACGATCTGGCATCCAGATAATTTGTAGTAAAACCAATCTGGTTGTTCACTACAATATGTATGGTACCTCCGGTTTTATATCCATCTAATTGTGCCATTTGCACAATTTCATAAACCAGTCCCTGACCGGCAATCGCAGCATCCCCATGAACGACGATTGGTAATACACAAGAGCTATCTTCTTTGTAATGTCTATCTTGTTTTGCTCGTGTAATACCTTCTACAACAGCACCTACAGTTTCCAGGTGAGATGGATTAGGAGCAATATTCATATTGATAGCTTTACCATTATCCGTTTTACGCTTAGCTGTCCAACCTAAATGATATTTTACATCTCCATCAAAAATTGCCTCTTCGTAATCCTTACCATCAAATTCGCTAAAAATATCCTTTGGGCTTTTACCAAAAATATTGGTTAACGTATTAAGACGTCCACGGTGTGCCATTCCCATAACAAACTCCTGAACACCCATGTCAGCAGCTTTTTCAACTAAAGCATCAAGAGCCGGAATTAAAGACTCTCCTCCTTCAAGTGAAAATCTTTTTTGCCCAACATATTTAGTATGTAGAAAAGTTTCAAAAGATACAGCTTGATTTAACTTTTTAAGTATATGCTTTTTTTGATCAGCAGAAAATTTAGTTCTGTTTGTATTAAAATTGATACGATTCTGAATCCACTCTCTTTCCTGAGGGTTTCTGATATACATATATTCTATACCTATCGCATCACAATATATTTTTTCTAAATGAACAACAATATTGCTTAAGGTATTAGGGCCAATACCAATAATCTCTCCGGCATTAAAAACTGTATTAAGATCAGCTTGACTTAATCCAAAATTTTCCAACGCCAGTGTAGGAAGATATTTTCTTCGCTCGCGTACGGGATTCGTTTTTGTAAACAAGTGTCCTCTTGTGCGGTAAGCGTCAATAAGAGTAACAACCTGAAATTCCTTCTGAACATTTTGAGGAACTGTTACTTTATCGCTAGATTCCTTTTCAACGTAAACGGTTTCGATACCGCCTTCTGCGCTTTCCATTCCAAAATCAAAGCCTTGAAAAAAAGCTCTCCAACTAGGTTCTACACTATCCGGATTTTGTAGGTATTGATCGTATAATTCTGCAAAAAATGCGGTATGAGCCGCATTCAAAAATGAATATTTATCCATAAGTAAGTATTCGAGTGTCTTTATTCATGACAAAACGCCACAAAAATACAACAAATACAATTTATGGGCTATGGAATATTCTATAATTCTTTAGGTTTTTTTTAGAATTTTAACACTCACCATTGTTCTTACAAGAACTTAAGTACAAAAGCATTAGTTTTTTCAGAAAAGTGGAAGCTTTGATTATAATAACCCTTCTCGATATACGATTTTCATGTATTCTCTTTTTAAAATGAGATACGTTAATTGCTCTACTTCTATCATAGCATTATGTTCAACTATTGCTCTTATAGAAGCTTCTGAAACGTCAACTGCATACAGGAAAGCGTACAACGAATCTCTTTTGTCAGTTATGAGCATATTAAGAATACTTTTCAGCGCATCAAACAAATTCTCTTCTGAGAGATTAAAAAAGTTATGGACCACACCCGCTCTTAAAAGATCCTTCTGAATTTGTGTAATTAACTTATCTAGCATCTTGTGTTGAGCACATTTATTAACTACAGCTATGGATTTATCTCTTGCTTCAGACACTTCAGTTCATTTTTTTTCAAAAAAATATTTAAAAATTACAATCGTAAATATTAAAAGTATGTTTTTCATCCGCGATAAACAACCAATCATCTAATAATCAGCTTATCAATAATGAATTCAATGCAATTCCTATATTTTTGATATACCATATAAACCCCAACTTTATAATGAAAAAATATATTCTTATTCTGGCTGCAGGAATAGTACTAACTTCATGTTCCAGCAAAAAGGAACCTGTGGTTTCCAAATTTGATCCTGACAATAATCCTTATTATGTTAAAAAAAAGAAATCCAATGAAGTTACGGATCCTAACATCCAAAGAAAAATAACCTCTTTAATTGAGCAGCATTTAAGCATTTCTATTTCCTCAATTGCTATTTCGCCAATAACCTTAACAGATTCTGGCTACCAATGGAAATTTATGAATGTAAAAAATGGCAAAAGTTTCACCGGATCTACCGATTTAAACTTTGGATCTGTAAAAATTGAGAAGATCAACAGAACAACAGATACTGAAGTTTCTGATTTTTAGAATCTCTATTTTAAATCTTAAATTTCAATAAAATTTTATCTCAGGTAAAAGAGGAAATATTTAGCACACCACTGTATTGATTATTTATACAGTTCTGTTCATTAGCTTTTTACCAAACTGTTGAAGCAATATTTTCTTTTCCTCGGATACATTAAGATCATTCAAAGTCTCAAAAGCCAGATTAGTATACCTTTCAATTTCTTGTCTGGTGGCTTGTGTAGATTCAGTACTATCATAAATTGATTTGACAGTTTCTATCTTCTCTTCAATATTGACATCTTTTAAAGAAAAAAGACCTTCTAATTGCCTCTTTTCTTCATCCGAACCATTTTCTAAAGCTTTCAAATAAAGAAAAGTCTTTTTGTTTTCGATAATATCACCCCCTACTTGTTTTCCAAAGGTTTCCGGATCTCCAAACGCATCTAAGTAATCATCCTTAAGTTGAAATGCAATACCTAAAAGTCGTCCAAAATCATAAATTCTTTCCTGATCTTCCATACCTGCTTCAGCAATAATAGCCCCCATTTTGAGAGCGGCTCCAACTAAGACAGCTGTTTTGTACTCAATCATTTTAAGATATTCTGCTATAGTAACATCATCCCGATCCTCAAAATCCACATCATATTGTTGCCCTTCACAAACTTCTATAGCTGTTTTAGTAAATAATGAGGTAAGTGCTTTGTATATATCTCCGTCATAATTTTCAAATAACTGATAAGCATTTATAAGCATCGCATCACCAGAAAGTATGCCTGTATTAACATCCCATTTTTTATGGACCGTTTCCTTTCCTCTTCGCAGAGGAGCTCCATCCATAATATCATCATGAATAAGTGAAAAGTTATGAAATACCTCAACTGCCAATGCTGCATCTAAGGCTTTCTGATAAGGTGTATCAAAAATTTCTGAAGCCATTAAAACTAAAACCGGTCGTAACCTTTTACCTCCCAGATTGAGAATATAAGTAATGGGCTCATAAAGATTTTTAGGTTCTTTTATAGTATTCTTTTCACTAAGGTAAGCCAGGAAGTTATCTTGATAATCAGATATCGTGTGCACTGTGTATTATTTTTTGTGCTAAAGTAAAACAAAAAACAAAAACAGCTCAAAAAAGTATTTCTCTATTTATACCAGTACGGAACGTGAAGCATTGTTTTCCTCACTGTTAAAAAAATGTAAAACTTTGGAAACTTTTAATGTTTTTAAAGTTTCCTAACTTACTTTTGCCACGAATATTTAACCCCAAAGCTTAGTAAATGAAAGAGGAAATTATTGAAACCGCAAAAGATATGTTTCTCAACCTTGGTTTTAAAAGTGTGACAATGGATGATCTTGCATCAGAGATGGGTATTTCAAAAAAAACCATCTACTCTCACTTTCAAAACAAAACCAAATTGGTTGAGGCTACCACAGAACATCTTTTCTGCACAATATGCAATAGGATAGATTTTATAAGAGATGAAAAAAGAGAGCCTATTGAAGAGCTTTATGCGATTAAGGCATTTGTCATGAAAAATCTGAAGGACGAAAAAACTTCCCCGCAATATCAATTGCAAAAATATTACCCAAAAATTCACGATACCTTAAAAATGAAACAGTTTGAAGTGATGCAGGATTGTGTTATTGAGAATCTGAATCGTGGTATAGAGACCGGCGTTTTTAGGGACAATATTGATGTACAATTTATATCCCGCCTATATTTTGTAGGAGTAGCTGGCATTAAAGATCAAACCATGTTTCCATTGGAACATTTTCCAATGACCAAGTTAATGGAAAACTATCTGGAATACCATATAAGGGGTATCGCAACAGAAAAAGGACTTAAAATTTTAAACAACCTGATTAAAGAATAATAAATTATGAGAAACAACCTATGGCCATTAATTATTGGCCTAATTCTTACCACCACAATATGGGCTCAGGAGTCACCGGCCGGAGCTCAATATAGTTTTACTCTAGAGGAAGCTATAGATTTTGCTTTAGAGAACAGTTACGAGGCAATTAATGCACGTAGAGATGTTGCTAAGGCATTAAAAAGAAAATGGGAAACTACAGCAGATGGTCTTCCTCAAATCAACGGAACAGTAGATTATACAAATCAACTAAAGCAACCTGTTACACTTATTCCAGGAGAAGTTGCGGGTGGAGAACCGGGAACTTTTGTACCTGTAGTATTCGGTACTCAGCAACAAATGCAACTAACGGCTACACTTACGCAATTAATCTTTGATGGATCGTACCTGGTAGGGCTTGAAGCCGCTAAAAGTTTTTTACAATACACCGATGATGTTGAAGAAAAGACAAGGCTTGACGTACGTAAAGGAGTCATCAATTCTTACGGTAGTGTCTTGGTTTCACAAGAATTCGTAAGTATTCTTGAAGAGAACAAAACTACGTTAGAAAAGAACTATGAGGAAACCAAAAAGATTTTTGAAAATGGCCTTGCAGAAGAAGAAAATGTAGAACAAATACAAATTACTTTACTCCAGATTACAAACCAACTGGACAATGCAAAGCGTCAGGCAGAAATAGCATTACAGATGTTTAATCTTACTTTAGGGTTAGACGTGCAGACTGATACTAAGTTAACGGATGATCTGGATACTTTAGCGATGAAAAATCTGGACACCTCAATCACAGCAAAACCTTTTATACTAGAGAACAATGTTAATTATCGTTTAGCAGAGTTAGTAACTGAACAAAGAAGGTTAGAAATGAAGCTTGAAAAAAGTAGAGCATTACCTAGTTTATCTGCTTTTGTAAATTATGGTACTGCTGCTTTTGATAATGATTTTGTGTTCTTTGAGAGTGAAACTCGCTGGTTTCAATCTTCAATACTGGGAGCTTCTTTAAAAATTCCAATTTTTAGTTCCTTGAAGAGAAGTGCCCGAACGCAACAAGCTAAAATAGCACTTGATCAATCAAGAACAGATTTTACTAAAGCGCAGGAACAAATACAATTACAGTACAACTCTGCCTTAAGTGACTTTAAGCAATCCATTGCCAATTATGAGTCTGCCAGGAAAAATCTTGCTTTAGCAGAACGTATAGAAAATAAAAATCAAATTAAATATACTGAAGGTTTAGCCACTAGCTTTGATTTAAGGCAAGCCCAATTACAGTTATATGCTTCTCAGCAGGAGGTTCTACAGGCTAAATTGGGTATTATAAACAATAAAGCTGAACTAGAAACCATATTAAATATACCAGACGTAAAACCAACTAATAATTAAACTACAATCATCAAAAAACAATATACCGAAATGAAAAGAATCTTATATATACTTTCTGCCTCATTGATACTTATCAGCTGTGGCGACAAAAAGGGGAAATCTGTTGACGATGTTCTTGAGAATGGTAATTTAGAGGAGATCAGAGCGAAACGTAAAGAAGTTGCAGAGTTACAAAGTACGTATGAAGCAGAGCTCAAAAGAATCGATGAATATATAGCTTCAAAAGACACTTTAAAAAAGCGTCCTCTTGTTACAACAATTGTTGCTAATGACACACTATTTAATCACTATCTTGAACTACAGGGTAGTGTCGAAACAAAACAAAATATAGTATTGCACCCTGAAATGCCAGGTACTTTAACCAGGGTTTTTGTTAAGGAAGGAGACAGAGTTACTAAAGGTCAAACATTAGCCAGAATTGATGATGGTGGTCTAAGTCAACAACTAGCACAAGCCGAAGTACAAACGGAATTAGCAAAAACTACTTTTGAAAGACAGAAACGTCTTTGGGAACAAAAGATAGGTTCAGAAATACAGTACCTACAGGCTAAAGCATCCTATGAAGCACAGCAAAATGTAGTAGCACAATTAAAAAGTCAATTATCCAAGACTATAGTAAGCGCTCCTTTTTCAGGAGTTATTGACGATGTAATCTCAGAGCAAGGAAGTGTAGTGACAAATATGGATGAAATTGTAAGGATAGTAAATCTTGACAATATGTACATTGAAACTGAAGTACCAGAAAAATATATTCCTAATATCACTAAAGGTAAGGATGTTGAAGTATTCTTCCCGGTT
>NZVW01000030.1 GCA_002697475.1 Aquimarina sp. | reverse complement strand
TAAGAAATACTAATAATACGTTCTAATGGAATAATAGTGGATTGTTTAAGGATTACTTCTCTATCGGTAATTCCCCAGATGGTAGTTTCTACTCGCTTAAAACCTTCATTATCCACAAAAATAATTTTCACTTTTTGATGCTCCAGATTGCCTAAAGCAAGTGCTCTTTGCAGTTCTAGAAATCGATCGATTTGATCTTTTCTTTTTTGCAGTACTTCTTCTTTTGGAAACACCAGGGATTTAATTTTTTCTTTTTCGATGGTCTTAACGTTCATTTTATTCGGGGCCATAGCGTATAGGATATTAATGGAATAGGTTAATTACTTAGATGAAAATCAATTTCAATTTAAATATAACGCTTTTTATCTTAAAAATTAACTTTTTAACTATGTTTTTTGTTAAACGATATATTTTTTGTAGGAATAAATCTTACTCAAAACCTATAAAAGCTTCTTTAGCCTCTAATACTGCGGAAACATAACTTTTAAATTCAGGATATTCTGTAGGAAGAATATTTTCTTTATCCGTTACAGCGTCTATAACCACTTTTAAATGATTGTTGTTGACCAATTTGTAATCAATTTTGTACTGATGCTTTTTAAACTTAAGGAATTGATTTTTAGGTATTTCGGTAAATTTTTCAGATTTACCTATATAAATGTCATATTCAGTGATATAATGATCCACATTTTCGTAACTATTATATACAATAGGATATTTTCGTTCTTCTTCATTAATAATATGCGTACTATAAGCCGAAGATATATTAGGAATCTGAATAATTTTTGTACTCCCTATTTTATTAATCTTTTCATTTGAAGTTATACTTGTTGAAAATCTAAGATTAGCCTTTTTGATATCCTTATTAATGTTATAAATGGTATCGATTTTAATTTGGGAACCAAGATTATTAGAGAAGTTTTCAAAAATGGTCTTTTTTATAACATCATAACTAGGTTCAGAAAATATACCCTTATAATATGAAGTTATAGCTCCTTCAAAGCTACTGGATACATCCATTTTTTGTTGATCGGAGTCTATAACAAGATTGATATTGTTTTTATATATAGAAGGGATTTTGTCCACTTTGTTTAATTGAAATAGCTCATAGGTAATATTGTTATTAGTAGTCATAAAGGGTATTTCCAGTGCTGTTGCATTTTCCAGAGAAACCGGTAAAGATTTAAATGGTAAATTCTTATCTGTTAACTCCAGGAACTGTTCTCCTTTATCTAATTGTACCTTAACAATACAATGATTAAAGTTTTGACTAGGTAAGACAAGGGATTTCTGACCGTTATCTGAGGTAAGGATGAGTACTAGATTGGCGTCCAACCCGGCCTTGTGGGCGAGTGTAACAAATAGGGTAGAAAAATCCTTACAATCCCCCAATTTACTGGATATAGTTTTAGACGGTTTTTGCGGAATAAACCCACTTTGCCTGAAACTAACATAACTGTAATTGAAATTGTCCATGATATAATAGTATATCCTTTTAGCAATTTCATCTTTACTTAAAGAACTTATTCCTTTCGGAAAAATAGAATTATAGGCTTCTTCAACCTGGCTATTAAATCGGATCTGAGACCGTACTAAATCAGAATACCAAAATGCAATGTCGTTCCAGCTTTCTATAGTACTGATATGTAAATATCTTGCAATATCCACATCCTGAGGCATAAAATATTCCTGTTGGCTTAATGTATTTAAATTATCTAAGGACCAGGTAAATATTTTCTGATCTTTTTCAGTTTTTTGTTCAAATTTTAGCTCACCGTTAGTCACCTTATAATTGATTTTCTTTTTATCAGGTGCTATTAACGTGTAGCTTGTTTTAAGACAGGGGTGAAAGGAGTCAAACTGATAATAATCTACAAAGTCCTTATAGAATCGTCCGCTACCACCAAAATAGGATTCATAACTTATGTAGATAACATCCCCAACGCTGAGGCTGTTAAAAACAAAATTAGAACCGCTTTTTTCTGCAGGTGTCAGAGATCCGTCAGGTTTTACAATTTCAGATTTTAAGATGTTATATCCGGCTGTGAGACCAAGATCATATTCTTTAAAGTTTTCAACTCCTGAGTCTGCAGTAATTTCATATAAAAAGGTATATTTAGATTTTCCTCCACTTTCAGGGTATAACAGTGTAACCGCCTCATCAAGTAGAATATTAAACCCATAGTTGTTAGGAATATCTTTATTTCGATTCAAACGGATATATGCATAGACATCTTTAGTAGTGTATGACTCGATAACATCCTTTTGATTAGTAAGGTCACTTATTTTTTGACGAAGGGATCGGTTATTACTATTAAACTCCAAAGCTTTTTTATAATTGTATAAGGCTCCATCTTTATCATTTAAATGCAAAAGTGCCTCACCTTTAAGTCGATACAGCATGGAAGAATAAGGATAGTTTTGCAAGGCATCCTCTATGTATTTAAGTGATTCCTTATACTGGTTATCCCGCTGAAGTTGATTTATAAGATCTATAAGTACATAATTATCTCCGGGTAGATGCTCTTGAAAATCTTTCAATAAGGTTATACCCTTCTTTTCTTCGCCTGATTTATTGTAATACTGAACGAGCTTTAATAGGTTTGCATAACTGAGGTAATTGTCGTTGATATAGGTAAGAAGTTCTTTTTCTTTGTCTTTATCATTAAGTACAATAACATATAAAGTGGCATAAGTGGTTAGCATTTTTACCCACTCATCCTCTTTTGCTCTCTTAATGATACTTTTAAGTTCCTTCTTAGCATTTTCTCTATCTGATTTCCTTAGTGAGAGCAGGATGTTTGCAGATTCTTTTAAAATATACTGATCAGTAGCATCAGCCAGCCTTTTTAGAAAATCTTCAAGTTCCTGGATATCCATACGAGAAAGTCTTGATTGATCCTGAAAAACATAAAGTATGGCCAGATAATAATCTTTATCATCAAGTTCCATATTTTTTCTTAACTCCTGTGATGTGGTATAATCTCCTTCAAGCTGATAACAAAGTATCAGCAGATGCCTGATTAATGAACTTTTAGGATATACCTTTTGAATAGGTAGTAATAACTCTTTAGCTTCTTCATACTTAGAGTTTCTTAAGTAGGTTAAAATTAAACTATAGGTATGGAAAAAATCCTGAGGATTTTCTGCTACTTTTTGTTTAAAGAACTTTTCTATACTATGTTCTAATTCCTTTGGTTTTAAATCATTAATAGTACTTCTATTATAAGCTATATAGTCAGAGCTATATTTGAGATTTTGTATGGTTTTTCCCTGTGGATCTGTAATTCGTAAAATGAAATAGCTTTCACTATTACTTTCAGCATTTTTAATAAGTAATCTGTTGTATCCCTTTGGTAGGTTTACTTCGATAGCGTAGGCATCCATATCTGTGGTTACATCAGTGTTATGGGTGTAAATTTCTACATCGTTTAGCCATAATTTAAATTTACCACTATTACCCAATCTTAAAGTAACTCTTTGATATGCGGGGGATTCTATAAATGTCTGTGCATAATTGACACCATATCCATATTCAGAATGATTGCTAAAAAATTGATATGCTTCTAGGTCTGTATTTTCGGGTGTATACCAATTAACAATACCATTACCATTGGTGTCAAAACCATTTTGGCTCACAGGTTCATTTTCCGGTGGATATACTATGTCTAACCCACTTTGATTAAGATTTTCAAAAACCCCGCAAAATTGCCATGTATTTACAGCTGCAATGCTTTGTTGTAAATTATAGTAGGAGTCCCAGTCATTAACACCTCTTGCTACTATACCATTAAGATATCTAAGGGCTTCTTGTACAGTTGTATTTTTTATAGGCTTTTCAAACAGTTCTTTAGCCCTTTTTGAATATGTTTTGTTAAATCCGGACTCCAGATAATCGTTGAATAGAAAGGGAGAATTCCAAAAAGCATACAAATAGTACTCATAATCAGGATAAGAGGAGAGTTGGTCTACAAAGTTATCCTCTACCTGAAAAATACCATTTTCGACCTGAATTAATTTTTTAGATAACAAACTAACAATATCGTTCTGATGGTTTTCAGTGGAAGAGAAGGCATCGAGGGCTTCTTTTCTGTCATTTTGCAGTAGTAAGTTCCAATGATTTTCAAAGTTGCTTTGAGAAAACATAGTACAACAAAACAACAGGCAAATTACAAAGAGGATGTAATTGTTCTTCATATAATAAACGGGTTATGTATTTGTAGATAAGTGGGGCTTATCTAACTTGCAATATACTAAAAGTTTAGATTATTTTTAAATTAAACTAAGTTTGGTTAATCTTTTGTTTATAAGTAAGCCTTGATAAAGTTTAATAAAACTGAGATTATAATTAAATTTCGCGTTTAAAAAAATTGCAGGTTTGGAAGAGTATATCGCAGAATTGAACGATGCGCAAAGAGCACCAGTACTACAGAAAGATGGACCAATGATTGTAATTGCCGGAGCAGGTTCTGGTAAAACAAGGGTACTTACGTATAGAATAGCCTACTTAATGCATCTGGGAGTGGATGCCTTCAATATATTAGCACTTACATTTACTAATAAAGCAGCACGTGAGATGAAAAAACGTATTGCTGATATTGTTGGCCCTAGTGAAGCTAAAAATTTATGGATGGGAACGTTTCACTCTATATTTGCTAAAATATTACGTTTTGAGGCTGATAAACTGGGATATCCTTCTAATTTTACCATCTATGACACTCAGGATTCTCAACGTCTGGTTTCATCTATAATAAAGGAGTTAGGACTGGATAAAGATATCTATAAATACAAACAGGTATACTCCAGAATATCATCTTATAAGAATAGTCTGATTACTGTAAAGGCCTATTTTCAGAATCCGGAGTTAATGGAATCAGATGCCATGGCTAAGCGACCCAGGTTAGGAGAAATCTATCAACATTACGTAGATCGATGTTTTAAGGCTGGTGCTATGGATTTTGATGACCTGCTTTTAAAAACAAATGAATTGCTAAACCGCTTTCCCGAAGTTCTTGCTAAATATCAGGACAGATTCAGATACATATTGGTAGATGAGTATCAGGATACTAATCACTCACAGTATCTTATTGTTAGAGCTCTTTCTGATCGATTTCAGAATATATGTGTAGTTGGAGATGATGCTCAGAGTATCTATGCCTTTAGAGGCGCTAATATTAATAATATTCTGAATTTTCAAAGAGATTATGATAATGTACAGCAATACAGGCTGGAGCAAAACTATAGATCTACCCGAAATATAGTACAGGCAGCAAATTCTGTTATTGATAAAAATAAAACCAAACTAGATAAAGTTGTATGGACTGCTAATGATGATGGTCCTAAGATCATTGTCAACAGACTTTTGACAGACGGAGATGAGGGTAGGTTTGTAGCAAGTTCTATTTTTGAAAATCAAATGCAACATCAACTATCTAATGGTGATTTTGCAGTTCTTTATAGAACAAATGCGCAATCCAGAGCGATAGAAGACGCCTTAAGAAAACGGGATATAAAATATCGGATTTATGGAGGTTTATCATTCTATCAGCGTAAAGAGATTAAAGACGTCCTCGCCTATCTTAGGTTAGTGATCAACCCGAAGGATGAAGAAGCCTTAAAAAGGATTATAAATTATCCCGCCAGAGGAATAGGAGCAACAACAGTTGATAGACTAATCGTTGCAGCGAATCACTATGATCGATCTATTTTTGAAGTTATTGAGAATCTGGACAGAATTAACCTTAAAATTAATTCTTCTACGAAGACACGTCTTGAAAATTTTATGAACATGATCAAAAGTTTTCAGATCACTAATGAAACCTCTGATGCTTTTGTATTGGCAGAAACGGTAGCTAAAAAGACAGGTTTATTATTAGAATTAAAAAAAGATGCTACTCCAGAGGGTGTGGCGCGTATCGAAAATATAGAAGAGTTGCTTAATGGTATTCGCGATTTTGTGGAAGGACAAAAAGAAATTGCAGATGCTACAGGATCTCTGGCAGAATTTCTTGAAGATGTAGCACTAGCTACAGATCTTGATCAGGATAAAGGAGATGATGACAGAGTAGCACTGATGACCATACATCTAGCTAAAGGTTTAGAATTTCCATACGTTTATATTGTAGGTATGGAAGAAGATCTTTTTCCATCCGGTATGAGTATGAATACGCGTAGCGAACTGGAGGAGGAACGTCGACTTTTTTATGTAGCACTAACAAGAGCTGAGAAGCAGGCCTATTTGACGTATACACAATCCCGTTATCGATGGGGTAAATTAGTTGATGCAGAGCCTAGTCGTTTTATCGAGGAGATAGACGATAAATTTCTGGAATATTTAACTCCCGTTGAAGATTATAGATATAAGCCTTTAATAGATTCTGATATTTTTGGAGACGTTGATAAAAGTAAACTGCGTCTTAAGAAACCGGTTTCAGGAACACCACCGGTTGCCCATAAACCCAATGAAGAACAGCTTCAGAAGCTCAGAAAACTTAGACCTGTGACAAAAAGCAATGGTGCTGAGAGCCAAAACTCCAGCAACCTTTTTGACTCAGACCTTGTTCCGGGAACTGCAGTTGAACATATGAGGTTTGGTAGAGGTAAAGTGCTTATGATTGAAGGTGTAGGACAAGATAAAAAAGCAGAGATTCATTTTGAAAATGGCGGAATTAAAAAATTGCTTTTACGTTTTGCCAAGTTAAAAGTGCTTTAATATAATTTAGCACTTCATTTTATACTACTGAAATAATTAAATGTATATTTACTTATTAAGATTAAGTATATGGCTGAATTTATCAGAATATATAATGAAAATCCTAATCCAAAGGAGATTAAAAAGGTAGTAGAATGTCTAAGAGATGGTGGCTTGATCATTTATCCTACGGATACAGTATATGGTTTAGGATGTGATATAACTGATAACAGAGCCCTGGAAAGAATTGCTCAGATAAAAGGTGTAAAATTGGCAAAAGCTAACTTTTCATTTATATGTAAAGATCTAAGTAATCTCTCTGATTATGTTCGCCAAATAGATACAGCTACCTTTAAGATATTAAAGAGAGCACTGCCAGGACCGTATACCTTTATTTTACCAGGAGGTAATATGCTCCCCACAGTGTTTAAGAAGAAAAAAACAGTAGGGATCCGTGTACCTGATAACAATATATGCCAGGCGATCGTTGAAGGTTTAGGCAATCCCATTGTTTCTACTTCAATTTATGATGAAGATGAAGTTATTGAATATACCACAGATCCAGAACTTATCCTCGAAAAATGGGATAATCTAGTAGATATGGTTATTGACGGGGGATATGGGGACAACATTCCTTCTACTGTTGTGGATCTTACAGGCCCAGAGCCAGAGCTGATAAGAGAGGGTAAAGGTCCTGTAGAAATTCTTTAAAATCAGGATACAGTATAGTTAAGTTCATTTCGATATGCACTTGGAGTCCTTCCGGTAAATTTTTTAAAAAGCTTATTAAAATGCGAAAAGTTGGTGAACCCACTTTCAAAACAGATATCTGTGATGCTGATTTGTTTTTCGTGCAGTAATTTAGCAGCGTGAACCAGACGATATTCGTTGACAAACTGCACAAATGTTTTTCCTGTAATCTTTTTGAAGTACCTACAAAACCCCGGAACACTCATACTTACCTTATCCGCAATTTCATCTAATGGAATAGGGCGGGTGAATTCTTCCTGTACAAAATTAAAAATGAGATTTATACGATTATTGTCCTGTATTTCAGTTTCTATAATATAACCTTCAGCATTAAGTATAGTATAGTCTTTAGTTTTAAGCATTTCTCGCAATACAGACAGTAGTCCCAATAACCTCTCAAAGTAGTCCAGATGTTCTAAAGATTCTATCTGAGCACCAATTCTACGTTTAGTATCACCATGGAACACAATACCTTTTTTTGCCTGATGAAGTAGTTTGCCTATGGCTCCCATTTCCGGAATGTTAAAAAAAGTTTCACCAAGAAAATCCGGCATCATCTGGATTACAGTTTCACAGGTATTACCTGTAAAGCTATCTGTAAAACCACAATGGGGCAGATTGGAACCGATTAGCATCAATGCCCCGTTTCTATAATACGACATATGGCTACCTATCTGTTGTTTTCCGGTGCCTCCGTTGACATACACAATTTCAATTTCTGGATGATAATGCCAAATTGGGTCTTTATTCTTATTTTCTTCTGAAAATATTTCATAATAGAAAGAACTGCCAAATTCAGGAACAATCTTTTCTAATGACGGTTTTAAACTATTCTTTTGCGGCATATTGAATTTTTAGTGGTTAATAAAGGGTTTTTGAGCGGTTTATAGGAATATCATAATTTAGAGGCTTTAGTTTTCTTTACTATTAAACTTTACTGTTAAAAAAATAGATTTCTTATTTTAATAATGTGTTAAATTAACTTATTGTTATGCTTTAATGTTTTTTAAAGGTTAAAATAGAACATATTTATGCAAATATAATTGTATTTATCAAACCAAACACCTTTTAAATTTGTATCTGTAATTCATTAACCACTAAAACCACGAATTATGAGAAGAATGATAAACACTTGCTTACTAATATTAGTTGTATTGGTTAGCATAAACGCGAAGGCATCAGATATTTTATCTGTTAAAGTAGGAAATGCATCTACTATTCATGTATCGTTACAGAACGCTCTTAAAGGGCAGAAGTTATATTTAAAAAATTATTCTGGTAATGTTATCTTTAATATGACATTAACTGAGGATAAGTCTTATCAAAAAAC
>NZVW01000029.1 GCA_002697475.1 Aquimarina sp. | reverse complement strand
GTATGCGCCACTACCTGTCAGCATAGCTGCAATAATGGCAACGGTAAGCGCTCTTTTATTATATTTAGTGAGTTTCATAAAATTCGGTTTGTAGCAAAGGTAATTTTATCCCATAGAGTATTTTGCGATTTCCGGCTTTTCTGTTTTTTTTAGGTTTTTCTTAGACTCTTTTAAGATTTTCTGATTGGCTGTTGTACATTTTGATAAAGCTAAATTATGAGTGATAATTTTATAAAAATAATAAGCCTGGCGCCTGATTCAAATTAATAAAACAAGATATGATTCCTCACAGAAATAGACTTTAATAGGGTATCTGAGTTTTAACTTTATACTATTACTTTTTCACACATCATTTTTGATATTTCTTAATCGTTCTAGACCGGCCATTTTTTTGAGGAAAAACATTCTCTCTAAAGAAATCATTTCTAAAATTTAAACAAAAATTAAGTTTTAGCATTTCCCTTTTAACACTAATAAATAATTCCTTCTTATAAAAGTATTAATTCCATTCATTTTTTACTTGTGTATAACGACATTAGTTTGAAAATCCATCACTATGAAAATGGTCAAGAACAATATAAAAAATCGAAAGCTAAAAAATAGAAAGATTATCAACTACCACAATTTGAAGGAACCTGATACACTACTCCCTTTAAGTAAAAAAGAAATTGTCAACGATTTTTGCTCTTTTATAGGTCAAGAGAGTTATCCCTGTATTGGAGCCCAGACCGCTCTAAATTCTAATATGATTAGCGTAGGTTTTTTTGGATGTATGAATCATGAAAATACTAGTGAACAAATATGCGAAGGGTTGTATCGTTACATTGACGCTATGAAAGACAGGCCTTCAAGTTTTCTTACTTATATTGCCATATTTGAGAATGAATGTATAAGTAATGAAGAGCATTATGAAAATGAATTATGGGACCTACTATTCTCAATGCACAGTTATGATAATCAGAAATATAGCTGGAACAATGAAGTAAGCAATCATACTTTGAATAAGAATTTTTCGTATTCCATAGGTGGCGAAGCATTTTTTTTAGTGGGTATGCATCCCCAAAGTTCCAGGAGAGCAAGAAGGTTTAAATATCCTGCAATAGCATTCAACTTACATTCCCAATTCGAACTTTTAAGAGAAAATAATAGGTTTCAAAGAATCAAAAATGTGATTAGAGATAGGGAGATGGATTTTCAAGGATCTATAAATCCTATGCTTTCTGACTACGGCCATGGTTTGGAAGCTCCTCAGTACTCTGGTAGAAAAGTCAGTAAAAATTGGCAATGTCCCTACTCTTTTAGAAAAGAAAATGAAATGGAATAAAAGCTCAAAAAAAGAGAGCAGCATTTATTTTAAAATAACCAATATCTAAACCAAATCTTCAAACCTTAATCGTAATGGATTATAAAATTAGTGATACAATGTTGACATATATTTGTCGAAAGTTTTATAGCTATGAACTATGGTTATCCACTCAAAAATCAAGAAATTGCGACAATTTATTAAGTCTATGCAAGGATATTCGCTACAATATCTTTTACAAGATGCAGTGTTATACTGGTTCTTATGAGGATTTGAATATTACTCTTGATAAAAAATTTAGAACTCCTATATCCAACACTGATTTTTACTTAATCGAATTTTACTTTTACAAGGATCTTGAAAAACTGAGTACCTTGCAATATTTCAATTTACCGACCATTATAAGAAATAGAATCAAAAGAGTATGTAGTCATAAGTAACACTATTGTTAAACTATTAATTTCAATTTTTTTCTCTTAACTCCCTCCTATTTTTTAACATCATCTAACAGGTAATTATCAAACTTTGTTTTTGGGTCTTCTGTATGTATAACAGAAATTTTTCCGGTAGTTTCAAACACCACTGCTCGTACCTGGTCCAGGTTAGAGACATTGGCTTCTCTAAGTTTTGCCCTTAAATCAGATTCTGCTACTCTAGCTTTTCTTAAATTTTCATTATAAATTTTTGATCCGCGCATTAGTAAAATTGGGGTATTATCGATCACTGATTTAAACCAGTTCATTCTACGCACTAAGGCTGCAGATAATTGAAAGAAGTAGACAAAAAACAAACCTATTATTCCAGCAATTAATTTTACCGAGGGAGAAAGTATAGTTGTTGCAATGACCGATCAACTCCCTATGATTTCTCCTCCATTAATATGAATAAACTGACCCGTTATGTAACTGCTGTCTTCACTTGCCAGAAAAACATATGCCGGACCACATTCGCTGGGTTGTCCTGGTCTTCCCAGAGGTACATTTTTTCCAAATTCAGCCACTTTATCTTTGTCAAAAGTTGCTGGTATTAACGGAGTCCATATAGGGCCGGGTGCCACTCCATTTACTCTAATGTTTTTATCAGCTAACGCCTTAGCCAGCGATCTTGTAAAACTTGTAATAGCCCCTTTAGTACTGGCATAATCGATCAGATGATGACTTCCTCTATAGGCGGTTACAGATCCGGTATTAATAATTGTGCTTCCAGACTTTAAATGCTGCAGACAAGGTTTTAATAAATAGAAAAATGGAAAAATATTAGTTTCAAAAGTTGTTTTTACGTCATCAAGTCTTAAATCTTCAGGAGATTCTTTTGGAAACTGCATGGCTGCGTTATTTATCAAACAATCTAGCTTACCTAAAGAAGAAACAGTGAGCTCTACTGCTTTTTCACAGAATTCTTCATCCTT
Organism: Aquimarina sp.; assembly: GCA_002697475.1. Lineage (GTDB taxonomy): Bacteria > Bacteroidota > Bacteroidia > Flavobacteriales > Flavobacteriaceae > Aquimarina. The sequence continues at coordinate 9,443 of NZVW01000029.1, read as the reverse complement.
TATATCTCCTTTAATCAAGATACATTTTCTATTTTCTTGTTCTACTAACTGTTGAGTTTCTTTTGCATCTTTATCCTCATCATAATAGATGATGGAAATATCCGCACCCTCTCGTGCTAAATGTACGGCTGCACTTCTTCCTATTCCACTATCACCTCCTGTAATTAATACTGTCTTATTTTTCAACTTTTCTGATCCATTATAGTCGGATCTTATGTACTCAGGCTGTGGATTCATTTTATACTCATCGCCTGGCTGACCATTTTGTGTTTGCTTAGGTATCGTATTGTGTTTCATGGTTATTTTTCTTCTAAAATAAAAGGATGGCTATTGACATTGTTTCTTAATTGGCACAATTCTTAACCCTATCGCTAAAACTATTGAATGAGTTAAAACTTATGCTTTCTCTAATAATCATATAACTAATGATGAAGTACTTTAGAAACACGAACTAATTAATTTTCATATAATGGACATAGTAACTGATAAAATGTACGAGGAGTTAAAGGACATCCTTGAAAAGAATGTAGATGCAGTAAAGGGATACAGAAAAGCTGCTGAGCATACAGATCATCCGGGATTGAAATCTTATTTTGAAAAAAAATCCATAGAACGATCAGAGTTTAATGCTCAATTAAGGGATCAAGTCATAGCAACCTATCCGGATTTTCATGAAGGGGGTGGTAGTACTAAAGGATCCCTGCACAGGGCCTGGATGGATTTAAAATCTCTTTTTTCTGCTAATGATCCGGACACTATGCTTGCAGAATCTATTAAAGGAGATAAAGCTGCTATAAAGGAATATGATGACCTAATTCAAAACAAACAACTATCACCGCATCTTAGAAACCTTTTGCTAACACAAAGAACTAAAATTCAGGATGACATACGTCAAAATGATAGTCTAGAAAATATGTGATCCATGCATTCTTTTTTAAATCAAGCCTTTATAGAGGTCAGGTCATTTTCTGCCTGACCTCTTTAATTTTAAGTTCTGTTTTTATGCTCCAAAACAAACCAGGTCATAATTAACAAGAGATTAATAGATAAACCTCTTAAATTTTTATAAATTGAAAATAATGTCTTTTCTGATAAATGTATAAAATGAGTAGTAAGAGCTTTAATATTATTATTGCAGAAGATGATCTTGATGATGTTGAACTTTTCATTCGCGCAATTTGGGAGATAAGCCTAAGCGTAAGCATTGATGTAGTAAGAGATGGAATGGAACTCCTTGACCGTCTTAATGACGAGGACAAAACTCTTCCTGATATTATATTTTTGGATTTAAATATGCCCATACTTGATGGCTTTGATAGTTTAAAACTTATTCGAAAGAATAAAAAATTTGATCATATACCCATCACCATATTCACTACATCAAATAGGGATACAGACATAAAAAATGTCTACTCCGGTGGTGCTGATTTTTATATCCAAAAGCCAAATAGCTATAAAGATTTGTTTGAAATTTTTAAAGATCAACTCCATAAAGTGAATGATTCAGTTAAATAGATCATACTTGTACTGTAAGAATATAAAAGCCCTTTACCAAAGTATCCTTTAGTTTTCTAAAGTCTGTTTCACTTTAATTTCCATTACCGTTAGTATTATAATCATTTAAGCCCCTTAAGACTTATAAGAATATCTAAGTTTATGAAATAATGTTTAATCTCATATTCTTATGGAAAACTGGTTATACCCTTCACTCGAAATTCTAGCAAAGGTACTCGTCACTATCATAGCAATCTTTACTATAGTAATTATTATTACTCGTATTTCCGGATTGAGAACATTTGCTAAAATGTCCAGTTTTGATTTTGCCTCCACCATTGCTGTGGGTTCCATTCTGGCCACTATAGTCTTAAATCCCGGACAATCTATAGTTAAGGGAAGTGTTGCATTAGCGGGGATTATTTTTTTTCAAAGTTTATTCTCTTATGGCAAGCGCAATTGGGATTGGTTTACTAATCTATTTACCAATAAACCCATGTTATTAATGCGCGATGGCAATTTTATAGAAGACAATTTAAAAAGAACCAATGTGGGGAAAAAAGATGTGTATGCTAAACTAAGAGAGGCAAATGTTAAGGATATGAATGAGGTTTTTGCTGTAGTACTAGAAAGTACTGGGGATATTTCGGTAATTCATTCAGAGGGTAAAGAGGATTCCTTATCAGAAGAAATTTTGACGGGCGTTCAGTCCTAAAATAAAATTATGGACACCATTGAAATTATAGGGATTTTCGCTGGATTTTTTACAACAATTGCGGTCATACCCCAGATTTATAAAGCAATTAAGACCAGAAAAGTAAACGACATAAGCCCGGTGTTTTTTATCATTATGATATTAGGTGTTGGTCTATGGACGGTCTATGGGATTATGAAAGTAAATTGGCCAATCATAATTACAAATGGAATTTCTTTTATTCTCAATGCTATAATGTTGGGGATTTATAATAATGGTAAATAAAAAATGTAGATGGAAGCAGTGAAGAAAAAAAAAATAGCACAACAAGATACTGATGTTGAGCAAATGGTTAGAGAGTTTATTCTAGATGATCACCCTTGTGTAATGGCGCAGAGTGTTTTTGCAGACGATAATGTAACCCTTCAACAGTATGGAACAATGAGCGGCTTTTGCCCCTACTCATTACTCAACGATTTAAAAGATTATATAGCCGATGTGGAGGAAGACTCTATGAAATTTCAAACTTTTATTGCGACTTTCGAAAATTCTACTTTTGAAACTGAAATAGCCTTTGAAGAAGCCCTCTGGAAGCTTTTGCATACACTCCATACCATAGATACCCATCCCTGGGATGAAACTACGAGTGCTGATCCGGAATCACCCAAATTCAGTTTTAGCTTATTGGGAACTTCATTTTATATTGTGGGTATGCACCCTAATTCCTCACGATGGGCGAGATCCGCACCCTTTCCTATGATCGTATTCAACTTGCACCTCCAGTTTGAATTATTACGAAAGGTAAATAGATACACCCGTGTGCGGGATGTGATACGAAGAAGAGATAAGGCCTATCAGGGTTCAGTGAATCCAATGCTGCAAGATTTTGGAATACATAGTGAAGCCAGACAATATAGCGGTAGAGCGGTTGAGAAGGATTGGAAATGTCCATATAACTTTAATTCAAAATAATGGAAATAATACCACCAAAATCAGGCGCATCCCTAATACTTTCTAAGGGACAAAAGCTGAAAGTAACGGATATTGAGGGGTCACAGGTATCTGATATTTTGTTTTTTTCAAAAAGCGACAGAAATGAAAAATTGTCGTCAGGCAAAACCTTCGATTATGAGGAAACTATATTATTGACCAAAGGCAATTTTCTTTGGTCTAACCGTAGTCATAAAATGGTAAAAATCATAGAGGATACTAATGGAAGAAATGATTTTTTATTGGCACCGTGTGATATGAAGACGTTCAAACATTTTTATAATATGGATGGGTATCACCCTAGTTGTTTCGAGAACCTGTACCAGCATCTGAAACAGTACGGCATCAAAGCAGATGAAATACCTACAGCTTTCAATATTTTTATGAATGTACAATTTGATCACAAAGGAAAAGTGAGTGTCTTGCCCCCTACCACAAAAGCCGGGGATTATATCATCTTTGAAGCGCAGATGGATGTTATAGTTGCATTAACAGCCTGCTCTGCTAAAGATAGCAATGGTGGAAGCTTTAAGCCTATAGGATACGAGGTTTTAAGTTAAAAATATAGAGAAGTGAATGTTAAGCAAAGAGCCCAGGTTAATTATCCTTCTTTTAAAAAGAGCAATAAGCTCTTCCCAGACCCGTGTGCACGGAGGACGATTATGTGATATCCGGTCCTTTAGCCTCATAAAAAATATGTGCCGGTCCATTGACATCTAATAAATGTACCTCAGGTGGTATGGCAAATACAGCTTTGATCATTGGGTGGTGAGATATATTCTGTTTACTTTTTGCTTACTTTAAATTAAGTCTATGATTTTCTAAATAAGAATGATTTCCTTCTGACAAATCCCTTATACGTTCTGTCCCTGTAATTCCTAGTTTCTTATAATCGCTATTCTTAATTTGTTCTGATAAAATTATTTTACCAGAATTCTCAAAACTAATTAAATGTTTATCAAAAAGAGCATCATAATCCGGAGATAACAATATTCCATTATCTACATCAAGTCTTTCTAAATCAATAGCACTTCTCCAAGGTTTAATATGCGATGCTATTAGAATGTTAGCATTACTGTAATGAGTAACTGCACATTTATACTCCCAACGGTGTAAAATACTTTTGCGATATGCTCCTTGACCAACTCTTGTGATAACTAATCCTTCTCTTTCTGTTTTATTGGGTTTCAAGATTTGACTGTATTCAATCTGAGAAGTTTCTTCTACTTTATACAGTTCTTCAGGAATATCATATAATCTTACGCCAGATCTTTTAAAGAAAAACTTAATAGCAGTTCTTTGATTATTATTTCTATCAAATGTCTCAAAGAAACCATATTCTAAAAATTCTACTTCACCTAAGAACTCAACAAATGCTTTTTTCACATATCTAAATAAAAAAACCTTTTTTCCATTAATCAGATGATCTCTTAATGCAAGATTCCCTCTTATGAAATCCATATCACCGGTTTGTCCTTCACCAGTATACGAAAAAACATTTTTATTTTCCCAACGATCTTTATATCCAAATTGCTTACCACCTAAGCCAGTAAATATAAAAATATATGGAAATTTCGCCGAAGTGGATATTCCATTCTGACGACTTCCTCCATATTCATCATGAATTAAACTCCTTTTATATATATGACCGATTTTAAACATGTACAGTTTTGCCAAATTACATCTTTGACTTTCTATATCTTTAGATTTTTAACAAACATTATTTAGCACCTATAATGCAAGAAGCAATTCTATTCTCTAATTTATCCACTAACGGAACATTATCATATATTCTCTGTAGTTGCTCAAAATCAAAATATCTTTTCACCCATTTCGTTTTCAGATCATAAAGAGTAATTAATTCATTTCTTTTTGAATGGAGTTTCTTTTCCTTTAATAAGGGTTTCAAGACTTCAAACCATTCATCAGCAAACTTTAAAAAGTCGATTGTTATATCTTCATCCGAGTAATTATAAAATAGTTGCTGTAATTTTTTTATCAAATCGATCATTCCAGGATTTTTTTCTTTACTCTCAAATTTGAGTTGTTTTTCTAAAAGGTGTTCAACTACATTCAGAACCCTTCGCTTTTTATTCGGCAATGACTCCCTTTCATTTTTTTTATAAATGTTGATGAATTTATCTAATACTTCTTGGTTCCATTCCTTATCCTCAGCAGTTTTTAAATTCTGTCGTAATAGATTGCAAATTGCCGGAAATTCGTTGTAAACATTTCCTGTATCTTCAATATATAACCAAGTTGGCGATCTATCATTAGATCCTAAAGTACAAATAAAAGCCCATTCGTTCTGCGAACTAACAAAGCTAACTCTACATCTAATGGAAGCTTTGGTATTTTTGATGTGATTATATACTTTCTCAGTAATTATAGCCGTATCTCCTTCTTTCAACTTATATATAGGATCAAAGGCATCGTGTAATCCTTCCCATTCTTTGTCCTCTATATCAAAGGTTTTAAATTCTTTGATCATATCGTCGGCTGTGAACAATTGATTTTCCTCAAAAACAAAATCATCAGGTAGTTCTAAATTTCCACCAATCAATTTATCTGTCAAAATTGATGTTCTAATAAGCCTTTTATCTGCTTTCATAGCAAAATCTTCAGTATCCTTGGACCAATAAACTTGGATATCCTGATGAGGACTATCCATTCTATGTAACCTTCCTACTCTTTGTTCCGCAAGCCTTAACACTGTTGGCATATCAAGCTGCACTAAAGCTTTAGCTTTTTGCAAGTTTACACCCTCAGACATTACATCAGAACATAAAGCAATTCCTTTGTTTACATTAGAGTCAATACCGAAAGCTTCTTGTAAACTCAAACGTTGTGATTCACTAGATCCTGTAACTAGATAAATTTTATTAGTATAATTCAATTTCTTAAGTAAAATCCTTATATAATATAAAGTCAATACCGTAGTATCAAATGCCAATACCATTTGATGTTCATTATAAAGTTTTAAAATCTGTCGTGCCTTTCCAACTTCTCGTTTATCAGACATAGACTTGATCAACTTTAAAATTTCTGTATAGATTTCAATTTCCTGCTTTACTTCCTTTTTATAAAGTTCTATATTCTTTAACCAATCAGGGACGTAATCTTTATAATCATTTTTCGGTAACAATGACTTATCGTATATGTTGTTTAATTTTTTGAGAATATTACCTGTTTCTGATTTATTTTCACTTATACCCGCCCATTTTTTAGCTTCTTTTGTGCCAGATATATGTTCAATTAAAGCTACTCTTGAAGACCTCATTGAGTTTCTAATATGATATCTAGAAAAAGCATTTGCGCTCTTCAGGCGTCTTTCAAAGTAGTTTGATATTTTCTTATGTTCTGATGATTCAATATAGAACGGTAATTTGAAAGTCTGTAGATATATTATACCCTTTAATTGTTGTGCCAGTCTATTAATCTCTTTGGCTATTAATTTATCTTCATCACTTTCGTCAGTGGTATACGTTTTGTTTTTAACCTTAGGAAATTTAGCTGCTTTACCCAACTTATTCCTATAAGCATCAGGATTCTGATCTATTAACTTATTAAGTTTCTTTTTAGTTCTTCTAAGGATAAATTTCTGTATAAAACCATTTAATCTATTTAAGTCTTCATTTCTATATTCTTTTATCGGATGCCTGTATAGATTTTTAAGTTGCTCTAATTCAATATCATTTAGATTATCAGGACCTAAGAGCTCTACTAATCTAATTAAATCATTAGCTTTTTTATTGATTGGAGTAGCAGTAGATAATAATACAAAATCGGCCGAATGTTCATCAAATGCATTACTTCGATTCGATTTCTTAGATAGGAAATTATGAGCCTCATCTAAAACCAAAATATTCGCTATCTGTAAAGCTTTTATTGCTTTTTCCCGGTTTCTACCCTCTCTTTGTAGCAATCCAATAGATATAGGTGAAGTATTTAGAAAATTTAAATCTAACCATTCTCTCTCCCAATTTTCTACTATGGGTTTAGGACATAGGATTAACGTATTGGTGTGGTCTCTCTTACCATTTTCCCATAAATTGTGTATCAAAGACACAACAATTAAAGTTATCATTCTAGTTTTTCCTGAACCGGTAGGATCTGCTACAAGTAGGCTTCCTTGTTTTTCAAGCAATATTAAAGACTTAGCTAATCCACTTATTTGATAAGGCCAAAGATTAGCTGCCTCAATTTTCTTTTGAAATAGTGGATAATTAGAAATCCAGTTTCCTTCTATAATTTCAGCTATTGCTCTGGCTAATGCTTGCTCCCAAGGTACTTGTTGTAATAGTTCCTTTAATAATTTAACCATATCGAATTCAGAGCCGTATTCCCAGAAATTCTCAGCTATAAGCTTTGTGTCGTCATACCGTGTGTTATCCTTAAAATCTTTGTGAAACCTGGTATTGGCTTCCTTCTGTGTAGTTATCCCTAGCTTGGAAAAATTTGAAGACCCTAGTATTGCGTGGTTATCACCAACATATATTTTGGCATGTAGTTTTTCTTTTATTTTAAAAGTAATATTACCATTGTTAATATGCTCAATGGTCTTGATCAACATTCCGCCGTGAAAGGTATCTATACCTTTTTCGATCCAATATTCATTGATTTCATCAGATAACGATATCTTTTTCCATCGCTTTCTTTTCTTAATATCAGGTTCATAGCCTAACAAAATCCTGATATTCTTTTTTGATAAATCACGAACTCCAAATATCTCAACAATATTTGCCAATGAAGTAAAACCGGTTATAATTAGATAACTTGTAGATTCATCAATATCTTGGAGTAGAATTTCTTTTACTTTATTGGCCTCTTCATTTAATGGAAAATTATCCTGTGAAGGCCATTGATAATGCGGGTTATCAAAATCAATAATAATTTGCTTATCATTATTTACCTCCATAAATTATAGAATAATCACCCTTAATTTAAATATTTTAAATTGATTAATACTGCTTTTAGAATTTCCATATATGGGATAATTCTCTCAATTTACTAATCTGCAGAAAAAACGTTTAAGCACGCAAATACTTAAATAGAGATAATGTAAAGAAGGATATCCTAAGGTTATTCCACTTTTTATCCACCTAATTTTATTCAGCTAATGGTATTATCATTTCATCGACTATATCAGGAATCATATTTAATTCATTCCAATTTTCTTTCCATTTATCCATAAAATTGACATCAGTTGATTTAGGTTTCTTATGTTCTGCCAATTCATTAACTCTTAATATAGTAGGCATAGGAATAGAAGAACCTAATATAAGTGCTTCTCTACTTTCTAATCCAGATAAATTCTCCGATATTGAACTAACAGAATCTGGTATCAATTTTTTAATATAATTTTGGTCAGTGGGGTTAGTTAACCGCATTACAACAAAAGAATTGCATTGAGAAAAAATAGTTTCAGAGATTTCGGAAGGCCTTTGGCTGACTATCATAGCTGAAACTCCATATTTTCGTCCTTCCTTTGCAATTCTTTCTATTGATTCTTTTACAGCTCTATACTTTACATCGTTATATTTCGGTATGTAATTATGAGCTTCTTCATATACTATTAAAAGAGGATTCTCGATATCTTGTGAAGTATGAACTTTTTTTGCATAATACATAAAATTAAACATCAATCTACTGATAAGTGAAACAGCAACACTCAAAACATCAAATGAAATTCCACTTTGATCTATAACCGTAACATTGGAAATATCACCTGCTTCTTTAAATCCAAGAAATTGTTTTATTACATTAGACAATTCTTCTGTTTTATTTTCCTCTCCCCTTTTGATTATAAAATCTAAACGATCATCATTTTTTCTAGATTCTAGCCTAGAGATAAACCTATCAAATTCACCATTAAATCCTCCATATTTAGAAACTTTTTCACCAAAACCTGTATGTTTTGAGTTACCGGTAGAATTTTCAAAATTTATTCTCTCCCAAAGTCTATTTTCATCATATTCAATTAAATTTGAAGCAGGAAGAATAGCTAAGTATGTTTTACCATCTTTATAATATACCGTTAAATCGTTTATATTCATTATATAGTTTATAACTTCATCTAAGCTAAAGTATGCAGGTGTATCAAAATCAAACGTTTGCTGATCTAGCTTGCCCTCGTTGACCCAGCCGATTGCCCTGTCCTGGGTAGCTCGTCGAAACGCCACGGCAGTGCACCGCGAGAGCATTCGCCGGGCTGTTCGTGGCCGCAGGCTGTGTCAAAGCGGACATAGTGGTTATGGATGGATTG
>NZVW01000028.1 GCA_002697475.1 Aquimarina sp. | reverse complement strand
GATGCTAAAGAAATAAAACAAAATTTAATTGCAGCCTACGACACAGTTGCAAAAAATCTTGGGAATACCAGAGCCGTTTGTAAAAAATATTATGTCCATCCCTATCTTGCAGCTTCCTACGAAGATCATTCCATCGCAAAACATTTTAAAATTGCTAATCAAGAAAATAAAGACAAATACTTTACCTCTTCAGAAAGAGCCGTAATGAATTTATTGAAAAATTATAAACCGAAAATATTAATTGATTAATATCTAAATTATGAAAGAACAACTGGTAGAAGCCTGGAGCAAAATGCTTGACAAACTTGATTCCTGGTTAGACGCTTTTATTATCAATTTACCTAATATTATTATCGCAATTGTAGTATTTCTAATTGTGGTTATCATATCCAGATATCTAAGTAGGATAATTGCCAAATTACTCAATAGAACTAGCTTACAGAAATCAATGAAAAATCTGATTTCAAAGATGATTTCTATTTTTATTATAATAGTAGGATTATTTCTTATTCTAGGAATTCTCAATCTTAGTAAAACTCTAAATACTATACTTACTGGTGCCGGTATAGCAGGACTAGCTGTAGGTTTAGCTCTACAAGGTGCATTGGCAAACACGTACTCAGGTATTATACTTTCCTATATTAAAAAAATAAAATTTGGCGACTGGATTGAAAGTAATGGTTACGCAGGTGAAATACTAGACATTGACCTTAGAATGGTAACCATAAAGCAAGTAGATAACAATCTAGTCTACATACCTAATAAAATGGTAATTGAAAACCCAATTAAAAACTATTCGACCACTTCTCAATCCAGAGTCATACTTGGTTGTGGAGTAGGGTATGAATCTGATCTTAGATTTGTAAAGAAGTTAGTGATTGATACCATTGTTTCAAAATTTGATGTTGTTGAAGAGAAAGAAGAAGTTCTTTTTCTGTGGAAAGAATTTGGAGATAGTTCGATCAATTTTGAATTACGATTTTGGATAGACTCCACATCAGCTCTTGAAGTGGCTAAAGCTCAAAGTGAAGCTATGATGTTTATAAAAGAAGCTTTTGATAACAATGATATAAATATCCCGTTCCCAATAAGAACATTAGACTTTCCAAAAGATTTTAATTTATTTAAGGGTAGCGATACTTCTAAAAACGAAAATCAAAAGAATAAAGACGAATAGGATGAAATTAAGCAACAAAAAAAAGATGGGGTTACCCATCTTTTTTGTTTGTAATATAATGTTGTTTACGAGTTAACGATAAATGCATGAATTACTCCTGGTAGCCAACCTATGATGGTAAGGACAACACTAATTAAAAAAGTGGTCCCCAGACCATGCTGCATAAAAACTGCTAATGGAGGTAATAAAATGTTTAGAATAATTGTTAATAAAGACATATTTGTGTTTTAATAGTTACTAATTTATTTTTTACTTATTTACATTTTCTACTTCGCTTTCGCTTTTCAAAACGTAATCTCCATCATTTTGTTTAATATACAGGGCCTTATTACCCGACTCTCCTTTTCTGGTAACTTTATTTCCTTTAATGGTTTTAGTGACTTCAGTGGTAAATGTTTCTTGAACCTCTCCCTCAGCAGTGCCACTACCCCACTTCCATTTAACTGTACTTCCTTCTTTTATCATGTCAATTGTTTTAAAAAAGTAAAGTCTAAATTTCGACATAAACCAGAACTTATCTTAACTGATAAACTGCTGAAATTAACACAAATACAAATCTGTGTTAAATCTTAAATGAGTCAAGCTTAGAACGTTTTGAACAAAGAATTCAGATTCCTAATAACTACTTTTAACTTGTACAATTAGGGGTTATGCTTAGTAGTTTATTGATGTTTATCTGTGGTTTTGGTATGGGGAGTGATAACAGTCATCATCACTTTAAAAATAAATCAGGAAAATTTTAATAAACTAGAAGGTATACCAAATGCAATCGGTAAGCATTCATAAAATTTTACCGAGTAATAAAAAATAACGAACAAATGAGTACTTACACAGAAAAAGTGAGTAGTAAACTGAATGACCTACTCGAAAAGACCTATGATGCAGAAAAAGGTTTTAAAAAAGCTGCAGAAAATGTTAAGAATGAGGCCTTAAAGAATTACTTTAGCAAAAAAGCGCAAGAAAGATATGATTTTGGTCATGAATTGAAAAGCGAAATTAAATCTTTTGGTCAGGAAGTAGATAAGGGAGGAAGCGCATTAGGTAGTGCACACAGAGCCTGGATGGATGTAAAAAACGTATTATCAATGGATAATGAAGAATCCATGCTGGAAGAGGCGATAAGAGGTGAAAAATCAGCTCTTGATGAGTATCAGGATGTATTGAATGAATCTAACTTGCCTCCAAGTACTGAAAGCATTCTATTAAAGCAAAAAAATCAAATTCAGAGTGGACTTAATACCATTCAGAGATTAGAGGATTTAAACTAATCCATCTTTTATTAACCAGCAGCAAACGAAGGATGCTCTTTCATGGAGCATCCTTTTGTTAAATCAAAGGGAAAACCAATCTAACCTTACGAGATGACCATCAAAGAAAAAGACATAATGATAAAAAAGGTTAAGAATGTTCTACAAATTATCTAATATCTCCAATAAATTGATTTTAGAAAAAGAGCTCGGATTATCATTCAAGCATCCCAATATCTATAAGCCTAATCCTATAATAAATGGACTAAATGAATCATTATTACCTATAATTACATCTGAAAATTCTGATATAATCTCACACGGTATTTGGGGCATCTTACCTGAAAACTATGAAGGTGACTGGCAGAATTTTCAAAATGTTATAAATACACTGAATGTTTCGAAAGAAAAATTAAGTACAAATCAACTTTATAAGGACGCTTTTGAAAACAGAAGATGCCTGATCATCGTCAGTGGCTTCTTTACCAACTACTATAAGGACGGAAAAATTTATCCCTATTATATATATGAAAAATCCGAAAGGCCATTCTATCTGGCTGGTATATATAATAAATTATCTGATGGATTTATTACGTGTTCACTACTTCTAACAAGTGAAGATGGTTTTTTAAGTAAATTTCAAAATTTAACCAATTTGATGCCAATCATAATTAACAAAAATGATCAGGATCAATGGTTAAGTACTGACACCGACAAAACTAAGTTAGCTACTCTTCTTAACAACAAATATTCAATTTCTTTAAATGCGCACCCTATTGCCAGAGACTTCTATGAACAAGATATTGTTTTTAGAACAATTTTGGATCCTGTCAATTATGAAGGAATCAGTTATCCAGAGTAAACAGACCATCACCGCAAACTTCCATGATAACAGATCCGAAATTGACCTGTAAAGATTCAGGAATGATACCATACCTTACACCTATTCCATCCATCATAAAAGAACTTAGGTAATCCCTGGCATTGTCCTCTTTATTAAAGATGTATGTGCTACCCACTAAATTCTTTTCGTCATTAATGTGATAATACTTAATAAAAAGGCCCTTGGTCTTAGACATCAATTCTTTATCTTCTTCACATACTCGAATCAATTCATCCTTACACAATGATGTCTTAAACTGAATGTTTAAAATGGTCTTCTGCATTCATTTGGGGGTTAAGTTTCTGATTTTAGTATCAGATTAGGTTCGTATTGGAGTAATCTTTATATTTTCACTTTGGGATCATTGCGGTACTCCGTAGGGAGTATTCCATATCTTTCATAGAAGATTCTGGAAAAGTAACTTCTGCTTTTGTAACCTATATTATATACAATTTCAGATATAGAAAGATCAGATTCCTTTATATGATCTCTTGCAACCTCTAGTTTTAAATGTCTAACATACTCATTAACTGATTTTCCATATATAATTTTAAATCCTAACTGCAACTTTCTAGGTCTTATCCCTGATTTATCTGAAAGAATCCCTACAGTTAAAGGCTCTGAAATATTATCGATTATATACTTTGACAGCTCATGGATTTTTTGCAATTCCTTAGAAGAAAATGAATCAGGTTTGTGAGTCAGGTTTTTTGAAATTTCATACTCTGCCATTTGCATGGAAAGCACTAGGTTAATCTGCCCCTCTAACGCCAGCATTCTGATGATACCCTGATCTGTATTTTCTTGAAATTTTCTTAATTCGTCGGCTATCTTTAAGCTGTAATTACCTAAATGAACGCCGTCAAAATCTTTTGCGTTTTCAGCAAAAATTGAATTAAGAGTATTATTAAGTAGTAATAATTTACTGTTCTTCTTTTTTAGATATTCATCCCTGATTATGCGAATAAAATTTGCCTTAGTTTTTGCCTTACCGGGGAAAAGATAGGAGTTATTTCTCTTATTTTTCTGTGTAGAAACAATAGTATTCTGATATTTCTCTACATGATAAGAATCCTTTGTAATCTCTTCAAAAATATCAAAACAACCGTCTGTAAGAAATATAAACTCAATAGAATCTTCCCCCTGATAACTAAATACTATTTTGGTATCCTGATTAAAATTGACATCATAATCAATAATGGAAACACCCCAATCAAAATCGATGGCAGTTATTTTTCCCTTCCCCATTGTATTATTAAAAGTGAGAATGCTCTCTCCTTGTTGATGTACAATATCACCCTCTAAAAAAGAGCAAAACTGTTCTATCATTGCTCTTCTATTAGTATTTTCAATATTAATTTCCTGCATCCGTTAACCTCTGTTCCCTGTTTTAGAAATTATGGTTAACAAATAAATTGTTTTCCTTAAACAATCCTTAACAATATTGAAACTGGATTTGACACTATTGGTCGGATTATTTTAAGCTTTCAATGTTTTTTTTACAAAAAAAGATATAAAATACTGTTATGCAGTTTTGTAAGCTTCAGAATCTTCTCTGTTTTTACTCTGAAAAACTTTAGGACTCATTCCATATTTTTCCTTGAATAACTTAGAAAAATAGCTTCTGGAGTTGATTCCTATCTTATAAGTAATTTCGGTGATGTTCAGATCTGTATTTAAAAGTAGTTCTTTGGCTTTCTCCATCCTGTAATTCCTAATAAACTCATTAACCGATACATTATAGAATCGATTAAAACCTGATTGAAGGGTGTTTTGATTTATACCCACTCGTCGAGATAATGTTATGATATTACCTATAGTATCTATCTCATCTTTAATAATCTTAACAGCTTGTTCAATTTTCTCAAGCGTAACCTTTCTGAATATGGTTCTCTTTTCCGGGGCATTAAGATCATCTAAATATTGTTTAAGACAGTGTGTCAATATTTCATATACTTTTCCTTCAGAATGCACTGCTTTTAAAAACCCCGACATTTCTGTCTCCTCAAATTCATCGATTTTTTCTGAGATATCTAAACTATACTGACTTTTATAGAAAAAAGAGTTTACGCCATTAACATCTCTAAAGACTTTTTCAAGCTCCTGATCCATCTCTGACAAAAGTAAATCTACTTTTTCTTCAAATTGCTTTCTATTGATCTCTATACTAAAAATTGAAATAGGTTCATCCGCTGGCAAAACGAAAACATGATGATCCTTTATACTTCCTGAAGAAATAAAACACTCAAGTCTTTCAACCTCATTAGAGGATCCATCTTCCTGATTACAATATAAAAACTTACAGTCCCTGTTAAAGACAATTTTTAATGGATTTACCACTCCTTTTCCTAGCTCTAACTTTAATTTCCTTTTGAGCAAACAAACTGTCTCGAGAACCCCTACTCCATTTGAAAACTTAATACCCTTTACAAAACCCTTACCCATATCATCAGGTATCCTGATACAGTATTCGTTGTTTTCTTCTTCATAATCTGTATTAAGAATCTTTGCCATATCGACAATTACATCTTTTACATCAATATCGTTTATGACTTGATTATTGCTCATTTATAGGGTTTTATTGTATGTTATTAAAGGTACTTTTATTTTATTTCTTCATAAACATTTTAATTTTTTTTTAAGACTATTCACTAGGTATCGAGTTAAGAATATTGCTATTAGCGTCAAGCAGAACTCTCTAATTTAAAGACCTTTACATTATATAAATACACAAGTCATTATTAATTAAAATCAAGAAAACATGTTACGTTGGACAGTAATTTTTATAATTCTTGCTGTAGTTGCAGCAATTTTTGGATTTGGTGGAATTGCGGCAGGAGCTGCAAGTATAGCTAAAATTCTATTTTTTATCTTTTTAGTACTATTCTTAGTATCTCTGGTACTAGGTAGAAAGAAGATTTAATTATTTAATCAAAAATACTTAACTATTAAAATAAACAAATTATGAGAAAGAATTTATTATCTCTGATGTTAGTGCTTTTTACTATTTCCATTACAGCGGTTAATTGTAGAGATCAGAAATCAACCGGTGAAAAAATAGAGGATGCAGCAGAAGATGTAGCTGATGATGTAGAAGATGCAGTTGATGACGTAGGAGATGCTGTGGAAGACGCAGCAGATGATAACTAGACTTAGGTTATTTTAACCAAAACAATATTTATAAACGGGTAATAGGCTAAGTAGATTACCCGTTTTTTATTACAAAAAAAACAAAACTTATGGATAGCTATAAACATGAAAAAGACTATTTAGATAAATACAGGAAAGAGGGATATACTTCAAGTTATCGGATTAAAGACGGAAAACTGATCGAAGTAGACTCTAAGTCTGAATATAGTCCTGAAGATGTAAAAATTGTAGAAGAACATCGATTTGAAGGAATGACAAATCCATCAGATTTGTCAATTCTATACGTAATCGAAACAAGTGACAGCAAAGGCACAGTTCTAGCTGCATATGGACCGGAAGCAAACATAGAAACTGCTGAATTCTTTAATGAAATTCCAGATGGTAACATATCCAAAAACTGATACAAATGCCCAAAAACAATAACGGTTCCTTAGCCTTATCTGATTTTAGCAAAAAGGTAATCAAAGCTACAGGTATTGTTATACTTATGATACTATTAACTCTTTTATTTCTGAAAGGGTTTAAAGTATTACTGCTCATATTATCAGGTGTATTATTTGCTACATTCTTTAGAGGTATTGCAGCCTTACTACAGAAAGTTTTACCGCTTAATGAAATGTGGGGTCTTGTCTTAGCTGTAATTTTGGTATTAGGATTATTTGTGGGCGTTGGATATGCCCTATACCCTAGTGTATCTGAACAAACAGAAAAATTAGAACAAGAGCTACCCAAAGCGGCTAAAGACACTGAAGAAAAGCTAAAATCCTCACAGATAGGCAGGTGGTTTTTTACTCAGCTAGAAAAGAATAAAGACCAGTATAATAAAGACAGTCAAAAGATTACTGTATTTTTTAGTTCATTTTTTGGGGGTCTGGCAGATATTTATATCATTTTCTTTTTAGGTATCTTCTTTATGGTTCAACCAGATATCTATAAGAAAGGAATCATTAAGCTTTTCCCAAAACAACAACGGGAGCGGGCTTCTGATATATTAAACACTGTAGGATATACACTTAAAAGATGGTTATTAGGAAAAATTTTCTCGATGCTAGTTGTGGGGGTACTAACTGGTATTGGATTATCGATTTTAGGTATTCCATTAGCGTTAACTTTAGCATTATTCGCAACTTTAGTAACGTTCATACCTAACTTTGGACCAATAATATCCTTGATTCCTGCCTTCTTATTAGCTTTTACCAAAGGTACTGACTATGCAGTCTATGTTTGTTTATTATACGTAGGGATACAGGCTTTAGAGAGTAATATCATAACACCCCTTATTCAGAGAAAAATGATTTCCTTTCCTCTGGCATTAATTTTAATGGCTCAGGTAATACTGGGAATCTTTACAGGAATATTAGGGTTAATACTTGCAGTTCCTATAGTTGCTATTGTAGTAGTACTCATTAAAATGATCTATATAAAGGAGACACTTAATGATGACTCTATAGAGATTAAGGGAGCTGAGTTATAATTTAATTGTTTAATATAAAATACAAGAACTATGGAAAAGAAATTTAAAAGAAAAGAAACTGATCAACCTCTTACTGATTTAGGTAAACCTACTAAGAAAAACAGGAGACCAGAATTAGATGCTGAGACGATCAATGAACAAAGAAGAGAAAAGGAATAGAAAATTAAAAGGGTTTATGAATCATCATAAACCCTTAAAATATTTATCTATTTTAATATTTATTTTTCTTCGGCTGGGTTTCTGGACACATCTGCACTGTCAGCATCTATATATTTTACAAAATCCGAAGGAGACTCAATAGCGTGGAAATTACCATCAACAATAACAATAGGAGTAGCTAATAATTCAGGTTTCTTTTCTAAAATTTTTAAATAATCATGTTCGTCATCAAGATCCACTTTTTCTCCATACTCCTTCTTAAAATCCGGATGATCCTGATTAATAAGATCCGAAAGTTTAATTCCCAAACCATCCGCAATCTCAGCCCATTGAGTACCTGTTATATTAGTCTTAGAAGAGTCAATCGCGAGTATTCCTCTTTTCGAAGAACTAACATAAGCATATGTTTGTTTACCGATGCTATTCCCGGAATTATAAATCAATGTAACTTTATTTTTATCAGTCGCCAGTACGCCCATATCCATAATGAATTCAATTTTTGATAAATGTAATAATATCAAGATACTTTTATTTACGCTATCCATAAATAATTTAACTTTAATCACAATTAAATTTAACAAAACATCCTAGTGTTTAAATCACCTTCTATACTATGACCACCGCCATAATAATTTATATCTGTATCAACATCTTTGCTATATTTAATATCATGTTATATGGAGCAAGACCGGCAAAATCGCTAAGCTGGATTCTGATTGTGCTTATACTTCCATTTATAGGAGCTCTTTTATATCTGGTTTTTGGAATTAATCGAAGAAGATTTAAATTTTTTACTCTTAAACAGACCACAAAAAGAAAACTATATGACATTAACCATCAACAACAGAGAAGTAAAAACACCGATATTGAATTTAAATCAAAAGCTGAAAAAAAACTGGCCACATTAGTGGGTAACAGTTCTAAATTTTATGCAACCGATGGTAATGATGTAGAAGTATTAAATGATGGAGAAAACACTTTTGATACCATATTTGAAGAACTGGAAAAAGCAGAGAAATTTATTCACTTACAATATTACATTTTTGAAGAAGGTGAAATACTGGATAAATTTTATGATTTGTTTTCAAAAAAAGTAGAACAGGGTGTCGAAGTGAGAATTATTTATGATGCTATTGGTAGTTTTTCATGGAAAAAGAAGTCAATTAACAAATTTAAGGACCTAGGAGTCCAGGTGTTTCCTACCATGCCATTGCACTATGGTAGTTTTCTCTTTACATTAAATTATAGAAATCATAGAAAAATTATTGTTATTGACGGTAAGGTTGGTTTTACCGGTGGCGTAAATGTAACCGACAAATATATCAAACCCATATCACCTCTTGGAATCTGGGATGATATACACGTACGTCTAAAAGGTCCGGCAGTTGATAGTCTGCATAGGGTTTTTATTAAAGACTACTTCTTTGCCAGCAATAATGAACTTCTGCTAAAAGATAAATATTTACCGGAATCAGAAAAAGCTGGTGATAAAATGATACAGATCGTATCCAGTGGTCCGGATTCCAATCATCCGGCCATCATGCAGCAGTATATCGAGATGATTAATCTTGCAGAGGATTATATCTATATATCCAATCCTTATTTTATTCCTAATTCCGCAATGCTTGAGGCTATACGAATTGCGGCTCTTAGTGATGTGAAAATTAAATTACTTGTACCAAGTAAATTAGATAGCTGGTTAGCTAAATACAGTATGTTTTCATACTTCCAGGAGTTACTATTTGTAGGAGTAGAAATTTATCTACAAAACGACAACTTTCTTCATAGCAAGTTAATTATTATGGACGGCAAAATATCTTCAATCGGATCAGGGAACTTTGATCACAGAAGTTTTGAGCATAATTTTGAGACAAATGCACTTATCTTTGATGAGTCAATTACAGATCAATTATGTACAGATTTCATAAATGGATGCGATACCTGCGAGAAACTGGAGTTTGAAAAATATAAAAACCGCCCTCTTAAACGAAAACTAATGGAAGGTATGGCAAGATTTTTTAGTCCGCTGCTCTAGATCAGATTTTAAATCTTAAGCCCGCCCTGGCATAAAAGCTATTTTGGTCATTAATTGTCAAAACGTCATCACCATTGCGGTCACGAAGACGGATATCATTGACAATCGTAAAACCGCCATAGGTATATATTAGTAAGTGATCCGTAAAATAATATTCATAACCTAAACCTCCCAAAGCAATGGTCATAGACATACTATCTGCGACAGGGTCATTTGGATTTCCTGAGCCTACTATCAAATCATTTTGAAGATTGGCATAAAAACCATCTAAGGTAGCAAAAGCCTGTATAGCACTTTTTGGGGTTATAAAATATTTGATATTAGATTTAGGCACACCAAGAGAATAAGACCATGAAGGATGAAATTGTTTCCAATAGTTTATGAATGGCAGAGGAAATGGCCTACCCGCTATAGTTGAATATTGAAGCCCCAGTATTAACCTCCAGGGCTTCAAAACACCTTCATTCTTTTTATCCTTGACTAAAAATGTAGAAGCAGATAATAATAGATCATCATTCTTCAATTTACCTGAACTAAAATCAGATGCTGCAAGGACTCCGGCTTTGATAGCATATCTCCAATCATTTTTAAGTTTGAAAGTATACCCTAAAGAAGCTTCAAATGACTTAAAAAATTCAAGATTGGAACTATCAAAGTTGGTAAAATCCTCGTAATCAAAGCGAACATCCCTATACTCCAATCCGGCTACTAAATAAGATCCTTTGTCATCCAGTTTAAACGGAAAATTAACCAGGGCCCTAAATCGTTTAAAAGAGTTATCACTACCTCTTTGAGGAAAATAGGTATACTCTAATCTGGCAAGGTCAGTTACCTGAGAATACGTATTACAGGAGATTATCAATAATAGAATTAAAAGAATTTTTTGTAGTATGTTCAAAACTTCAATTTTAGTTAATACTTAATTAAAATGTATAATTTAACGACAGCATAGCCTCTCCGTGCATGCCCATACCGGCAGAAGCACGTAGTTTATTATCTTTTCTTTTATGTAAATTAGGAATCAAAACACCACTAGCGGCGCCAATTGCATACCCTAACAGTACATCGGTTAAAAAATGATTTCCGGATTTAATTCTAAAAAATCCAACAGCTGCTGGTATCGCCGCTGCCGTAGCCCAAATAAAAGGTTGCGCACCAGAATCTGGAAAATAATCATGTAAAACCTGAGCTACAAAAAATGTTGTTGCTGCTGAAGCCGCTACATGTCCGCTAAAAAATGATCTTTGGTTATCATTATCAATTCTGGTATCTAAAGCTAAATTTTCATCATACACTCTTGGTCTTGCTCTATTGACCAATCCTGCGGAAATGGTATAGATAGCACCGGCAGTAGAAACTGACTCCAACATTAATACAGAAAGTTGACCCGCATTACCTCTGGTTTCTTCCGGTATTAATAATAAGAATGGTGTAAAAAATGAACCGTAAAATGGGATGTCACTAATTTTATTTGCGGATTCTGAATTAAATCCTGCTGCCCAACGATCAATACCTATAATATCATCTTCATTAAGTTCATTTAATTCCTCTTCTGTTATATCATCTTTGTTAATAATAAGACTTAAACCAAAGGCATTGGCGGCTACACCGCCCACTACCCAGGCACCATCCCCCCAAAAGGTAGTATGATAAGGTGAAGTCTTAATTTCCTGAGCTCTGTTTATTAATGATGTTAATAGTAATGTAAGCAATAGAGTTCGTTGCAAGTTTTTCATAATCAATTTTTAGGTTAATTTATTTTATTTGTTAGCTAATTAAATTCTAAATAAGAGTGAAAAGGAAAATCGCAGATCATCTTCGCCTGAAAACAAGTTGAATGTTCCCTGTATGGCGTCTGTGCTGTTGATCCAGAAACCACCTCCAAAATCACTGTGCCATACATCTGCATCAGGAGTACCTTTCAGCCAGACTCTTCCTGTGTCTGCTCCGGCAAAAATGCCTATCTGAAGGGGTAGGAATCGTGTTTTAAACTGATCAAAGCTGTACCGGAGATCCGCACTCCCGGCAAAAGCTGTTTGTCCTGAGAAACGTTCAGTTCTATATCCTCTTAGTAAATTATCCCCACCTAACTGCGCAGATTGATAAAATTCATAATCTCTGCTTAATAGAATATGGGCATCAGCAGCTGTTCTTAAAACTAATTTTTTATTTTTGGAAATAGCATTATAAAAGCCCATATGTGGTTTAAAGTACCCAAAGGCTCTTTCTGTCTCATCTAGATTAAGTTTGGCACCTGCAACTACCTCAAATTTAAATCCTCGTCTTGGATTAACATCTATATCATAGCTCTCATATCTATAGGTAACCTCAGCCCCACCAAACCACTGACGATCAAAAATCCTGTTTTCTTCGGTAAATACATCTCCAACAATTCGATTTTCGTTTCTATCAACTTCAACCCCTTCAAAGAGGATTTTGTAGTTAAAGTAACTACCAAACCTTCCTGTTTTTACCAATCCTAGCTCGGCTCTAAGTGTACTTATTCTGACCCTATTATAATTAAATCCCTGATCGTCCTGGTTATTTTCAGTTTCATTACCAGAACCGAAGAAATTTTCAGTAAAATTAGGACTGGTATACAATGCCCCTACCTGTAGATTGTAATCACCCAGAAGTCCGGCAAATTCTCCTGTATATTCAATATCAAAACCTTCAGTCGCGAAGTAGTATCCGGCTCGGAATCTGTGCCTCCTGGTAAAAGGGTTTCTAAAAAAAGCATTGTATGTCGAAGTGCTGGTTAAGCCAACTCTAACACCATCATCCGGATTAAATCCAAATGCAGGTAAAATTGATCCGCTGTTAAAAATTCTTTGATCTTTATCAAATAAGTTTACCCTATAGTCATCCGTAAATCTGAATCTTGCGCCTCCTTTACTTTCAACAGTATTTGGTTTACTTTTATGATCGTAAATTGTGATTTTTCTACCCGTTCTTACTCTATAGATATCATTGTTTTGTCCTCCTATAACTCTGATACGAATTGGGTTGTCCGGTTTACCATAAATATCAAATATATCATCATCATCTAAACCATAGACCCATATGTCCTTAGTCCATTTTCTATCATATATCTTTTCATTTACCAGGTCTGCCTTTTGCCCATCCTTAATTCTATATATGGCAATTCTAGTTTTACCATCAGATGCACGCTCAATCTCTATATAATCATCTTTATCAGTACCAGTAACAATTGCTAGCTTAGCCAGAAATTTATAATATCTTTTAGCAATATCAGGCAGATTATCTCTGCGCGCTTTAAGGTGACCAATAATTTCTTGAGTGGATTTACCCTGCACCTCATCAGGTAAATAGGTAAAAGCATTCTCTATTTCAGTATCTGTAAGGTTATCCTTGATAAAATTAGCTTGCTCAATCCAGGTTTCTAAAGAAGTATTGTTCAATAAAGAACGGTCTAACCTCAATGCAGCAATATTCATCCATTTTACGTCCTCAATATCATCTCCATAGACCTGAAACTGCTTAGCGACTCCTACAAGCCCACGCAATGTACCTAAAAATGCGCCATCAAAATTAGAGAAAACCTGATCCCTATCTCTGGGAATAGGTCTTAACAAGTGATCTCCGTTTTCTAATTCAAACTCAGCCCATCTCCATTGATCTTCATGTCGGTCCCAGTCTCCTAAAAGCATATCAAACAATCTGGCTTTTACATACGCTGCTTCATCCAAAGTATACTTTTCATCCTTTCGAATGCGTTCGAATAAATCAGAAGTACTTTCAATATCATCAGGTTTGCCAAAAGACTCTTTCTCGTCATGGCCATCTTCAGGACGTTCAACTATCATGTACAGTTCATCCCCATAATCCGTATTATAATCTCCTAATGCCTTTTGTTTAGGAATATAAAATAACTGAGGGTTTGTATGGTAAATTCCCAAGGTCTTTGAAAGGTGTGGTACCGCTAAAAATCCATAAGGATGTGATGCTGTATAGAAATCTTCCAGAATATCTTCTGGAACAGTGTTTTCCAAAGATTCCGCAACATAACTTTCTTTAAATAATATGGATTGTAAAAAGAGAACACTACTCTTTTTTAATGCTCTCATGTTATATTCTCTTCCTTGCTTGTCTTTTAACCTTAGGGATCTTGTTTGATGTCCACCTCCTTTGCGAACAACCTCTAATCCACCATATAGAGTATCCAACAAAGCTACCTTAGCTTTTATTTTTGTTCCGTAGAGTTCTCTATAGAATTCACCCCAAAGCCCTTCGTAAAGTTCTGTTTTGTCAGTTTCTTTGGTTTCATAGACAGAAGCTTCCTTCGTTTGATAATTTATAGCTGGCAAAGTATCTATATTAAACTTTTTCTTTTCAGGAAAAACTTCTGATACAAACAATAGCTCCGGTGTGCCTGAAGTAGCTCCATAATAGGAAACCTGAGAAGAGCCATCGTTAAATATATCCAAGCGCGCAAATCCCTGACCTGCATAGGCAAAGAGACCGTCATTACCCAGAGTAGCATATGAGTTTTTTGCTCCGGAACCCGAAACGATTTGTTTTAACCCATCATGCTCTATATATTGTATAGAATGTTCGTGACCTGATGCAAATACAATATTACCGGCTGTTGTTGCTTTAGACAATGTTTCAAGTCTATTGACCAGTTTTTTATATTGTTTGTTCATATTATC
>NZVW01000027.1 GCA_002697475.1 Aquimarina sp. | reverse complement strand
TTTTCTAACTTAAAAACCTGGAAGCCACTTGTTTTATGGGCTTTTGGGCATTATATTTTATGGCAGCAATGCTGGGAGGAAGCTTTGGAGCGTATTTTTATATCAAAAAGGAGTTGAATCTTGATCCATTTGACGTCGTCAATAGATTTTTGATATACTGGGTAGTTGCAGACTTATTATTCAGATATGCTTTGCAGAAGATGCCGGTAATCAACATTAAACCTTTACTTATTTTACCTTTTAAAAAGGGTAAAATTGTATCATTTGCTTTTTTTAAAACCACTTTTTCATTCTTCAATATTATTCATGCCTTTTTCTTTATCCCTTTTTCAATTTTATTGATAACAGACGGAGATAAACCTCTGGGTAATGTAATATTTTGGCACTTGAGTTTGATAGCCATAGTGTATGCTAATAATTTCCTGAATATCCTATTGAATAAAAAGGATAGCTGGGTTATAGCTATTGGTGCTGTTTTGGCAGTTTTAGCAGGATTACAGTATTTCGGATATTTTGATATCACTACGTATACAGCTCCTGTTTTTGAGTTGTTTTATAACACCTACTGGGCGGTATTGATACCTTTAGGTTTAATGATTTTGCTGATTATGATAGCTTTCAGATCATTTTATCATGATCTGTATCTTGACGCTGGCTTAGCCACAAAGTCAAAGAATATCAAAACTGAGAATTTAGATTGGCTGGATCGATTTGGTAAAACTGCAGTTTTTCTTAAGAATGATATTAAATTGATAAAGCGAAATAAGCGAGCACGTACTACTGTTTTTGTGAGTATCATGTTTCTGTTTTATGGTCTACTATTCTTTACTGGCGCTGTTGAGGTTTATGATGGACCTGTTTGGAGAATTTTCGCAGCGATATTTGTTACAGGAGGATTTTTGTTAAGCTTTGGTCAGTTTGTTCCAAGTTGGGATAGCTCATATTATCCGTTGATGATGAGCCAAAATATTAAATACAAGGAATATTTATCGTCAAAATGGTGGCTGATGGTTATAGCCACATTTATTTCTACCATACTGGCATCAGGATATCTTTACTTTGGTTGGGATGTTTATGTAGCTATTATAGTTGCGGCTATTTATAACATAGGAGTAAACTCTCACGTAGTACTATGGGCCGGAGCATATGTAAAAACGCCTATAGACCTGACCAGTAACAAAAAGGCGTTTGGAGACAAACAAGCTTTTAATGTCAAAACATTATTGCTATCGTTGCCTAAAATGGCTTTACCAATGATCCTTTATGCTATAGGGCATTATGCATATAGCCCTTATGCCGGTTACGCGCTGGTTGCAATAGCTGGTTTGGCTGGATTTGCACTTAGGGATAAAGTATTTGCGATGATTGAAAAGATTTATAAAACAGAAAAGTATAAAACGCTTTGGGCGTATAAACAAAAAAATTAAGAGATGATTTCAGTACATAATTTAACTAAAAAATATACAGGTAATACTGTTTTAAGTATAGAGCAACTGGAGATCAAGAGTGGTTCTAGTTTTGGATTGGTTGGTAATAATGGAGCGGGTAAAACGACATTGTTCAGCTGCTTGTTGGATCTTATTCAGCCTTCAACCGGTTATATTCAGAGCGATCAGGTTAAGGTGAATGAAAGTGAAGAATGGAAAACATATACGTCTGCTTTTATTGATGAAACTTTTTTAATAGGATACTTAACGGCAGAGGAATATTTTTACTTTATAGGAGAACTTAGAGGACAAAACAAGGCAGATGTCGATAAACTTCTGGCTGAGTTTGAGGATTTCTTTCATGGGGAAATTTTGGGTCAAAAGAAATACTTGCGCGATCTATCAAAAGGAAATCAAAAAAAGGCTGGTATTGTAGCAGCTTTGATTGGCAAACCAAAAGTAGTCGTGCTAGATGAGCCATTTGCTAATCTGGATCCTACAACGCAAATACGATTGAAGAAAATTATTAAAGAAATGGCCTCTGATCCTGAAGTAACTGTATTAGTATCCAGTCATGATCTGATTCACGTTACTGAAGTGTGTGAGAGAATTGTTGTTCTGGACAAGGGAGAAGTGGTAAAGGATATTATGACTTCAGAAGCTACACTTAAAGAATTGGAGGAGCATTTTAACAGGTAGTTAATTACCTTATTTAATATTTTTAAAACAAGGTGCCAAAAGATTATCAATTTAGCACCTTTATTTTTACATTTCAGTTACAGAAAAACTGCTTATTTCCCTTATTTTTTAATAAAGAAATGTATTTTTACATTTCACACAGTATTTTTACTGCTATAAATACACTAAAAGCATTAATTTTTAGTTATCTGAGGTACTTAAAGGGATTTATTTTGAAACTAAGATTATCATATCTTCTTATAGTCTTTGCTGTAGTTATTGTTGGTATAAGTTGTTCTCGTAAGAAGGACAAGTGGGTCAACAGAACCTGGCACGACATCACTACAAAAAATAATACGTTGTATAATGGCCGTAATGCCTTCACACAGGGTCGTGAGGAGCTGATACAAACCTATCGCGATAATTTTTGGGAAGTGCTCCCCGTAGAGCGTATGATCGTAAGTGAGGATGTGAGATTACCTAACGAGGTATTGAACCAAAATTTTGACAAGGCAGAGGAAAAGGCTGCAAAGGCCATTCAAAAACATAGCATGCTGATTAATGATAGGGAAAAAAATCCTAAAATGGACGAATCCTTTATGCTATTAGGAAAAGCCAGATATTTTGAACAACGCTTTGTTCCTGCATTAGAGGCATTCAACTATATTTTGTATAAATACCCTACCAGTAATTCTATAAATCAAGCCAAAGTCTGGAAAGCAAAAACCAATCTTAGATTGGATAATGATGAAAAGGCGATCACTGATCTTAAAAGAATGATCAGGTTTGAGTACCTAAGCGATCAGGATTATGCTGACGCTTTATCGATGATAGCTCAGGCGTATATTAATCTAAAGGAGCAAGACTCTGCAATTACTTATATTTCAAAGGCCGCAATACATACAAAAAATAACGAAGAAAAGGGAAGATATTATTATATCAAAGGGCAGTTGTTAGATCAGTTAGGATATAGAGACAGTGCTAATTATGCGTACTCACAGGTTATTGATTTAAACAGAAAGACACCCAGGAGATATATGATCAACGCAGAGGCCGCGAAGGCAAGAAACTTTGATTATATTCTGGGTAATAAACAGGAGTTTTTTGAACACTTAACAGATCTCGAAGAAAACAGAGAAAATAGACCTTTTTTAGACGTTATCTATTATCAAAAGGCAGAGTACTTTAAGAAAACGGATTCCATAGAAGGAGCAACAGCCTACTATAAAAAATCGCTAAGAACAAACTTGCAGGATAAAGTTCTGGAATCAAAGAACTATCTCAACTTAGGAAATTTCAATTTTGATGCAAAGGAGTACGCTATTGCTGGTAAATATTATGACAGCACGTTGGAAAGATGGAACGAAAACGCGAAAAAGTATAGAGTATTAAAACGTAAAAGAGACAATCTGGATGATGTTATCCTGTATGATGGTATTGCCAGAAAAAATGATAGTATACTTACTATTGTTAATATGAGTGATGCTGAGCGTTTGGAGTATTATCAGAAGTATGCAGATAGTTTAAAAACTCTAGCTATAAAGGCTCAGGAAGCAGAAGAAATTGCTGAGTTCAAACAAAATTTACCACCAGAGCAGAGATTTCAACAACCCGGCTCAGGAAGTGTTCCTATTGGTAGTCCTAAAAGCGAAGGCACATTTTATTTCTACAATCCCACCACAGTAGCTTTTGGTAAATCAACCTTTAAAAGATTATATGGCAATAGGGAACTACAGGATAATTGGAGAATAGCTTCTTTAACGGACCCTAAGGCAGTAGCTACAGACGAAAATATTAAAGAGGAGTTGTACTCTATAGATACTGACCCAACTTTTGATCCGCTTACGTATATCGCTCAGGTGCCATCAGACCCTAAGGTCATTGATAGTATTAAAACAGAGCGGAACTTTGCATATTACCAACTGGGAATTATTTATAAAGAAAAATTTCAGGAGTATGATCTTGCAGTGGACAAACTGGAGAATTTATTGCAAAGCAACCCGGAGGAAAAGCTTGTAGTGCCTTCTAAATACAACTTATATAAAATCTATCAGCTTCAGGAAAAAGAGGATAAGGCGGAGAGTATGAAGCAAAATATAGTCAATAACCACCCGGAAACAAGATATGCTAAAGCATTGCTCAATCCTGATAGAGAATTAGAGCAGGATCAGGATAGTCCTGAGGCTATTTACAATAGGTTGTATAGTGACTTTAAAAATCAGAAATATGCAAGCGTCATAGCAGAGAGTGACGAAATGATTACAAAATTTGAAGGTGAGGAGTCTGTTCCTAAATTTGAATTGCTAAAGGCACAAGCTATAGGAAGATGGAGAGGTTTCGAAGATTACAAAAATGCACTCAACTATGTAGCGCTTAACTACCCGCAAAGCCCTGAAGGTAAAAAGGCTCAGTTTATAATTGAAACGACCATTCCGCAAATTCAAAATGCTACATTTAATGAAGAACTTGCCGGAGAGTTAAATCATAAGATCGTGTATCCATTTGCCGCTGCAGACACAGAAGAAATTAAACTAATCCAGCAAAATATTGAAGATATTCTTAATGAGTTAAGGTATGACAAAATGAAAGTTTCTGTAGATGCCTATACTAAAGATCAACAATTTTTAGTTGTACATACACGTAGAGACCTTTTGGAAGCTCAGGGATTAGCCGAGTTATTAGAATTAGGTCAGGTAGAGGATACGCGAGGAGTAGATATCAGAAATTATAATAGAAAGAAGAAGTATTATCCGGCAGTAAAAAGAGATTATGTAGTAATGGCTTCTCCTAATTATAGAATTGTGCAGATACATAAGAATTTAGATAACTATAGTTATAATAAGAATAAGGAAGAAACGAATTAATAACTTAACACCCCTAATCATATGTTTTCAGATAATAAAAAAGGTAAAGACCAAGGACCATCGGATTTTTCAAGAAATCAAAATAAGATCTCTGAAGGAACTAAGATCGTAGGTGATATCATTTCTGAAGGTGGTTTCAGAGTTGAAGGAACGATTGAAGGTACTTTTAAAACTAATGGTAAGGTCGTAGTGGGATCTACAGGTTTTATTCAAGGTACTCTAGAGTGTTCAGATGCAGATTTTGAAGGTAAATTTTCAGGAAATCTTTTAGTTACAGGAACTTTGTCGCTAAAACCAACGGCTCATATCGAGGGTGATGTATCAGTAGGTAAATTAGCAGTGGAACCCGGTGCAACATTTAATGCATCCTGTGTTATGAAGGGAGGCGTTAAATCTATAGGCAAACAGGATGGACAAAAACAATCAGAAGGACAAGGGAAGTCCGCTTAAGACCTATCTAAAATATACCAGTCTAGGAATCCAGATATTAGCCATAATTCTGGGCGGATATTATTTAGGTAAGTATCTCGACCAAAGAAACAACTATACAGAGCCTTTTTATGAAAAGTGGATCGGTATTGCTGCTGTTTTTTTGGCTATTGGTAGTGCGATTTGGCAAATTCTGGGAGATAGTAAAAAGAATTAATTTTTTCCTTCAAAGTACTTTTCAGTATTCCTTTTATGATTAAAAATAGTATTGTCCTTGTTATTGTTGGTATATTTCTAATGATAACTCATATTTTTTTAGTTCCTCTTTGGATGGAACAAGATAACTTAAATGAGATATTCAAACAGCAGGCTTTTCTTTGCTTTTTCTCTATACTAATTTATATATCAACGTATATCGCCACAAAAAAAATGCCAACTCAGGCAGGGTTTGTATTTATAGGTCTACTGCTGGGTAAGATTGCAGCTGCAGCCTTCTATCTTTACAGTAGAGGTTGGCTTGATGAAAATGCAGGCGACTCTAAAAAGTATATTTTCTTCATGTATTATATAATATATCTCATTGTACTGGTTGTACTTACTTCAAAACTGCTAAATAAAAATACGGATAACAACTTATAATTTAAGAGATTAACTTTTTTTGATTCTAAGAAGTTGCTCAATCTTAATTTTTGAGGCATTCTTAGAAAAACATTAAATTTTAAGAAGAAAAAAATTCATTTCTGTACAATTATTGAAAATTAATAATGTACTTTTGCACCCAAATTCAAAGCATACTAAAAAATAGTAGAATTTAAGAATGAAAGTATTTCACAACGCGCTAATAAAATCAGTAGTTTTTCTACTTTTATTAACTGGTTTATCAACTTTCGCCAAGGATAGCGAAAACGGAACAAAAGGAGACCCTGTGAATACTCAGGAGGAGATCACGGATTATATTAAACACCACCTTCAGGACTCTCATGATTTTATATTGTATACGGATGGAGAAACAGGACACCACGTTGGTTTCCCTCTTCCTGTAATTTTATGGGATGACGGATTAAAGGTGTTTAGTTCATCTAAATTTCACCACGGTGAAACCGTTGCTGAGGTTGATGGTAATTATTACAAACTATACCACGGTAAGATCTACAAGACGGACGCAGAAGGAACATTAAATATGGATGAGCACGATCATCCTACTAACAAAAGACCTTTAGACTTTTCTATTACAAAAAGTGTGGTAGGAATGTTATTAGTTGGGCTTTTGATGTTATTAGGTTTTTCTGCTTTAGCCAGAGGCTATAAAAAAGGCCCAGTTCCTACGGGTTTTTCAAGAGTGCTTGAGCCTTTAGTGATTTATGTCAGAGATGAAATCGCTAGACCCAATATCGGAGAAAAAAAATACAGAAAATATATGGGCTTCTTGCTTACTGTGTTTTTCTTTATATGGATTGCTAACCTGTTAGGGTTAACTCCACTAGGATTCAATATTACAGGACAAATTGCTGTGACAGTTTGTTTAGCCATATTTACATTTATCATAGTGCAGTTTAGTGGTAATAAAGATTACTGGCAGCATATTTTCTGGATGCCAGGTGTACCTGTACCTATGAAAATTATCCTTATGCCAATAGAAATTCTAGGGATATTAACAAAGCCGTTTTCATTATTAATACGTCTTTTTGCTAACATTACAGCAGGTCACTTCGTGGTGATGAGCTTAATTGCATTAATGATAACAATGAAGGTACAATTTGGTGCTGTAGGTTCAACATCTATTTCTTTACTTTTGTCCACATTCATCACGTTGATTGAATTATTGGTAGCTTTTTTACAGGCCTATATATTTACGATGTTATCGGCATTGTTTATCGGTATGGCAGTAGAGGAGCATCATCACGATCACGCACACGATGCAGAAGGTCACGGGATGGAAGACAATAAGGTTATTTAAAAAATTTGAATTTGTTTAATTATATATAAATCAGTTATTATGTACAACTTAATTGGAGCTGGATTAATCGTAATCGGAGGAGGAATCGGATTGGGACAGATTGGTGGAAAAGCAATGGAAGGTATTGCTCGTCAGCCAGAAGCTGCTGGAAAGATTCAAACTGCGATGATTATCATCGGAGCACTTTTAGAAGGTTTAGCATTCGGTGCTTTAATCTTAGGAAAGTAATTTTACAGAAGACATATCCTGTGACGGTTGGTTACAGGATGTGTTTATTAAATTATTGATTGAACAAAGTAAATAAAGATCTAAAAGAAGTAAAATGAATTTATTGAACGATTTTTCTCCGGGTTTATTTATAATGCAGGCGGTAATCTTGTTAATACTAATTGTATTAATGAGAAAATTTGCGTGGAAACCTATTCTTCAGAGTCTTAATGATAGAGAAAAGGGAATTGAAGATGCTTTAAAAGAAGCTGAAAACGCTAGAAAAGAGTTTCAAAACTTAAAGGCAGATAACGAAAGAATCATTAATGAAGCCAGAGCTGAGAGAGATGCAATGTTAAAGGAAGCGCGTCAGATGAAAGAAGTGATGATAACTGAAGCTAAAACTGAAGCTCAGGCAGAAGCTGATAAAATCGTAGCTCAGGCTCATGCTTCAATAGAAAGTGAAAAGAAAGCTGCTATTGCAGAACTTAAAAATCAGGTAGCTGAATTATCTGTAGAGATCGCAGAAAAAGTGGTAAGAAAAGAATTATCAAGCAAGGAGAGACAAATGGAGTTAGTAGAGTCTATGCTTGGTGATGTTACTATAAACTAATTGGATCAATGAGTAGAGCAGCAGTAAGATACGCAAAAGCGGTTTTGAGTTTAGCTCAGGACAAAAATGCTACATCAGATGTTCATAAAGATATGACTACCATCGCTGACACAGTGGATGCTAGTAAAGATCTGAAGCTGATGTTAGCGAGCCCATTAGTAAAGAATGAAATTAAACTAGCTTCTTTAAAAGAAATATTTAAAGGAGTAAATGCTATTACTGAAGGTTTGTTTGCTACTTTGGTAGATAATAAAAGAATTGAACTTTTAGGTAGTGTAGCGGTTCAGTATAATAAACTATACAATGAGTTAAATAATACTCAGACGGCTACTGTTACGACGGCTATACCAATAGACGGTGAACTAAAAGAGAAAGTTTTAGCAAAAGTTAAAGAATTAACCGGTAATGAGGCTTCTATCAACAATATCGTTGATGAAAGTATTATCGGAGGTTTTATTCTTAGAGTTGGGGACTTACAATACAACGCAAGTGTAGCCCATAAGTTGACAACATTAAGAAGAGAACTAAGCAATTAATAAAAAAATTAATAATTAAAAAGGGGTAATTAAGCCCGTTTAAATTACTATAAAATGGCAGAAGTGAATCCTGCTGAAGTATCAGCAATATTAAAACAACAATTATCTGGATTTGAAGCTACAGCTTCATTGGAGGAAGTAGGTACTGTATTACAGGTAGGTGATGGTATCGCACGTGTTTACGGATTGTCTAATGCTCAATACGGAGAATTAGTACAGTTCGAATCAGGTCTTGAAGGTATCGTACTTAACCTTGAAGAGGATAATGTTGGGGTGGTTCTTTTAGGTTCGTCTACAGAAGTGAAAGAAGGAGCTACCGTAAAGAGAACTCAGCGAATCGCATCTATTAATGTAGGAGAAGGTATCGTAGGACGTGTAGTGGACACGCTAGGTATGCCAATCGATGGTAAAGGCCCAATAGAAGGTGAAACTTTTGAAATGCCATTAGAGCGTAAGGCTCCTGGAGTTGTTTTCCGTCAGCCGGTAAACGAACCACTTCAGACAGGTATTAAGTCTATCGATGCTATGGTGCCAATTGGTAGAGGACAGCGTGAGCTTGTAATTGGTGACCGTCAGACTGGTAAGACTACAGTGTGTATTGACACGATTCTTAATCAAAAGGAATTTTATGATGCAGGTGAGCCTGTATATTGTATATATGTTGCAGTAGGACAAAAAGCTTCTACAGTAGCCGCTATTGCTAAGGTTTTAGAAGATAAAGGAGCTCTTGCATACACAACTATTGTCGCTGCAAACGCTTCAGATCCGGCTCCAATGCAGGTATATGCTCCGTTTGCAGGTGCAGCTATTGGAGAATATTTCCGTGATACTGGTCGTCCGGCATTGATTGTATTTGATGATTTATCAAAGCAGGCAGTGGCTTATCGTGAGGTGTCACTTCTTTTACGTCGTCCACCAGGTCGTGAAGCTTATCCTGGAGACGTTTTCTATCTTCACTCCAGATTATTGGAGCGTGCTGCAAAAGTTATTGCTGATGACAATATTGCAAAAGACATGAATGATTTACCTGATTCTTTAAAAGGTAAAGTAAAAGGAGGAGGATCCTTAACGGCATTACCAATTATTGAAACTCAGGCTGGTGACGTATCTGCATACATTCCTACAAACGTAATTTCTATTACGGATGGGCAGATTTTCTTAACATCTGACTTATTTAACTCAGGGGTGCGTCCTGCAATTAACGTAGGTATCTCTGTATCTCGTGTAGGAGGTTCTGCTCAGATTAAGTCAATGAAAAAGGTAGCAGGTACGCTTAAATTAGATCAGGCACAGTTCCGTGAATTAGAAGCTTTTGCTAAATTCGGATCCGATCTTGATGCAGCTACGCTTAATGTTATTGAAAAAGGTAGAAGAAACGTGGAGATCTTAAAACAGGCTCAAAACGATCCTTATACTGTAGAAGATCAAATCGCTATTATTTACGCAGGTTCTAAGAACTTATTGAGAGAGGTTCCTGTAGATAAAGTGAAGGAATTTGAAAGAGATTATATAGAGTATTTAAATGCGAAGCACAGAGATGCTTTAGATTCTTTAAAGGCTGGTAAATTAACTGATGAAGTTACAGATGTATTAGTTTCAGCTACTAAAGAAATCTCTGCAAAATATAAAAACTAAAAATTAGGCATAAGTGTCAGGCTTCTTAAAGGCCTGACACTTTTCTAAGATGTTGTTTAATATAAAGATTTGAAGATTTAACTCTTAAAATCTTAATTCAATAAAAAATGGCAAACTTAAAAGAGTTACGTAATAGAATTACCTCTGTGTCATCAACTATGCAGATCACCAGTGCTATGAAAATGGTTTCTGCTGCAAAGTTGAATAAAGCACAACAGGCTATTACTGCGATGCGTCCTTATGCCGATAAGCTTACTGAACTATTACAAAGTTTAAGTGCTACTTTAGAAGGTGATAATGCTAGTGTTTATGCAGAGGAGAGAGAGATAAAAAAGATATTAGTTGTGGCTATAGCTTCTAATCGTGGTCTGGCTGGAGCATTTAATACTAACATCATTAAGGGGTCAAGAGATTTATATCAAAATCAATATGCTGATAAACAAGTAGATTTTGTAACAATCGGTAAAAAGGTTAATGACGTAATCTCTAAAACACATACCGTTGTTAGTAACAGAAATGATGTTTATGATGATCTTACTTTTGCTAATGTAGCTGAGATTGCTGAAGATCTGATGGCTAGATTTACAGCCGGTGATTATGATAAAATTGTTTTGATTTATAATCAGTTTAAGAATGCAGCTTCACAAGATGTTATTGTTGAACAGTTTCTACCAATCTCACCTGTGAAAAGAGATGAAAATGTAGAGTTGGATTATATATTTGAACCTACAAAGCAGGAGATTGTTGAAGAATTAATTCCTAAATCTCTAAAAACGCAATTATACAAGGCGATTAGAGATTCTTTTGCTTCGGAGCATGGTGCCCGTATGACGGCAATGCATAAGGCAACTGATAATGCCAAGGAGTTAAGAGACTCGCTTAAATTATCATATAACAAAGCAAGACAGGCAGCAATTACTAACGAAATTCTTGAAATCGTTGGAGGAGCTGAAGCGCTTAATGGTTAGAAAATAACTTATTTATAGAGTATTAGAAACCTCACTTATGTGAGGTTTTCTTTTTTATATTCATAATCAAAATTCCATATGTTTACAGGTTGTTTACTATCTTGGTACGACAATTGAATAGTATCTAATGTTAACTATAAATTTGACCATAATGATTTTAAAAAATATAGCAAGTAAAATTGTCTTTTGTGTGAGCGCATTAATAATGATACAATGTGCTAGTAGTCAAAAGATAGACGATATACAACCAGTAGCTGTAAAGCAAGCCTATTATCAGGAATGGGTTGCAGGTATCAAGGAGGGCGGTACAGGAATAAACCTCTATATACCTTTATCAGATCGACAGAATGACTTGAATCTTCAATATGCATATTTTAAAGGACACAAAATTCAGTTGAATAAAAAACCTAATGAAAATGTGTATGTGGGGAAGTACCAAAGTGAGCCTGAGCGCGATTTGATAATGAGTAAAGATCCAAAGGATGAGTATGATAATAAACTACCAGAAACTGAAAAGATTCCTTTTGATATACAGGGTGATCAATGTGTGATCGCATATTCAAAGGAGGGTAAAGAGGGATTTTTTAAGATTGAAAAGTTGACTAAAAAGCAAATGGAAGCGTATCCTATGCAAATGAAGCAATAAAAACGTACTTTTAGGGTCTTAACCAGAAGACATTGGCAGTTTTTCAAAAGCTATTTAAACAAACTTTTATATACGGAATGGCAACAGTTCTTCCCAGAATGTTGTCATTTTTATTAGTACCACTTTATACAGATCAATTACCTACAGAGGAGTATGGAGAGGTGTCATTGATATTCTCATACTTTGTGTTATTTAATGTGATTCTCGCATATGGTATGGAGACTGCTTTCTTTAGATTTTTTAATAAAGAAAATGATAAAAAATCTGTAGTGAGTACTTCGGCAATTTCCTTAGTGGTATCCTCTTTTTTGTTTTTTATAATAGCTCTACTGACGAAAAATCAAATAGCTATTCTTACGGGGATCGATGTCAAATATATTACGCTGGTTATATGGATTTTGCTGCTGGACGCACTTGTGATTATACCCTTTGCTTACCTTAGGGCTAAGGAACGCCCTATGCGTTATGCGGTAATTAAAATTATTAACGTAATCGTCAACTTTGGGCTTAATATATTTTTCTTACTCTTTTTAATTAAGCTTACGTCAAAACCATCTTTATTGGATTATATATGTAAAGATGATTTTGAAATTAGCTACATATTTATATCTAATTTAATAGCAAGTGCCTTGACTTTGGCATTGTTGATCACGTTTTATTTTAGAGTGAAATTTAGGTTTGATAGTGAACTTTGGCGAAGAATGATGCAGTATGCATTTCCAGTGTTGATTTCAGGTGTGGCGTTTTCCATTAATGAAACTTTTGACAGAATTATACTGGATTTTTTACTTCCGGAGGATACAGCAGAGCACGTTGTGGGAATATATTCTGCCTGTTATAAGTTGGCTTTGTTTATGACATTATTTGCTACGGCATTTCGTCTGGGGATCGAACCTTTTTTCTTTAAGTTTTCTGAAGAAAAGGCTGCGCCAAGGATGTATGCTTTAATTACTAAGTATTTTGTTGCCTTTG
Source organism: Aquimarina sp. (assembly GCA_002697475.1). Classification (GTDB taxonomy): domain Bacteria; phylum Bacteroidota; class Bacteroidia; order Flavobacteriales; family Flavobacteriaceae; genus Aquimarina. The sequence continues at coordinate 4,096 of NZVW01000027.1, read as the reverse complement.
GATCTCTTATATTATTGGCGGTAACGGTTTTTTCAGACTTGTTAAAGCATTTGTTTATACGAGATCAATCCTACTGGGATGCTATGAGTATAGTACCTATCATATTATTGGCAAATCTATGTCTCGGTATTTACCACAATTTATCAGTATGGTATAAAATAACAGATCGCACTAAATTTGGCGCATACATATCTGTTCTAGGGGCTTTGATCACTTTGACGTTGAATTTTACCCTAATTCCCTATTATAGTTATCAGGGCTCCGCTATTGCAACACTAGCAGCTTATGGAATTATGATGTTATTATCATGGTATTTTGGTAGGAAATACTATCCGATTCCTTATGATTTAAAAAGGATAGGGTTTTATTTAATCACCTCCATTTCCTTTTCCTGTATATCATTTTACTTTGCAAAAAGTAATTATTGGATTTCAATCCCCTTGTTACTTGTGTTTTTAGTAATTTTGTTTACTTCAGAAAAAAGGGAATTAAAACAACTATTTAATAAGTAATATTTAAAAAATAATAGCTTAATATGCACATTAAGATTGTTAATAAATCATCACACAGTTTACCGGAATATGAGACTATGGCCTCAGCTGGGATGGATCTTCGCGCTAATATAGAAGAATCAATTACCTTGAAACCTTTAGAAAGAGCTATAGTTAAGACTGGACTTTATATAGAGTTACCAATCGGATTTGAAGCGCAAGTAAGACCCAGAAGTGGTTTAGCTGCAAAAAAAGGGATTACGGTTTTAAATGCACCGGGTACCATAGATGCGGATTACAGAGGTGAGGTAGGAGTGATTCTGGTTAACCTTTCTAACGAAGATTTTGTGATTAATAAAGGAGAGCGTATTGCTCAGATGGTTATTGCTAAACACGAAAGAGCGGAATGGGTAACCGTGGAAGAATTATCTGAGACTGTTCGTGGTGAAGGTGGTTTCGGTAGTACAGGAGTACAATAAAAATTAATTAAAAACTTAAAAACATTTTCATGAAAATTATAGTACCGATGGCAGGAAGGGGATCCAGATTACGTCCTCATACGTTGACTGTGCCTAAACCATTAATTCCTGTAGCGGGCAAACCTATTGTACACAGATTGGTATCGGATATAGCAAAAGTACTCGGAGAACCTATCGAAGAGATCGCATTTATATTAGGGGATCCGGCCTTCTTTGGTGATGATGTTGTAGAGAGCTTAACAGAATTAGCACAAAGTCTGGGAGCTAAAGCATCAATTTATAGACAGGATATGCCGCTGGGAACCGGACATGCGATTATGAGTGCCAAAGATTCTTTATCCGGCCCAGCCGTAATAGCTTATGCAGATACTTTAATAAGAGCAGATTTTAATCTGGATAAAGATGCGGATTCTGTAATTTGGGTTAAACAGGTTGATCGTCCGGAAGCATACGGTGTAGTTAAGCTTAATGAAAGGAATGAAATCATTGAACTGGTTGAGAAACCAAAAGACTTCGTTTCTGATCTTGCCGTTATAGGGATATACTATTTTAAGGATGTAGGAGTTCTTAAAGATGAACTTCAGTACGTTCTGGATAACAATATTATACACGGAGGGGAATACCAGATTAACGACGGTATTAAAAGAATGATGGAAAAAGGTAAGGTTTTTGTTACAGGTAAGGTGGATGAATGGATGGATTGCGGTAACAAAAATGTAACCGTAGAAACAAATTCCAGAATGCTTGGGTTTTTAGAAAAGGATAATGAGCCATTGATAGCAGATTCAGTAATACTGGAAAATGCTAAAATCATTGCACCTTGTTTTATTGGAGAAAATGTGAAACTAAAGAACACTACTGTAGGTCCTAACGTATCTTTAGGCAATAATACAGTGTTAGAAGATACTCAGATAAAGAATAGCTTGGTCCAGGAGAATAGTGTTATCAAAAATGCGAATCTTAATAATGCAATGATTGGTAATCATGTGGTTTATGATGGTAATTATACCGCTATAAGTATTGGTGATTATTCAGTTTTAGAGTAAAAAAATAATGTAATGAGTTTTTCAAGTTTTAATAAGGTAATCATAGTTTTTTCTGTACTGGTATATACTCAGTCACCGCTCTATTGCCAGATTAAACAACTTGAACCTGCCTGGCAACAACCTCAAATAGAAGATGATCTGGGTGATGTTTCTGATGAGTTTCAGGAAGCATTTTTTGAGGCTTTAAAGCAAAAGGCAATTACGAATTATGAAAAGGCTATTGAAGCACTTGAAAAGTGTATTAAGATTGATCCTGAACCTATTATTCTTTATTATGAATTGGGTAAAAATTATCTGGAATTAAAGGAATATAAAAGTGCAGAAGAAAATTTTGCTAAAGTTTTAGAACAAAGACCAGAAGACAAATATGCTTTGGAACTTATGTTTGAAACCTATTTTAAACTTGAAAAGTACTCAGAATCAATTGCAATTGTAGAAAAATTATCGGAATACGATTCTATGTTTAAAGAACAATTGGCAAATTTGTATTATATAGAAGAGCGATATGATGATGCTATTAGAGTTCTGGATGAACTAACTGATGAGTTGGGAACAGATGAATATAGAGAACAACTTAGAAAAAGAATAAGTCTAAAGATTACTAATCCCAATAGCCAGATTCAAAGACTAGAGGCAAAAATTGCAGAGAATCCTAAAATCGAACAAAACTACCTCAATCTTATTTATGTATACAGTCAGGAGGGAGATACGGATAAAGCCTATGAAATTGCTAAAGAATTACTGAAGCAAAGACCAAAATCAGAATTGGTGCATTTAGCCTTGTATAAATTTTATCTGGATGATAAAGATATAGAAAGAGCCATTACCTCAATGAATATTACATTACAAAGCGATGTAGTAGACGAGGCATCAAAATTTAAAGTAATTCAGGATTTTTTAGAATATATTGGGGCTAACCCTCAATATGAAAGTAGACTTTCAGAAATTATCAACTCTTTTCAGGAAAGTGAAAGCGCAGATAAAATTTTTATGGAGCTGGGAAACTTCTACTACGGGAGAAATGAAAAGGAATTAGCTTTAAATTTTTATGAGCGCAGTTTAAAAGGAGCTTCAACAGATTATGATCTTCTTAAAAGAATTGTTTTGCTACAGGTGGATTTAAAGAGGTATGAAAAGGCTAAAATGGGTAGTCAATTGGCTATAGAAATGTATCCTGCTCAACCTATATTTTATCTCATTAATGGAGTTGCTTTGATCAATCTTGATCAAACAGAGGAAGCGCTGGAAGTATTAACTTCAGGAATTGATTATATAATTGAAGATCAAAAAATGGAAGCGGATTTTTATAAGCAGATTGGATTAGCTTACGAAAAAATGGGAGACCAGAACAATGCTTTAAAGTATAAAACAAAAGCAACTGAACTAGAAAATAAATCTTAATGAACTCTAAGATTATAATTACAATATTTAGCTTGGTTCTGGTACTAAGCTCATGTAAAGGTACCAAAACGGCTAGTACAGGATCTATAAAAAGTTTGAGCGCAGATAAAATTATAGCAAACCACTATAACAAGGCGTTTAATTTTAAAACATTAAATGCCAGATTAAAGGTAAGTTATGATGATGGGCGACAATCCGTTAGTCCTACAGTCACCCTAAGGATGAAAAAGGATGAAGTGATTTGGCTAAGTGCAAAAGTATTAGGTATCACTGTAGCTAAAGCCATGATTACACCTGAAAAAGTGAGTTATTATGAAAAGATTAATAGCACTTATTTTGACGGTAGTTTTAAAATGATTGAGGAGTGGTTGGGTACTGAGCTCGATTTTTATAAAGTACAGCAGATGTTGATAGGTCAGTCTTTGTTTAATTTAAGAGGGGAAAAATTTAAAGCAGAGGTGGTAAATCAATCCTACCAGCTTATGCCTAAAAAGGAATTAGAGATATTCGAGAGATTATTATTTATCAATCCATCTAATTTTAGAATTTCGCAGCAGGGAATAAGCCAATCTATGGAGAATAGAAATCTTCTGATCAACTATCCAAAATATCAAAAGGTAGGTAATCAGGATTTTCCTGAAGAAATCTTTATCAAGGCAAATCAGAATGATGAAGGGAC